>NZ_JBFTZM010000004.1:0-492406 GCF_056406795.1 Neorhizobium sp. P1_A6 | reverse complement strand
GTCAAGTCGAGAGGATGAACCGAACCATCAAGGATGCCACCGTCAGGCGCTTCTACTATGAAAGCCACAATCAACTTCGTCAGCACCTCGCCGACTTCGTCGCCGCTTACAATTTTGGCCGCAGGCTTAAGACCCTCAACGGCCTCACGCCTTACGAGTTCATTTGCAAAGCATGGACTTCACAGCCCGAACGCTTCACCCTCAATCCGCTCCATCAAATGCCGGGACTAAACAGCTAGGCATTCGTTTCTTGCGGTTGCGACGAAACGCTGCGCCCCGTTGTGCTTGTGACGCCGAGCACATATGTGTGAGCCAAGCCCAATCGGATGCACCCCGCCTCACGAGGAGACAGCGATGCTCGACCGGATTACCGCCTTCTTTCAAGGGATCGGCCAGGCCGTCGGGCGAGGCATAGGGCTGTTGATCGCCTGGATCGTCTGGCCGTTCATGGCCGCACATGGGTGGTACCGTCAGCGTCACTGGATGGTGAAGGGCCCGATCCTCGCCTTCCTGGTGCTGATGATCGGGCTCTACGGTTATTTCTTCTGGCAGACGCAGGTCTGGACCAATTTCAACCCGAATTTCGTCGACAGCTACCGCTGGTCGGAGCGCAACGTGCCGGCCGGCCAGGAACTGCCGGCAACGGCCCCTGCAAGCGCCAACGCGACCGCTCCGGCGACCGGCGCGAAACAATGCCAGTCGTCGGCGATCGTCGATGCCGCCGCCGATCTCACCGACATGAACGTCAACCAGAATGCCTGGATTTCCTCGATGCTGCTCTACCGGCTCGGGTTCTTCGGCATCGACTGGGATCACACGCCTTTCCTCGACAACAAGGCTTCCTTCCAGCGGGGCGTCAATCAGGCGGTACGGCGCACCGCAACGGAACTCGTCGATTCGCTTGGGCGCGTGCGCGGCACGTCGAGCATCAACAACAACCTCCAGGACGCCCGTGGCAACCTGCAGTTCGACGAATTTTCCTGGTATTTCGGGCTCAGCCCCTTTGGGCCGAAGACCCCGACCCCAAGCTATTATCGCGCGGCGATCAGCAAGCTGAGGGCGTTCAATACCGATCTGACCTCCTGCAACGCGACCTTCGACGGCCGCGCCGACAACCTGATCCAGTTCATCGACCGGATCGCCAACGATCTCGGCGGCACGTCGGCGATCCTGCGGGAGCGCTCGGAGAACTATAATGCCGGCTGGTTCGATACGCGCGCCGATGACCGCTTCTGGTTCGCCTACGGCCAGCTCTACGGCTATTATGCGGTGCTTGCAGCGGCAGGGGCGGATTTTTCCCAGGTGATCCGCGAGCGTAATATCGGGCCGCTGTGGACCGATACGCTGTCGCAGTTCAAGTCGGCGCTGCGCATCCAGCCGGCGATCATCTCCAACGGCCGCGAGGACGGCTGGATCATGCCGAGCCATCTGGCGGTGATGGGTTTCTACACGCTCAGGGTTCGCTCGAACCTGGTGGAATTGCGCTCGGTGCTCGACCGGTAAGCCGGCCGGTACCGGTCAGGTTTTCGGAAGGCTTGGCTCGTCGAGAAAGAACGTCACGCCGGGACGTTCGGCAAAGAACTCATAGGTCATGCCGACGACCTCGCCACTCGTGCCCGGCTTGTCGCGGAATTTGCCGACGCTGCGAACATATTTGTAGTCCTCCGCATCGGCTCGGATACGATAGATATTGTGGTAGGTCAGGCGCTCGCCGCTGGCGCGCTCGAAGGTTTCCATCAGTTGCGGCATGTCGTCGGGATGGATGCGCGCGGTGAGGGCAACCAAGTTCAAAGGACCGTTCTTCGGCTCCAGTCCGAAGATACGGCAGACGTCTTCGGTCGCGAAGAAGTGGCCGGTATCCAGGTCGATCCGCCAGTAACCGTAGAAACGGAAGGCCGAGGCGAGTTCCACCACCTCGTCGGCCGAGAGCCCCACTTCCTTGTATTGAGTATTGACGCGTTTTTCGGTGTGTTCGACCCAAAACGTCAATCTTTTTCTCCCATAGGCCGGGAGATAACGCCCCAACCTCACACTATGAGTCTCAATCTCAGAGCCTTAGCTACCAACTGGGTGCGGTTGACGCAATCCAGTTTCTTTATGGCATTGGTCATATATGCGTTAACGGTGTGGTCCGAGAGCGAGAGAATCCGTCCGATTTCGGACGATGTCTTGCCCTGTGCCGTCCAGCGGACGACCTCCAGCTCGCGGGTGGTGAGGGGGCCAGCGGTACCGGTCCTGGCACTTCGGCGGATCTTGTCGAAGACATCGAAGGCATGCAGCACGATCATGCCGATCTCGTTGAGCTCCATCTGGCTCAGCCGATGCCGGACGCCGTCGAAGCGCAGCATGAAGCGGCCGCCATCGATCGAATGCACTGCCATCGCGACGCTGGTGATGATGTCGTAGCGGCGCTGCAACTCGTCCATCTCGACCGGCACCGGGAAACCGCGCACGCTTTCGGGATCGTCGATCGACCAACAATAGGGAAGGGCCGATTTCGAGATGATCGGTGCGACCGGGCAAAGCTTCAGAAGCCGACGGCGGTCAAATTCCTGGACATAGCTTACCGGCAGCGTCGTCTCGACGATCATCCGCGACAAAAGCGTCTCGTCCGCTCTGGTGGCAGCGAAAAGCGTGATGTGGCGAAACCCGAACTCGTGGGCAACGCGCTTCATCGCAGCAAATATTTCCAATCGCGAATCCGCGGCGGAAATCTCGCTGTTCAGAATCGATTGCCGTTCCAAAGTGATCATGCGGGCGAGCAGACAGGTGATTTATGTGATCGTTAACAAATATACAAATCGGTTTGAATAGCCAGCGAAATTTCGTGCACTGCAACGGAAACCAGGATGGTTTCCGATATAGGCTCACTTTATTTCCATGAATTCATGGAGTTACGGGGTCAAGATTTATACGGGGATATATCCGGTTCCCTTAATTTCCTCCATGACGGCATAGGTGTGGGTTTCCCTGACCCCCGGAAGCGGGAGAATCACCTCCGAGAGGAACTGCCGGTAGGCTTCCATTCCGGCGACGCGTGCCTTCACCAGATAATCGAAGCCGCCTGCCACCATATGGCATTCCATCACGTCGTCGCTGCGCTTCACCGCGGCGGCGAATGCGTCGAAAACGTCGGGCGTGGTGCGGTCGAGCTTGACCTGTACGAAGACGAGCAGATTGCGCCCGAGCTTTTCCGGCGACAGCAAAGCGCTATAACCGGTGATGTATCCTTCGCGGGTCAGCCGCTTGACCCGTTCGGCGGTCGCCGTTGGAGAAAGCGAGACGCGATCGGCGAGCTCGAGATTGCTCAGGCGCCCCTCTTTCTGGAGCGCCCGGAGGATTTTTCGGTCGAGACGGTCGATGTCTTTCATATTTCGCTACATCTTGCTGAAATTGCCGTGAGATATCTCGTTAATGCCATAAAGATCCGCCGAAATCTCCACGAAATTCCAGCTATGGGGAGAATGAAACGGAGATGCATATGAGCCAGATTCTGACCGAGCCCTTTATTCCCTTCAATGCGCCTTATGCCGGCGACGACGACCGGCTGATCCGGCAGTTCGCCGCCCGCACCAGCTTTACCTCGGCGCAGGATGCGGCGATCGACCAGCGGGCGCGGCGGATGATCAATGCCATCCGCGACGGGGCCGGCAAGGTCGGCGGTGTCGAGGATTTTTTGCGCGAGTATGGGCTTTCGACGCGGGAAGGGCTGGCGCTGATGGTGCTTGCCGAGGCGCTGCTGCGCGTGCCCGATGCCCTGACCCAGGACCGGCTGATCGAGGACAAGCTGCGCGAAGGTGGCTGGAGCACCCATGAGGCTTCCGGCGAAAGCTGGTTCGTGTCGGCCTCCGCCTGGGCGCTCGCGGTTTCGGCGCGCGTCATAGGCCCCGGCGAGACGCCCGAGGGAATTTTGCGCGGTCTCGTCAAGCGCGTCGGCCTGCCGACCGTGCGCACCGCCACCAAGCAGGCGATGCGTTTCCTCGGCCACCACTTCGTGCTCGGCGAGACGATGAAGGATGCGCTTGTCCGGGCCGCCAAGAGCGAGGAGAAAGGGTACCGCCATTCCTTCGACATGCTGGGCGAGGGCGCCCGCACGGCAGAAGACGCCAAGCGTTATTTCCGCTCCTATGCGGACGCGATCCAGTCGATCGGTGCGCATATGAAAAAACACGGCAAGGGCAGGCAGCTTCCCGACCGGATGGGCATTTCCGTCAAACTTTCGGCGCTGCATCCGCGCTACCTCGCCACCCACCATGACCGGGTGATGGCGGAACTGGTGCCTGACCTTCTCGATCTCGCCCGGATGGCCAAGGAACACCAGCTCAACTTCACCGTCGACGCGGAAGAGGCCGACCGGCTGGAACTGTCGCTCGACGTGATCGCCGCCACCTTCTCCGATCCGTCGCTTTCCGGATGGGACGGGTTCGGCCTGGCGATCCAGGCCTATCAGAAGCGGGCGCCCCAGGTGATCGACTATATCGACCAGCTCTGCACCATGCATGGCCGACGGATGATGGTGCGGCTCGTCAAGGGCGCCTATTGGGACACCGAGGTGAAGCGGGCGCAGGAGCGGGGAATCGAGGACTATCCGGTCTGGACCCGCAAACCGGCGACGGACCTTGCCTATCTCGCCTGCGCCCAGCAGCTTCTCGCCAAGCGGGCGCGGATCTTTCCGCAATTTGCCACCCACAACGCGCTGACCGTCTCGACTATCCTGGAACTTGCCGGCCCCGACCGCACGGGCTTCGAGTTCCAGCGGCTGCACGGGATGGGCGAGGCGCTTTACGACGACCTGCTCGAAAGCAACGACCGGATCGCCTGCCGCATCTATGCGCCGGTCGGCGGTTATCGCGACCTGCTTGCCTATCTCGTCCGCCGGCTTCTGGAAAACGGCGCCAACTCCTCCTTCGTGGCGGTTGCGGGCGACAAACAGGTACCAGTCGAAAAGCTGCTGGAACGGCCGTCGGCGCGGCTCGGCCTCGATGACGGAATCAGCGCCCGGCATAAGCAGATCCCGCTTCCCTCCGACATCTACGGCCGCCGCAAGAACAGTGCCGGTTTCGAATTCGGCCACCGGGTCGAGCTCGAAAGGCTGATGGCCAGCGTTTCCAAGCCGTGGGGCGAGGTGAAGGCGGGGCCGCTGGTAGCAGGCGTCACCTCCAAGGCGGAGGAAAAGCCGGTTCGGTCTCCCTCAGATCGTTCGAAGATCGTCGGCACCGTGCGCGATGCGACGCCGGCCGATGTGGATGCAGCCTTCACGGCTGCGGCCAAGGCTTTCCGGGCCTGGTCGCGCCAGCCGGTGGAAATCCGCGCTGCCTGCCTGGAGCGAGCCGCCGGGCTGATGGAGGAAAACCGCGACCGGCTGCTGGCGCTGCTGGCCGCCGAGGCCGGCAAGACGCTGGATGACGGGATTGCCGAAATCCGCGAGGCGGTGGATTTCTGCCGCTACTACGCCGACAAGGGCCGGGAGCTATTCGCCATGCCCACGACGATGCCGGGACCGACCGGCGAGGACAACCGCCATTTTTGGCGCGGCCGCGGCGTGTTCGGCTGTATTTCGCCGTGGAACTTCCCGCTGGCGATTTTCCTCGGGCAGATTTCGGCGGCGCTGGTGGCCGGCAATACGGTCGTCGCAAAGCCGGCGCCACAAACGCCGCTGATCGCCCATGAGGCGATCAAGCTGTTCCACCAGGCAGGCGTTCCGGCCGAAGTGCTGGCACTGGTGCCGGGCGGCCCGGATGTCGGCTCGGCGATCACTGCGCATCGCAAGCTCGCCGGTATCGCCTTCACTGGTTCGACGAAGACGGCGCACGCGATCAACCGGGCGCTGGCCGCCAAGGACGGGCCGATCGTGCCTTTCATCGCCGAGACCGGCGGCATCAACGCGATGATCGTCGATGCGACGGCACTTTCGGAACAGGTGGCGGACGACGTGGTCGTTTCGGCGTTCCGCTCCGCCGGCCAGCGCTGTTCGGCGCTGCGCATCCTCTTCCTGCAGGAGGATATCGCCGACGGCATGCTGAAGATGATCGAGGGGGCGGCGGCCGAGCTCAATCTCGCCGACCCGGCGAAACAGAATACCGATGTCGGGCCGATCATCGACGAGAACCAGAGACAAATGCTGGCCGATCACGTCGCGGACATGCGGGCGAGAAAGCAGAAGATACGTTACGCCGGGGGGGAGGCGCCGCAGACCGGCAATTTCTTCGCCCCCCACATCATCGAACTCGACAGCGCCGCCGTGCTGACCAAGGAAGTGTTCGGCCCGGTCCTGCATGTGGTGCGCTGGAAGGCGAAGGAGTTCGACAAGGTGCTTTCGGCGATCGACGCCACCGGTTACGGCCTGACGCTCGGCATTCACAGCCGCATCGAGGCGACAATCCGCAAGGTGACGGAGGCGCTCGACACCGGCAATGTCTATGTCAACCGCAACATGATCGGCGCTGTGGTCGGCACCCAGCCTTTCGGCGGCTCCGGCCTTTCCGGCACCGGCTTCAAGGCGGGTGGCCCGGCCTATCTGATGCGGTTTGCCGAAGAGCAGGTGATCTCGGTCAACACCGCTGCCGCCGGCGGCAACGCCAGCCTGATCGCCATCGGGGAGGGGTGAGACGCGACGGCGCAGCCGGCAAAACGCTCCAGTGGAGCGTTTTGAGCGTCGAACGCGCCGAGCCCAAGCGAGGCGCCGGGAGCAGGAACGGTCCGGCGCAGCCGGAGCAATCGATCCAGTGAATCGATTGCAGTGACGAACGCGCGGAGCGAAAGCGAAGCGCCGGGGGCGTTTTGGAGCCAGATACGGCAGACCATCTCTTGCCCCCCGCGGACGGCGCGACTACCCAGAACCAAAAGGCTCGGAGCGATCCGGGCCTTCTTGCATTCGGTCCTGTTGTATTTTTGCCATCGGACCAGCCTCGCATAAATATGATGATTAGAGTCATGTTTTAATAATTGACAATAACACTCATGTTTTCTAATGGCATGAATAAGGCATTTCCTGCCTTCCGCCACATTCTTGCCAGAATTGAAAAGGGCCGCCGCCTTTCCGGTGCGTTCGCGCGCGCCAACGGTTTCGCGTGCCCTGTTGAAAGGACAGTCATGGTCACGCGACGTCTGCGATCCACCCTTGCCACCTGCACCGCGCTCGCGGTGTTGTCCCTCGCCTGCGGTGCGGCCGCCCAGCAGGCTACCCAGCCCCAGACGGACACGACGCTGAAGCCGATCGTGCTGAAGGGGAAACGGGTGAAGGCGGGGGATCCCGAAAGCACGCCGCTTGCCACGCAAACCACCGAAGCGCAGATCGACAACAAGCAGATCCGCAGCATCGAGGACCTGGGCCGCACGATCGATCCGGGCGTGAACTTCAGCCGTGCGACGAACTCATTGAACATCCGCGGTCTGGAAGGCAGCCGTGTCACGACACTCGTCGACGGTATTCCGTTGACCTACCTGCGTGACAACGCGCGCAGCAATAGCGGCGGCGCCGATACCATGGATTTCTTTGCGCTGACGGCAGTCAATGTCGTGAAGGGCGGGGATTCGAGCCGCATAGGCGACGGGGCGCTCGGTGGCGCGCTTCTCGTTCGCACCTTGGAGCCGGAAGACCTCATCGGCGAAGGCAAGGATTGGGGCGGCAAGGTAGGCACCGGTTATGACAGCATGGACAAGAGCTGGTACGGAGGCGCCGCGGTCGCCAAGAAGATCGAGAACACCTCGATCATGTTTCTGGGTACCTACAAGAAGGGTCATGAGCGCCAGAACCACGGTTCAGTCGGGGGCTTCGGCCCGACACGCACGGCGACCAATCCGGCCGACTATGATCAGAGCAACCTGCTGTTCAAGCTGCGTCGGGATACCGAATCCGGTCATCGGTTCGGCTTCACCGCTGAGCGTTTCTCGACCGAGAAGGATATCGATTTGCGCCAGGCGCAGACGTTGACCGGCAACTATCGTCCCGGAAACCACGAATCCGGCGAAGAAAACCGCCGCACACGTGTTTCGCTCGACTACGAATACGACGCGCCGAGCACTGACGGACTGATCGACGCTGCGCAGGCGACGCTTTACTGGCAGCGTCAGGAGCGGGCGCTTACCCAGGATTCGTTCCGCTTTACGACAGTTCCCGGCATCTACACGCGCGACAACCAGATAGAAGAAGCCGGCGTCGGCTTTACCGGGTTCCTGGACAACAACTTCCGGACGGGAACGGTCGACCATGTCTTTACGCTCGGCACGAACATCTTCCTGTCGAGGGCAGAGCAATATTCCGCGGGCGTCGACTCATGCCCGGCCGCGCCGCCCTATGCTGGTGTCTTCGCGGGGTGCGCCAATCTGCACACCAATCAAGCGGATATGCCGGATGTGGACAGCACCAAGATCGGCATCTACGCCCAAGACCGCATGACGTTTGGCGACAGCGGCTTCTCGTTGACGCCAGGCCTGCGTTTCGACTGGTATGATCATTCGCCGAGGAACACCCCTTCCTTCACTAATAACGCATCCAACCCTTCCATGCCGGGCGGTTCGCAGGATAGCGCATTTTCACCCAAGTTGCTGGCCGAATATCAGCTTAATGATGACGTCACGCTTTTCGCCCAATGGGCGATGGGCTTCCGTTCGCCCACGGCGACCGAGCTTTATCTGAGCTATGGAAGCGTCGGCAGCTACGCGTCGATCGGCAATCCCGATCTGGAGCCGGAGACCAGCAGCGGGTTCGAAGTGGGCTCACGCCTGGGCGACGACAATTTCGGCGGTTCGGTGAACTTCTTCTATACCCGCTATAAGAACTTCATCGATGGGCGGAACCTGACGGCTGCGGAAATCATCGCTCGTGGTCTCAACCCGCTCGATTACCAATTCTTCCAGCAGCAGATCAACCTGTCCAAGGTCGAGATCTTCGGGGCAGAGTTCTCGGCTCATAAGCGCTTCGACAGCGGCTTCAACGTCCGCGCCGGGCTGGCATTCACACGCGGTATCGACCTCGTCAACCACACCCACCTCGCTTCCGTCGCACCGGTCAAGGCAATCGTCGGCGCAGGGTACGAGGCAGAGACCTGGGGCGTCGACGTGCTGTGGACAGGTGTCGGCAACGTTTCCTACAAGTCCAGCGCCACCTACAAGGCAGCGGGTTACGGGCTTGTCGACCTGACGGCATGGTGGGAGCCCGAGCAAGTCAAAGGCCTGCGCATCAATGCCGGCATCTACAACCTGTTCGACAAGAAGTATTGGGACGCACTCAACAACAAGAGCACGACGGTACCGGCGGCCACCGCAGACTACTATTCCGAGCCGGGGCGCACCTTCAAAGTCTCGCTGACCCAGCGATTCTGATCCGGACAAAGGGGCGGGGGCGCCTGAGAAGGGTGGTGCGAGCGATCGCGCCGCCCTTTTCCTTGTGCACGTTCCCGGCAGCTATCCGGTTGCGGCTATTCACATAGCCTTTCCTTCGCTAACCATAACCGCAAGGACATGTTTGATCCGAAAGCACTTGGGGGAGCGAAGCTATGGCAGAGGTCAGATCCGACATCGAAATCGCACGCGCCGCGAAAAAGAAGCCGATCACGGAGATCGGCGCGAAGCTCGGCATCCCCGTCGAGGCGCTCGCTCCCTATGGCCACGACAAGGCGAAGGTCGGGGCGGAGTTCATCGCGTCGCTTTTGGGAAAGAAGGATGGGAAGCTGATCCTCGTGACCGCCATCAACCCGACGCCGGCGGGCGAGGGGAAGACGACCACCACCGTGGGCCTCGGCGACGGGCTGAACCGGATCGGAAAGAGGGCGGTGATCTGCGTGCGCGAGCCTTCGCTTGGCCCCTGTTTCGGGGTCAAGGGTGGAGCGGCCGGCGGCGGATATGCGCAGGTCATTCCGATGGAAGACATCAACCTGCATTTCACCGGCGATTTCCACGCCATCACGTCTGCCCATAACCTGCTGTCGACGATGATCGACAACCATATCTACTGGGGCAATGCCGAGAACATGGATACAAGGCGGATCAGCTGGCGGCGGGTGATGGACATGAACGACCGGGCGCTGCGCCAGACGGTCGTATCGCTCGGCGGCGTCGCCAACGGTTTTCCACGCGAGAGCGGCTTCGATATCACCGTCGCCTCGGAAGTGATGGCGATCCTGTGCCTGGCGGCCGACCTCAAGGACCTCGAAAGGCGGCTCGGCGACATCGTCATCGGTTACCGGTTCGACCGCTCGCCGGTGTTTGCCCGCGACCTCAAGGCCGACAAGGCGATGACGGTACTGTTGAAGGACGCGATGCAGCCGAACCTGGTGCAGACGCTCGAAAACAATCCGGCCTTTGTGCATGGCGGGCCGTTCGCCAATATCGCCCATGGCTGCAATTCGGTGATCGCCACGCGCACGGCGCTGAAGCTCGGCGACTATGTGGTGACGGAAGCGGGTTTCGGGGCCGATCTCGGCGCCGAAAAATTCTTCGACATCAAGTGCCGCAAGGCGGGGCTGAAGCCGAATGCGGCCGTCATCGTCGCCACCGTGCGGGCATTGAAGATGAACGGCGGGGTGAAAAAAGAGGATCTGGGCCAGGAGAATGTCGAGGCGCTGAAGCGGGGTGCTGCCAATCTCGGCCGCCATATCGCCAATGTGCGGAAATTCGGCGTGCCGGTGGTCGTCGCCATCAACCATTTCACCTCGGATACGGAGGATGAGATCGCCGCCGTCAAGGACTACGCAGCGCGGCACGGCGCCGACGGCATCGTCTGCCGGCATTGGGCCGAAGGGTCTGCCGGCATCGAGGAGCTTGCCCTCAAGGTGGTCGAGCTTGCCGAGGGCGGCCAGGCGAAATTCCAGCCGCTCTATCCCGATCACCTGCCGCTCCTCGAAAAGATCGAGATCATCGCCTCGAAGATCTATCATGCCGGCGAAGTCACTACCGACCGGGGCGTGCGCGACCAGTTGAAGGCCTGGGAGGAGCAGGGTTACGGCGACCTGCCGATCTGCATCGCCAAGACGCAATATTCCTTCTCGACCGACCCCGCCTTGCGCGGTGCGCCGGAGGGTCACATCGTGCATGTGCGCGAAGTGCGGCTTTCGGCCGGCGCCGGTTTTGTCGTCGCGATCACCGGCGAGATCATGACCATGCCCGGTCTGCCGCGCGTGCCGTCCGCGGAACGCATCTTTCTGAACGAGGATGGTTTCGTGGAGGGGTTGTTCTGAGGGGGATGAGGGCTTGAGCGCCCGAGCCGGCTCGTGTTAAAGCTCATCCGTCGAAAAAGGCAGGGCCGGATATGGTAAGCACGGCCCCTTCCGCAAGGAAGCTCTGATCCTTCGGTCCACCGTTGAGAACCCGCGACGAGAAACGGCACATCCCGTGCCGCTCTCGGCGGATTCTCGTGGCCTTTTCCGCGTCGCGTTCCGTCGGGGTAACCTCGCGAGAAAACGTTGCGTATGAACCATATCGATATCCACGTGCCCGACGTTGCGGCAACCAGCGCCTTCCTCGTCCGGCATTTCGGCCTGACTCTGCGTGAGATGCGCGGCGCGAACGGCCTGGCCATCCTCAACGACGATTCAGGCCTCGAAATCGTCGTCAGCCACCCGGTCGAGAAATTCGGCGGGGCCGAGCAGCAGGCGCTCGGGGTCGTCACCTACCATCTCGGTTTCATCCAGCCGGAGAAAGCCGAGGTCGACAGGCTCTACCGGGAATTGAAGGACGGTGATGCCGAGCTGGTGGGGGAGCCGCGGGAGATGCGCGGCGGGTACCTGTTCTATTGCCTGGCGCCCGGCCGGGTGATGATCGAGGTAGGCTGGCGGGGTTAGAGGTTTGGCTTGTTCCTCGGCCGCGTCCAGGGCGGTATTGGGAGGAGCGGAGACAGCGCGGCATATGTCCTTCTCCCCGCTTGCGGGGAGAAGGTGCCGGCAGGCGGATGAGGGGTCGCTATCCCTCGGCTGCCGGCATGAATTTCAGATCCGGCGCATCCTCAGGCTCATTCAACCTGCCGCGCCGTCGTCTCAATCTCAACGTCCGCGTAGCCGGTATGCGTGCGTTGTGGCGGGCGGCAGACGGCCTACCGGCAATACCGATATCCATCCTTCCGCTCCAGAACGTCGAGATGCAGATGGTTCTGGTGGGCGGCGTCGCTGCCTGGTGACAGGACGGTGGTGAAGTGGAGGCAGGCGCCGGCAGTAGCGGTGCGCTGGAAGGCGCCTTCCATGGTCGAGTCCTCGGCCCTAGGCTTCATCTCCAGCTTCTCGCCGTTGTCGAGCTTGAACGCGGCGACGTCGAAGGCGTTGCCGCGGGCATGTTCGGAAATCTTGCCGGTCGAGGCGCTGTTGCGCAGGCGGCAGGCGTAGGTGGAGCCGGGCACCAGCCCGGTGATCCTGCGGCCCGGCATGGCGATATTGAGCGCCGGCTGGACGGTGTCCTTCAGCCAGTGCGCCAGACTGACCGCCGTCTTGCAGCGCATCGTCGCACCGCCGACCTCGACCCCCGGCAGGACTGTGGCAACATCAATCGGGCTCTCTATGCCGCAGCCATTGCCTTCGTCGATCGGATCGGTGGCTTCGAATTTCGCGCCGAGCGAGGTGAGTTCGGCGAGGCAGGCCTTCAGCTCTTCGGGGTCTTCCTTGACAAGTGGTGGCGGTGGAGGTGGCGGAGGGGCTTCTGCCTTCTGCTCGTCCGGTTGCTTGCCGTCTTCCTTGCCGTCCGGCTTGGTTTCGCTCTGCTTGGTCTCCTCCGGCTTTGCCGCATCCGTTTTGGGCGTCGCCGCCTGGCCAGGTTTGTCAATCGGCTGCGCCTCGGCGGCCGTGGCGCCCGGCTTTGGCAGGGGCTTCGGAACTTCGGCCTCATGGGCCGGCTCGGAAGCGGTGCCGGGTTGCTCGACAACGGGCGGCTTTTCAGGATTTTCGGCCGGATTTTCGCTCAACCGGTTCTGCGCCACGGGTGCCGGCGCCTCGGGAACGGTGGGTTTTTCGGCGGGGCGCTCCGCCTGCTGAGGCGCCTCGGTCGGTTTCTGCACTTCTTCGACGGGCTTCGGGATCGGCAGGGGAACGTTTGCCAGCGCCGGCGGTTCGGGAATTGCAGTGCGTCCCTGTGATCGCGGGGACGCGCGGCGGCGCGGTGCGCGATCATGCGATCCGTCCTGCAGAAGGCGGGTCAGGAAGTTCACCTCCACGATGCCGGGCGGGACGTTGGAGTGTTGGGGTATCGGTCTTTCGGGCGGCAACCCGGCCCCGATGATCAGGGGCAGGCCTGCGAGAATTGCGATCCACGGATGCTGCATGCCGTATCCTTCTCGGCTGCGTTTCTTCGATCCTTGCGGGACGCTAAACGCCTCTCTCCGGTTTTGGTCGCATCGCAGCGCCAGAATTCTGTTTCCGGCTCGTGGAAATTCGCTTGCGTGGCTCGAAAACCCCAGCTAACAATTCGGCCCATGATGAACTCGATGACCATTGCTAACTGGTGGCCGGCACGCTCAACGCGGCCTTGACCAGTCATGTCCATCGACAAGACCACAAGCCGCCCGGAACCCGAGGCGGCTTTTTTGTTATCCGCCGCAGGCACCCGGGCAAAGACATTGGAGAGGCAGGACAATGGTAACGATCATTCGGGATGACGGTTCGGAGGTCTACGAGACGAGGGGCGGGATTGCGGTCAGCCGCCAGCGGCGCGCCGCACCTTATGCGGATGCGATCTCCTCCTATGTCGACAGGCTCGACGAACGGCGCGGCGCGGTGTTTTCCTCCAATTACGAATATCCGGGCCGTTATACCCGCTGGGATACGGCGATCGCCGATCCGCCGCTTGGGATCTCCTCGAATGGCCGCAGGGTGTGGATTGAGGCCTTCAACGGCCGCGGCGAGGTGCTGCTCGGTTTCGTCGCGGACAAGCTGAAGACGGTGGCCGAACTGACGCTCGGGGAGCGGACGGTCCGGCGCCTCGATCTCACCGTCAACGAGCCAACGCGCGTGTTCACCGAGGAAGAGCGCTCGAAGATGCCGACGGTGTTTTCCGTGCTGCGGGCAATCGTCGACCTGTTTCATTCGGAAGCGGATTCGGCGATCGGCCTGTTCGGCGCCTTCGGTTACGACATCGCCTTCCAGTTCGACGCGATCAAGCTTTCGATGCAGCGGCCGGAAGACCAGCGCGACATGGTTCTGTTCCTGCCCGACGAGATTCTCGTCGTCGACCATCATGCCGCCAAGGCCTGGATCGACCGCTACGACTTTTCCAAGGACGGCGTGACGACGGAAGGCAAGGACCAGGAGATCGCGCCCGATCCGTTCCAGCGCAATGATACGATACCGCCGAAGGGCGACCATCGGCCCGGCGAATATGCGGCGCTCGTCACCAAGGCGAAGGAAAGCTTTCGTCGCGGCGACCTGTTCGAAGTGGTGCCGGGGCAGAAGTTCATGGAGCGCTGCGACTCGAAGCCTTCGGAAATCTCCAACCGGCTGAAGGCGATCAATCCGTCGCCCTATTCCTTCTTCATCAATCTCGGCCATCAGGAATATCTGGTCGGCGCCTCGCCGGAAATGTTCGTGCGGGTGTCGGGCCGGCGTATCGAGACATGCCCGATTTCGGGCACGATCAAGCGCGGCGAAGACCCGATCGCCGACTCGGAGCAGATCCTCAAGCTCCTGAACTCCAAGAAGGACGAGTCCGAGCTCACCATGTGCTCGGATGTCGACCGAAACGACAAGAGCCGCGTCTGCGAGCCGGGGTCGGTCAAGGTGATCGGCCGCCGGCAGATCGAGATGTATTCGCGGCTCATCCATACCGTCGACCATATCGAAGGGCGCCTCAGGCCCGACATGGACGCGTTCGACGGTTTTCTCAGCCACGCCTGGGCCGTCACAGTCACCGGTGCGCCGAAGCTTTGGGCGATGCGGTTCATCGAGAACCACGAAAAGAGCCCGCGCGCCTGGTATGGCGGGGCGATCGGCATGGTCGGTTTCAACGGCGACATGAATACCGGGCTGACGCTGCGCACCATCCGCATCAAGGACGGCATTGCCGAGGTGCGCGCCGGCGCGACGCTGCTCAACGACAGCGATCCGAACGAGGAAGAAGCCGAAACCGAACTGAAGGCCTCCGCCATGCTGACAGCGATCCGTGATGCAAAGGCCGGCAATGCGGCGAAGGCCGGCCGCGACGTGGCGCGAGTAGGCCAAGGGGTCAAGATCCTGCTCGTCGACCACGAGGATAGTTTTGTCCATACGCTCGCCAACTACTTCCGCCAGACGGGTGCGACTGTCTCGACCGTGCGCACGCCGGTGCCGGAAGAGGTGTTCGACCGCTTCGATCCGGATCTCGTCGTGCTCTCGCCCGGGCCTGGCAATCCGAAAGATTTCGACTGCAAGGCGACCATCAAGATGGCGCGGTCGAAGGGCCTGCCGATCTTCGGCGTCTGCCTCGGCCTGCAGGCGCTCGCCGAGGCCTATGGCGGCGAGCTTAGGCATCTGGCGGTGCCGATGCACGGCAAGCCGTCGCGCATCCGCGTGCTGGAGCCGGGTATCGTCTTTTCGGGGCTCGCCAAGGAAGTCACTGTCGGGCGCTATCACTCGATCTTTGCCGATCCGAAGACGCTGCATCCGGATTTCATGATCACCGCCGAAAGCGAGGACGGCACGATTATGGGTATCGAGCACGTCAAGGAGCCGGTGGCGGCCGTGCAGTTCCACCCGGAATCGATCATGACGCTCGGCGGCGATGCCGGCATGCGGATGATCGAGAACGTCGTGGCACATCTGTCGCGGCGGGCAAAGACCAAGGCGGCGTAAGGTGTCGGCCGAAGCCATCGCGATCGACTCTATCCGCGAGGACCATATCGAAAGCTTCCACAAGGCGCTCGACACGGTCTCGCGCGAGCGGAAATATCTGACCTTCCTGGAGGCGCCGCCGCTCGAAAGCGTGCGGACATTCGTGCTCGACATGATCGAGAACGGCCATCCGCAGGTCGTCGCCGTTGCCGGCGGCGACGTGGTCGGCTGGTGCGACATCCGCCGGTATCCCCAGCCGACGCATGCCCATTGCGGCACGCTCGGCATGGGCATCATCCCCGGCTATCGCGAAAAGGGGCTCGGCACGCGGCTGATCCGCGCCGCGGTCGGGCAGGCCCGAGACCGCGGCTTCCACCGCGTCGAGTTGCATGTGCACGCCGACAACCTGCGGGCCATCGCGCTCTATGAAAAGGTAGGCTTCGTGCGCGAGGGCGTGGCGCGCGACGCGGTGAGGATCGACGGGCGGTATATCGACAGCATCGGGATGGCGGTGGTTTTGAATTGAATGATTAAGTTGCGGATTTTTCAATTAGATCGTTAAGTTGATTTAGCGTATTTTTGTCCGGCTTCTTCGTAAAGATATTCCGGAATTTTAGCTTCATCTCAGGTGAGTACAAAACGTAACCTGCAAGATTGGCGAGTAGTTGGTTAGTATATTGGGCCCTATTTGAAAAATCCCGCAGGGCGTGAATATCAAGTGCTGATTTGTCTCTTCCGACAAATGTCTTCCACGGCATTAGTTTTGAGACAACAGGGGAAGGCATTTTTCCCGCTTGGTCGCGGGGGCCATCTTGATACACCTCTACCCAATGGACAATTTTATTCCGCATGGCATCGAGATTCTCGATACGCTCTCGGGTTCCCTTCCAAAAAGGCAGAGCTTCGCTGACCGATTGCTCTATCAGTTCTTCAACTAAAACTAAACGAGATCTGGAATTTAACATGCCAGATGCGATGGAAATCGCCTGTTCATGTTGGATTTTTAGCAATATCGAAATTATCGCAATATAGTTATGCTCCATTGCGATGTATTTTTCTATGGCGTCGAGTCGCGCGGCTTTGAATGCGGATATCTGAACTTGTTCTTGTTCCATGGTTAAAGTAGCGAATCCTAAGATAAATCAGGAGAGCCTGTCTCGGCAATCTATGTTATACTGGCACTGAGTGGTAGTCACTTACGAGGATAGCTTCTCGCATCTCTCCGCAAACAGTTTCTCGCTCAAAAAATCGACGAGGACCCGGACTTTCGGCGACAGGTGCCGACTGGAGGGCCAGAGGAGGTGGAACTGGCCGGGGGCGTTGAGGTGTTCGTCGAGGATCGTCCGCAGCCGGCCGTCGGCGACGGGTGCCCTTGCCAGGAAGTCCGGCATGCAGCCGATGCCGAGGCCGGCGATGACGGTGCTGCGCAGTGCTTCCATGTTGTTGCAGGTGAGCGCCGTGCGCAGGTGCGGCTCCGCGCCTTCGGGCGGCAGGGTGACCGGCAAATCCTGGATCTTACGGCTGTTCGGATAGCGGAAACGGATCGCCAGATGGCCGTCGAGTTCGCGCGGGCATTCGGGAGTGCCGTGGCGTTCCAGGTAGGAAGGCGCGGCGCAGAGAAGCATCTGGAAAGGCCTGAGTGT
Source organism: Neorhizobium sp. P1_A6 (assembly GCF_056406795.1). Classification (NCBI taxonomy): domain Bacteria; kingdom Pseudomonadati; phylum Pseudomonadota; class Alphaproteobacteria; order Hyphomicrobiales; family Rhizobiaceae; genus Neorhizobium; species Neorhizobium sp. P1_A6. The sequence goes on along the minus strand of NZ_JBFTZM010000004.1, from coordinate 475,041 downwards.
CCGTGACATCAGCCGTGAATCCGGCAGGTTGCCGCTGCGGATCGCCACGTCGACCTCTTCGTCGATCAGGTCGACGACCCGGTCGTTGAAATCGAGATCGAGTTCGATCTCGGGGTAACGCTCGACGAATTCCGGCAGGACCGGCAGCAGAAGATGATAGGTGACGATCGGCACGCTGACCCTGAGTTTTCCGCGCGGCACGGCGATGGCGCTTGCAAGCGAGGCTTCGGCATCGTTCAGGTCGTCCAGCACGCGACGGCAGCGTTCGTGGAACAGCCGGCCTTCTTCGGTCAGGCGCAAGCTGCGCGTCGAGCGCTGGAAAAGCCGGACGCCGACATCCTTTTCGAGATTGGTGACGGCCTTGCCGACCGCCGAAGCCGAAAGACCGAGCACGCGGCCGGCTGCAACGAAACTGCCGAGATCAGCGGTGCGCACGAAGGCCGTCAGTCCACCCAGGCGATCCATAACCATCTCCCATTCGAGCGTTTTCTTCCGTCATATAAGGAACAGACGGAGGATTTTCTAATCATTGTGTCAAAACTATCTTGTGTTGGTCAATCGATACCCTTCCGGCCGGATCGGTTTAGGTGACGGCTTCTCCCAGGCCGCCAGCCTTTCTTTTTGCTCCAACACAGCGGAATCTCGGATATGAGAGACAACACACATGCTGCAACGGCGGCCGGACGGCTGTTCGTTCTGTTCGCAGTCTGCTGCGCGGCGGCCGCCATGCCGCTCACCTTCACCGGCACGGCCGTCGGCCTGCCCGCCATCAGCCGGGCGCTCGGCGGCAGCCCGATTGCCCTCAACTGGGCCACCAATGCCTTCATGCTTTCCTTCGGCAGCACCCTGATGGCCGCCGGCGCGCTCGCTGACAGTTATGGGCGCAAGCGAATTTTCCTGAGCGGCCTCGGTATCTTCGCGCTGTTTTCGATCGGTCTCGCCTTCGCTGGCGATATCGTCTGGTTCGATGTGCTGCGGGCGCTGCAGGGCATCGGCGCGGCAGCCGCCTTTTCTGGCGGCATGGCGTCGCTCGCGCAGGAATTCGACGGCGCGGCACGGCTCAGGGCTTTCAGCATCGTCGGCGCCAGTTTTGGCATCGGGCTCGCCTTCGGGCCGATCGCATCGGGATGGATGATCGCCATGTTCGGCTGGCCGGCAATCTTCTTGCTGGTCGTCGCGCTGGCGGCGGTGGCACTGATACTCGGCGCAATCTTCATGCGGGAATCGCGCGATCCCGATGCTTCCGGTCTCGACTGGAAGGGGGCGCTCAGTTTCACCGCGGCGTTGACCGCTCTGACCTTCGGCGTGCTGCGGGCGCCGGAAAGCGGCTGGGGCGACCCGCTTGTCATCGTCATGCTTCTGGTAGCCGTCCTGCTTTTCCTCGCCTTCGGCTTGATCGAACGGACCGTGGCGCGGCCGATGCTCGACCTCACGCTGTTCCGTTATCCGCGTTTCGTCGGTGTGCAATTGCTGGCGGCGGCGCCGGCCTATGCGTTCGTGGTGCTGCTCATCCTCCTGCCGGTGCGATTCATCGGCATCGAAGGCATGGACGAGATCGCCGGCGGGCGGATGATGATCGCGCTGTCCGGGCCGCTCCTCGTCCTGCCGATCGCCGCCGGGCTGCTGACGCGCTGGTTCGCGCCGGCGACGATTTGTGGCGCCGGCCTTGCGGTTTCGGCGGCCGGCCTGCTCTGGCTCAGCCAGTTTCCGGTGGGCTCCGCGCCGGTGGCGCTGATTGCGCCGCTCGTGACGATCGGCGTCGGCATCAGCCTGCCCTGGGGCCTGATGGATGGTCTCGCCGTCAGCGTCGTGCCGAAGGAAAGAGCCGGCATGGCGACCGGCATTTTCAGCACCACGCGGGTTGCCGGCGAAGGCGTGGCGCTTGCGGTGGTGACGGCGGTGCTTTCGGCGCTCACCAGCGCGAACCTCGGCAGCGGCGCCGGCGACCAGGCGGGCGCGATTGCCCAGCGGCTGGTGACCGGCGACCTGCGGGATGCGGCGGGACTGCTGCCGTCGATGGGACAGGTGGCCCTGCTGCAGGGTTACAGCCACGGGTTCTCCTCGCTCCTGTGGCTGCTGACCGCGATCACGGCACTGACAGCGGTCGTGGTGTTCCTTTTCCTCGGGCGGGGAGGGGAGACGGCGGAGGGTCTCGCGGAGGAGGCGGAACTGGCCGCCGCTGCCGCGACGCGATCCGACGAGAACCGATTACGCCAGCCGGCCCTTTGACAAACGGCCTTTGACAAACCGGTTCATCTGAGCCATATGCAGGCTATCCGGAACCGCCGCAGCGAGACGATCTCGCTGCGGCGGTTTCGCCGTTTTGGGCCATCGGTCCTGCAAATCATTCGCACGCGCAAAAAGGAAGACATCGTGGCGAGGGAAGTCAAAATCGTCGAGCGGCTGGCTTTCTGGGGCATGCCGCTGTCGCTCGGCGTCATGTTCTTGAAGATGCTGGCCTGGTGGGTGACAGGCTCTGTCGCGCTGCTCTCGGACGGGCTGGAATCCTTCGTCAATGTCGCCGCCGCCTTCATCGCCTATTTCGTCATCCGCTATGCGCAGCGGCCGGCAGACCACGACCATCAGTTCGGCCATCACAAGGCGGAATATATCTCGGCGGTCGTTGAAGGCGGGTTGATCATCGTCGCGGCGTTCCTGATCCTCAGCGAGGCCTGGGACGGACTGTTCTCGCCGAAACTGCCGGATGCGCCGGTGCTGGGCCTGGCGATCAACGGACTGGCGGCGGTCATCAATGCCGTCTGGGCGACGACGCTGATCCGGGTCGGCACCGCCCATTATTCGCCTGCAATGGCAGCCGATGGCCGGCACATCATGTCCGACGTGGTGACTTCGGCCGGGGTCTTCGTCGGCCTCGTCCTCGCCGTTGCCACGGGATACGCGATCCTCGACCCGGTGCTCGCCATCCTGGTCGCGATCAACATCCTCTGGCAGGGCTACAAGGTGATCGCCCACTCCATCGGCGGGCTGATGGACCGGGCGCTGGAGCCGGACGAGGAGGCGGCGGTGCGCGAGGCGATCGCCACCCATTCGGTCGGCGCGCTTGGCGTCCACGACTTGAAATCGCGCCGGGCGGGGGCGGCTGTCTTCATCGATTTCCATCTGGTCGTACCGGCTGGCATGAGCGTCGCAGAAGCGCATGCGATCTGTGACCGCTTGGAAGATGCGATCAAAGCGAGTATTGCCGGCGCCACATTGGCAATCCATGTGGAGCCCGAAGGCGAGCGTGCCCATGGACAGAAAGTAGACGTTGAAGGAACAGGCAAATGACGATGACCGATGTCACCGGGCTCTCGCAGCTCGGATCCCAGGTGGAGGCTCCGCGGAGCCCCGAGACCGCAGTGCTGGAAAAGGTGCCGAACGGCAACCAGGGCACCGATTACGTGGTGCGCTTCACGGCGCCGGAATTCACCTCGCTCTGCCCGATGACCGGCCAGCCGGATTTCGCGCATATCGTCATCGACTATATTCCGGACGGGTTCCTGGTGGAATCGAAGTCGCTGAAGCTGTTCCTGCATTCGTTCCGGAACCACGGCGCGTTCCATGAGGACTGCTCGATCTACATCGCCAAGCGGATCGTCGATCTGCTCGCCCCGAAGTGGCTGAGGATCGGCGCCTACTGGTATCCGCGCGGCGGCATTCCGATCGACGTGTTCTGGCAGACGGGCGAGGCGCCGGCAGGCGTGTGGCTGCCGGAGCAGGGGGTCGCGACATATCGCGGGCGTGGGTGAGGCGCAACGGCTTGCCGGCAAAACGCTCCAGTGGAGCGTTTTGAGCGCCGGGATGGTGCGGCAGGCTCTTTCATCCCGTCACTTCAAAACCGAGCGAGTGTGGCGTGCGATCGACATTGATGTTGGAATCCGCCAGCCCCCCTCTGCCCTGCCGGGCATCTCCCCCACGGGTGGGGAGATCACAAGCGGCACGACCGCCGCTTTCAAAGAACGGCTGCGGGGAAAGAGACGTCAGATTAAAGGCGACGAGAAGGCCGCCAGCCGATCTCCCCCCTTGAGGGGGAGATGCCCGGCAGGGCAGAGCGGGGCGGACGCACTCCAACGTCGAAGGTAGGCCTTCCGTCCTTACATCAAGGGACCCGGCGCTTCAGCCACCGCAGAGCCTCTCACTCACACATCCATCGAATCGTCGCTGCCCATGTCGCTGTTGTCGAAATCGGCCTGGTCGTCGGAAAAGTCGTCGTTGCCGTAATCGGCCTGCTGGAAGCCGGCATTCGAGCCAGAATTGTCGGGCCCATCGTTGGTGTTGGCGGCTGTGCTGTCGTTACCCGAGGCTTGGCGCACCGCGTCATCCCCGAAATAGTTGTTGTTGATGACGGTTTCCTCGACGGGACCGTTGCCGCTGCCGAACGGGTTGCTGCCGGCGAGCGGCGAGCCCCAGCCGAGGGAGTTCATGTGGCTGCCGAAAATGCCGGAGAGCGAATTGGCGAGCAGCATGCCGCCCGCGACGCCGGCTGCGGTGCCGAGCGCGCCGCGCAAGAAGCTGCCACCGGCTGACGGTACCGACGTCTGGCCGCTCCAGGGGGCGACAGGCGGCGGGGGCGCGCGATAACCGTCATCATAGTCGCTGCCGGTGCGGTAGTTCTGGCGTGGGGTGCTGCCCCATGGGCCCGACTGAGGGCCTGCCTGGGGCGCTTGCAGCGGACCGGGGCCGGTTCGAAGACCGGGCTGCGGGGCGGGGGATTGCTGTGCCTGGCCAGTGCCGAAGATCGAACTCAAGAACCCGCCGCTCTGTTCGGCACGGTGATGATCGCTCGTCTCCGCTTCAAGCTGGCGGACGCGGTCTTCCAGTTCCTTGATGTGGTTGGAGGCGGCTTCCAGGCCCTTTTCCTGCACGATGACGGCCTGTGCCAGGTAGTAGGTGGCGTAGGGCTGTTCGCGGGTGGCCTGGTCGATGAGGGTTTCGGCGTCGCGGTCGCGCGGGGTGGCTGCGGCGGTGCGGACGCGATCGAAAAGGGTGGTCAGGAGCTGGCGTTCTTCCGGTGACATGCTTGCCTCCTTGGGGGCGTTTGCCGTGGACAAGAAGGTAGGCAGGGATTCCGGCATTTCAAAGCCGGAATCCCTTACATTTCGGTAATCTTAGCGCGGGACCGGGGCTCACGCGAATGCCAGCGACATACCGAGAAGCGCGGTCGCGGCGCCGAGGATACGGGCGATATAAGGGCTGAGGCGGGCAATGCCGAGGCCGAGCGCGATGCCGGCGGCATGCAGGAGGGCGGTGGCGATCATGAAGCCGATGCCGAACTGCAAGGCGCCTGCCGAGCCAAGTTCGCCGCCATGGGCGTGACCGTGGAACAGCGCGAACACGCCGACGACGGCAGCTGCCGCCGTAACCGGCAGTTTCACCGCCGTTGCAACAAGCAGGCCAAGCCCGATGACCGAGGCGAGGATCGCCGGTTCGACGAAGGGAAGGCTTATGCCGCCGAGCGCGAGCAGGAAACCGGCGGCCATGGTGCCGACGAAAGCTGCGGCGACGATCCACAGCGCATTGCGGTTGCCGTCGGTTCCGATCTGCGCCGCCCAGAGGCCGACTGCGACCATGACCAGGATATGGTCGGCGCCGAACAGCGGATGGGAGAAACCGGCGAGGAGCGATCCGTGTTCTGCCGGATTGAGATGCGCGAAGGCAGGTGCGGTGGCGGCGGCAAGAATGGCGGCGGCGAGCGAAAGGCGTTTCAGCATCTGGGTCCCCTGGAAATTATGTGCATGCGGAATGACTGCGAAGATAGGCAAGGGCTTTGTGGCCGTCCATCGGCAATTGCCGCGGCGGAAGGCTCGGTACTACGTCATTCACCTTAGTCCGTGGAAGGTGCCGTCTTAGACTCTACGCTCCATTGTTTTACGGCGGCGAACACATTATGTCCGGTATATGAATCTGATGCAGGAGACTCTCAGCGTGCTCGACGACGAAGACGACAAGGACGACAAGACCAAGGAACTGCCGCTCGGCAAGGAAACGGAAGCGAATCTTTTCAAGTCGCGTTCGATCTTCATCTATGGAACGATTACCCAGGAACTGGCGCAGAAGGTCAACACGCAGCTCGTGGCGCTTGCCGCCGCCAGCGACGAAGACATCCGCGTTTATGTGAGCTCGCCCGGCGGCCACGTGGAATCGGGCGATTCGATCCATGACATGATCAAGTTCATCAAGCCGAAGGTCTGGATGATCGGTACGGGCTGGGTCGCATCGGCCGGCGCGCTGATCTATGTGTCCGTTCCGAAGGAACGCCGCATCTGCTTGCCGAACACCCGCTTCCTGCTTCATCAACCGTCCGGCGGCACCCGCGGCATGGCATCCGACATCGAGATCCAGGCTCGCGAAATCATCAAGATGAACGAGCGGCTGAACAGGATCATGGCCGAAGCCACTGGCCAGTCGGTCGAGAAGATCGCCGCCGACACGGACCGCGATTATTGGCTGTCAGCCGAAGAGGCCAAGGTCTACGGCCTCGTTTCGAGGATCGTGACGTCGCAGAGCGAAATCTGATCGCTCTCTGCCATTTGAATTTGAAAAGCCCCGCCGGCTGCCGCCGCGGGGCTTTTTGTTGTTTGCGGCTCGCGTTACCAAGGATGGCGCCTGCCGGACGACCGGCAGACTTTTCCACCTGTGTGTTCAGGCGACCTGCGGACGCCAGGCGATGACGCCTTCGGTGCGGGCGCGAACGTCGGGAGCGGCAAGGCAGGTGGCGACGGCCTCGTAACCCGGTGCACCCGGGACAGGCGCGACGCGGCTCGGCGGGCTGTGGTTGGCGGGGCAAAGGATGATCGCCTCGTCCGGTCCGACGGCGCCGAGATCGAGGATCGCCGAGGAACGGGTCATGATGAAGAGCGGGCAGACGCCGGGACCGCGGTTGCGTAGATAGGCCGACACCGCCTCCTGCGATGGCTGGTCCAGACCCTGCTCGATCATGTCGATGACCGGGATGCGGGCCGCATCGGCTTCGATGGCGACGAGGAGGGCGGTGAGGGCAGGCGTTGCCGTAGCGCCCTCCTCGACAAGCCAGGCGAGCGATTGCTCGACGCGCTGCTTCAGCGCCGGATCGGTTTCCATCCGTGCCCGCGCCTCGGCGGCATTGTTGGCGGCGCGATCGAGGTCGACGAAGACCGCGCCCGGAAGATGTTCGGCGATCGCCTTGGAGAACCGGGTCTTGCCGCTGCCGAGCGGGCCGATGATGTAGTTGAGCGGTCTTATATCTCTGAGTTCGAAGCGTTCGCCGCCCCAGGGCCAGGGAAGGTCGAAAGCAGTGACGATCTCGGCCGCCGGCCGCGCTAGCCGCGTCAACTCGTGCAGCCCCGGCGGTTCGCCGCCGGCAAGGCCCGCGCGCAGATTGCGGACTTTTTCGACCGTTTCGGCGATCCTTCGGGCCTCCGCTTCGAGCTTCGCCTGATGGGCGGCAAGTGCTGGAGCGAGTTCCTGTGCCTCGCCTTTCAGCACGCGCGCCACCTGCGCGAGGCTGAGGCCGAGGGCTCGCAATGCGGCGATCTCGCCGGCGCGGGCCATTTCAGCCGGGCCGTAGGTCCGCCATCCGGCGGCGGTGCGGACAGGGGCGATCAGGCCCCGCTGTTCATAAAGGCGCAGCGCCTTTGGCGATATGCCGAGCCGTTCGGCGGCGTCGGACGGGCTCAGGTAATGTGCGGAAGAACTCAAGGAATCACCTCGTCGGTTGTTGACCGCTCCTCCTATCGGGGCAGCCCCAGGGGCCGGGTCAACAGGTGTTTTGCGAGGTTTCGATTTTTTTCCGGCGGCCGCCCCGCTCAGTCGACCAGCGCCGTCGATGACGCGAACCGTGAATGGTTGCCGGCCTCCCAATCGATCGCGAATGTGATGAACTCGTTGGCCGGCATCGGCTTTGCGAAGACGTAACCCTGCAGGGTCTGGCAGCCGAGGCTGCGCAGGATGTCCACATGGGCTGCCGTCTCCACCCCTTCGGCAACGATCTCAATGCCCTGCGAGCGGCCGATCTCGATAATCGAGGCGACCAGCCGGCGTTGAGAGCCAGCAGCTTCGAGCGGGGCAATCAGCTTGCGGTCGATTTTCAGCCGCTTGGGCCCGAGTTCGATAAGGCTGACGATCGAAGCGTGGCCGGTGCCGAAATCGTCGATCTCGATATCGATGCCGAGCGCCTTGAGGCTGAGGATCGCGGACCTCAGCTCCTTGTCCTGATCTTCGAAGGAAATCGATTCGAGAAGTTCGAACGACAGGGTCCCGGGGAGGATCGGCAGTTCGGCCAGTCGTTTGAACAGCCTTTCGTCCTTCAGGCGCTGCGCCGAGATGTTGACGGAGAGATGCGGGATGTCGAGCCCGAGTGCACGCCATCTCACCGACTGGAAGAGCGCCTTTTCAAGGATGATCGCATCGATATCGGCCGACCGGTGCAAGCTCTCGGCGATCGCCAGGAAACTGTCCGGCGCCAGCAGGCCGCGTTTGGGATGCTGCCAGCGCGCCAGCGCCTCGACGCCGACGATAGCGAGCGAATGCGCGTCGAATTGCGGCTGGAAGAAAGGGATGATCTGGTCGCCTTCGAGCGCCGTCAAGAATTCGTCGGACATGCGCTTGCGCAGCACCACTGCCGAGCGCAGTTCCTTGGAGAACAGCTCGACGCGGTTGCGGCCGCGCTTCTTGGCCTCATAGAGCGCGATATCGGCATTGATCAGCAATTGGCTCAGTTCCTCGCCAGCTGCGGTCTGGCAGGCGATGCCGGCGCTGCAGCCGATGCGACATTGATGCCCGTCGATATCGATGGGGCGGGCAAGCGTGCCGACGATCGACTGGGCGAGATATTCGGCCCGGCGTTGCGGCTCAGCGCCCCCGGTTACGACGACGAATTCGTCACCGCCGATGCGCGAGGCGAACTCGTCGTGGTCAATCAGTTCGAGCAGGCGGGACGTGGTGGCCTTCAGGACCGCGTCGCCCGCCGCATGGCCGAGCGTATCGTTGACTTCCTTGAAGCGATCGAGATCGATGTGGATGAATGCCAGCCGGTGACCTGCAGCCTGTTTCTCCCCGGCAGTCATGAACTGGTCGAGGAAGCGCCGGTTCGGCAGGCCCGTCAAGGCGTCGTGCAGCGACTGATGTTCGAGCGTGCGCCTTGCCGAACGCAATTCGTCGTTCTGCAGCTCGGCCTTCGTCTGCGCCTGCCGCAGTTCGGAATGCAGCGTGACGTCCCTGGTAACGTCCCAATTGGCGCCGACGACCCGCTTGACGCCTCCCGCGGTCCGGTAGGTGGCGCCGTGTGCACGGATGTGACGGATCTCGCCGTTGCCGGACACGACGCGGAACTCGGTGCGGTAGCTCGTTTCGTTCTTGAGCGCGTCGCGGAAGTATGCTTCGGCGGCTTCCACGTCGTCGGGATGCAGCGCATTGCGCCAGTCCGCGTATTCGCGAACCGTGCGGTCCGGGGAAGAGTCGTAGAGCTCGCGCATGCGCCGATCCCAGATCAGCGTATCGGTCGAAGGTTCATATTCCCAGACGCCGACGCCCGAGGCCTGGAGCGCCAGTTCGAGGCGCTGGGACAGCGTTTCCAGCTGTTCCTCGCGCTGCTGCAGGGTGAGGATGTTGCCGTGGCGTTGCTTCATCAAGAGGCCCGCCCAGAGGAGCGGCGCGGCGATGCAGAAGGCGATTAGAAGGGCGGTGACCCGGAAGCCGAACATGTCCAGCGGCGCGCCCTCCCATCCGCCCTTCGGGACTGCTGCGAGATACCAGGTGTCGTAACCGAGCTCGATCCTTGATTTGACCGGATCTTGCGAAAATATCGCACCGTTTCCGAGGAAGATGTCGCGCTCGGCGGGGATGGGCCGCTGCGAGATTGCGATGTTCAGCGTCTGCCGCTGGGTATTGACGTTGCTGTCCGTATAGAGCCGATCGAGATCGATGACCGCCGAAACGACACCCCAGAACCGGCCGTTGGCAAGCGAGAAGACCGGATAGCGCGCAATCAGCCCCTGGCCGCCCTGCACCAGATTGACCGGGCCGGTGATGACGAGCGTCCGCCGCTCGACCGCTCTCATCACGGCATCCCGCTGCAGCTCGTTGGTGCGGTAGTCGAGGCCGAGGGCCTTCTTGTTCGCCTCTTCGGGATAGACCAGGCCGACCACCAGGTCCTTGGCGGCGACAACATTGCGCAGCTGTGACGGAACGTCGAAAACCCGCTCCGAAAGCGCCGTGAATTGGGGTTGGTTAATGTTCGGATTGGCGGCAATGGCGGCGACCAGTCCGTAGATCAGATTGACGTTGCCATGAATATTGGTCTCGAGACTTGCGGCCACTCTGGCGAGCTGCTCGGCCGCCTTGACCTGTTGTGCCACATGGTACTGCTCGCGCTTCTCGATATCGGCGCGGACCACGCCGACCAGCAGGCCGGCGACCGCAAGGATGGCCGGGAAAAAATAGCCGAGGCCGAAGAACTGAAGACGAGACGATTTCGATTTCGAGAGAAATGGCAGCGAGGTCATGGAGATTTCCGATGGTGTCCCCCACTGTCGCCGACAAAATTTAAGATTGTCTAATTTACCTGCGTATCAACTACGCAACTATGTGCGGAAGAGGCACAAATTTTTCGTTTGTACGGAAATGGGACCTCGGCCGTGCCTATGCGGGGCTGATCCGGTTCCTGCCGGCACGCTTGGAACGGTAGAGGCCATCGTCGGCCCGTTTCAGAATGTCCTCGGAGGACGCATCCGCCGACAGAAATTCGCTCAAGCCGCCGCTGATCGTGGCGTGGTGGCCGAGCGTCTCCCGGACCTCGGTTGCGACGCGCTGGCGCAGCCGGTTGGCGATGACAATGCCGTGCTCCTGCCGGGTGGCGGGCATGACCACGACGAACTCATCGCCGCCGAGGCGGGCGAGAAAGTCGGTCTTGCGCAATTCCAGACGACAGACGCCGGCAATTGCTTTCAGAACAGCGTCGCCCATCGCATGTCCAAGCTCGTCGTTGACGGTCTTGAAGTGGTCGATGTCGAACATGAAAACGGATGTCGGGATATGCTCGTCGCGGAAAAGCTCGAACTTCAGGGCGAGCACGTCCATCAGCTTGCGGCGGTTGAAGAAGCCGGTCAGCGCGTCGGTCTCGCTCTGATGACGCAGCTGGTTTTCGACGGCGTTCTTTTCGGTGATATTGCTGGCGACCCAGACGATCGCATCCTCGCCGTCGACCTGGAAATCAAGCGCCTGCAGGCGCCCCTCGAACCAGATCGGATGTTCGGGACCGTCGTTCTGCAGCCCCTTCACGTCGCTGCCGGAGAGGCTGTATTCGATGATATGCAGGGCGCGCGAGGCCAGCGCCTTTTCGATCTCCCGCACAAACCGTTCCGCCTTCTCGAAGGCGAGGACGTCATAGAGGCTCTTGCCAACGAGATAGCTGCCCTCATGATAATAGCGCGTGTCCTTGCCGCCGAAGAGCGCGGCATAACGGCCGCTGCGGGTGAGGACGAAACAAGGGTCCGGGAGCGCCGACAGAATGAAATAGAGCTGATCGCGGGAAAAGGCGGTTTCCCGTCCGATCTCGATCTCTGGCGCAAGGTGAGCTGCCGTCATTGCTTTTCCCGGGGCGTTGATGCAATCCGGGCTGCATGGCCGGACCGACCGGAAGCAACGGGCGCACGGTCCGGAGACTACCGCCAAACTCCTTCCAAATTATCAACAGATGCGAATATTCGCAGACACGAACAAAGGGCGGTTGCTCGTGGCCCGGCAAAGCCGAATGGCTGGCTGCAGCCATGGCTTTCCATCTCGGCCGTACCCTTTTGCGGCAAACGCACCTTGCCTTTGCCGGCGGGCCTATGTTCGATTGCGGACTTTCAAATTCATGAGTCCCCGCCCGCATGTTCAAGGATTTTTCCGTTTCAGCCCTGATGATGGGGTTGCTCACTGCCTTTGTCGGGTTCATCAGTTCGTTTGCGGTCATCATGCAGGGGCTGCAGACGATGGGTGCGACCGCACCGGAAATCGCCTCGGCGCTCCTGGCGCAATCGATCTCGATGGGCTTGCTGGCGATCGTGTTCTCGAGCTGGTACCGGATGCCGATCAGCATCGCCTGGTCGACACCGGGGGCGGCGCTTCTATCCGGCATCAGCGTGATCGAAGGCGGATTTCCGGCCGTTGTCGGCGCCTTCGTGGTCTGCGGCGTACTGATCATTCTCTCCGGCCTGTTCCGGCCGCTCAGCCGGGCGATCCGGCTGATCCCGGCGCCGCTCGCCAATGCCATGCTGGCCGGCATTCTCCTCAGCCTTTGCCTCGCGCCGGTGAAGGCTGTCGCCTTCAATGCGGCGCTCGGCCTGCCGATCGTGCTGACCTGGATGGTCGTGGTTTCGAGATGGCGTCTCTGGGCGGTGCCGGCCTCGCTCGGCGCGCTGATCCTGGTGCTGGTCTTCGGCGTCGACCTTCCCTCGGACGCGATGGCGCAGATCGGTCAGGCGATCCATCCGAGCCTCACCTTCGTCACGCCGGTCTTCACCCTGCATGGGGTGATCTCGGTGGCGCTGCCTCTGTTCATCGTCACCATGGCCTCGCAGAACATTCCCGGCATGGCGATCCTGAAAGTGCATCACTACGAGCCACCGGCGGGCGTGATGTTTGTCGGCACCGGCATCTTCTCGATCCTCGGCGGGCTGGTCGGCGGCGTGCCGGTCAACATGGCGGCGATCACGGCGGCGATGTGCGCCAGCGAGGATGCCCACCCCGACCCCGCCAAACGCTACTGGGCGGCGATCCTTGCCGGCTTCGGTTACATCGTGTTCGGCCTGATCGCCGGCGGCATCATCGCCTTCGTGTCGCTGGCGCCGCCGATCCTGCTGCAGGCGGTGGCAGGTCTCGGACTGATCGGCGCCTTTGCCAATGCGGCCTTTGCGGCCTATCGCGACCCGGAAACGCGCGAAGCCGCGGCGATCACCTTCCTCGTGACGGCGTCGGGTCTTTCGTTTGCGGGGATTTCCGGGCCTTTCTGGGGGCTCGTCGCCGGCGGCGTGATGATGGGATTGCAGAGCCTCGTCAAGCGTGCTTGAATGACTGGAAATGGTATAATTTCTATATTATATTGGTCATGAAGTTCGAATTCGATTCTGACAAGAGCGCCACGAACAAGGATAAGCACGGAATCGATTTCGTGGAGGCGCAAGCGCTATGGGCGGATGAGAATCTATTCATCATGCTGGCCAAGGATGATCAGGAGCCACGTTTCATGGCGATCGGAGAAATAGGAGACAAGCTGTGGTCTGCCATCTGCGTCCATCGCGGAAACAGGATCAGAATTATCTCCGTCCGCCGGTCGCGCAAGCTTGAGGTAGAGATTTATGAAAGCCAGCAAACTTGACGAGATCTTTGACAAGGGTGAGGAAGACGTCCTTGAGTATTTCGATGTCGCCAAAGGATATCGCCCCAATCTCGAACCCAAGCGCGTCAATATCGATTTTCCGACCTGGGTCGTGAACGGGCTGGATCAGGAGGCGCAGCGTCTTGGTGTTACGCGGCAGTCGCTGGTGAAACTCTGGATCGCCGAACGGCTTGAGGCAAGACGCCAAGGCAAGTGAAAGCCCACTTGCCTCTCTTCCACTCTGAGGTTATACACTTCGCCCATGACCATGACAGGCGCAATCATGTCCGACCGTTCGTCTACCCGCCGCACCGCGGCCGGGACGATGGTATTTGCGCTTTCCTCGCTTCTTAGCCTCGACCTTACGCGCGGTTGCCGGGTCCGTTGAGGAGCGCCCGGCGGCCGAAAGCCCGCCCGGCATAAGAGCTCCTCTCACGAACATTCAAGACCGAGCCACAAAAGACCGCTAAAGGTCCGCATCGACGACGGCCAATTCCTCAGATGGATGCCGAGCGACGCGTGAAGCGAGAAGAGACGACGACAATGGACGCCAAGACCAATTCCCCTGTTTCCGGCCCGAAATCCGGCATGCCCGACGCGGCAGTGAAATATCGCGCCTACCCGACCATCAACATTCCCGACCGCACCTGGCCTTCGAAGGTCATCGACAAGGCGCCGATCTGGTGTTCGGTCGACCTGCGCGATGGCAACCAGTCGCTGGTCAACCCGATGGGCCATGACCGCAAGGCCCGCATGTTCCGCATGCTGCTCGACATGGGCTTCAAGGAAATCGAGATCGGCTTCCCGTCCGCCTCGCAGACCGATTTCGATTTTGCCCGCTGGTGCGTGGAAGAGGCCGGCGTGCCGGAAGATGTGTCCATGCAGGTGCTGGTCCAGTGCCGGCCGGAGCTGATCACGCGCACCTTCGAATCTCTGGAGGGCGCCCACAAGCCGATCATCCATTTCTACAACTCGACCTCCGAGCTGCAGCGCCGCGTGGTGTTCGCCAAGGACGTCGCCGGTATCAAGCAGATCGCGGTCGATGCGGCCAAGATGATCACCGACATGGCAGCCAAGGCGGGCGGCGGTTTTCGTTTCCAGTATTCGCCGGAAAGCTTTACCGGCACCGAACTGGAAGTGGCGCTGGAAATCTGCAATGCGGTTACCGAGGTGATCAGGCCGACCGCGGAGGACAAGCTGATCCTCAACCTGCCCTCGACGGTGGAGATGGCGACCCCGAACATCTATGCGGACCAGATCGAATGGATGTGCCGCAATCTCGACAACCGCGAGAACATCATCATCTCGCTGCATCCGCATAACGACCGCGGCACCGGTATCGCTGCGACCGAGCTCGGCCTGATGGCGGGTGCGGATCGTGTCGAAGGCACGCTGTTCGGCAATGGCGAGCGCACCGGCAATGTCGACGTGGTGACGCTGGCCTTGAACATGTACACGCAGGGCGTCGATCCCGAACTGGATTGCTCCGATATCGAGCGGATCAAGGCGGTCTACGAATATTCCAACCAGATGGTCATTCCCGAACGGCATCCTTATGTCGGCGAACTGGTCTATACGGCCTTTTCCGGCTCGCACCAGGATGCGATCAACAAGGGCATGAAGGCGATCAGGCAAGCCAATCACCCCGTCTGGGAAGTGCCTTACCTGCCGATCGACCCGCGCGATGTCGGCCGTTCCTACGAGGCGATCATCCGCATCAACTCGCAGTCCGGCAAGGGTGGCATCGCCTATATCCTCTCGGAGGATTACGGCCTGAACCTGCCGCGTAACCTGCAGGTCGAGTTCCGCGAGGAGATCCAGCGGATCACCGACGAAGAGGGCGTGGAGCTTCCCGCCAGGCGCATCTATGAAAGCTTCATCGAGCGCTATGTCGAGCAGCCCGGCGGACGGCTGAAATTCGTCGATCACCACACCTTTCCGGCCGGGGTCGATCACAAGGGCGTTCGCGTCGTCGCAGCGGAGATCACAGATGGCGGCGAGACGAAGCGGATCGAAGGCACGGGCACGGGGCCGATCGACGGTTTCATCAACGCGCTGTCGAACTATCTCGGTATCGAGCTTTCAGTCGCCGACTATTCCGAACATTCGCTGCAGCACGGCTCGAACGCGTCTGCCATCGCCTATGTGGAGATGGAGCACCCGAACGGAAAACTGTTCGGCGCCGGCATCAACAAGAACATCGTCGCGGCTTCGCTGGAGGCGATCGTCTCGGCGGCGAACCGGGTGCTGGCGGCGCGCTAAGCGGTTAGCGTAGTCAATGTACTAAAAGACAGGCCGCCCGAAATCTTCAGGCGGCCTTTTGAGTGTGTAAGGTGATCCACTGTTCCGGGTATTTTAGGCAACGAAAACTGGCGGGTGCCTTTGCGTCCTAGCTCAACCTTATGCCGCAATAGCGTTGGGGATACCCGTAGGCTGTGTAGAATGATGATGCATACTCCTCGGCATCGTCACGTGTTCGAAAGCGTTCGAGAGGGCCTCTCCAGGTCGATGAGCACCAATACACGATATGGTAGCCTGCTCGGCCTTCACATTGAACAGTCACGATGAGGATTGGTAGATCCATGTTCGCTCTCCTTTGATCGGAGAACAATCCATCACGAATGGTTGCTTACACCACTCTGAGCTTAGGGAGGTATCAACAGGAGCGACCGAAGGGCAAATGCTTAGTCCGCATTAACCCGCATTGTCTGATGCGCTTTTCAGTCCCACAACCGCTCTAAATCAGCCCAGCAGCCTTGGCCGCGATATCATCCAGATCTGCCGCAGACGAGGGGCCGACGACCATGTAGGTGGCGAGTGGCGTGACCCAGGAGACGAGGCCGGTGTCGTTGCGGATTTCCTCGATCGAGCGGTTGCCCTCGGGCCGGGCCTTGGTGAAGGAAATGGCGATCACGTCGCCGTCCCCATCGCCGTCGGTGCGTCGGTAGAGAAGCTGGCCGACCGGCGCGCCGCCGGCGGCAAACAGGCGGGCACCCTGGAAGGTCAGGCCGCTGTCGCTAAGATCGGGGATCCGAAAACCGACGCCGGTGTTGGTCGTCAGCCATTCGAGGATATCGGCTGGCCTTTCGGCGGGGATTTCGGCGAGATGATTGGTCTGGCGCGCATAGAGGCGGTAGTGGGCGATGATATCGTCCAGCCAGTCGCGGCTGCTGGTGCCGGGAATGGAAATCATCGAAAACTGCGGAGCCGCCGGGTTGCCGCCGATCATATAGCCGATACCGCCGCCGAGCACGAAAAGCAGGGCACAGGCGGCGACCGCCTGCAGGCCGGACGGCTTGAAGGAAAGCGTCGGGCGCGGCCCCTGCGGCAGGCGTATGGCCCGGCGCGGCAACGGCGCATTCTTGATGGTGCGCACCAGATTGAGCGGCACCGGTTCCTTCAGCATGTCGTCAAACGCGCGCCGGCCGAGATCGGCGCCGCGCTTCAGGGCATCTTGCAGGGATCGTGCCTGCGGATCGTTGACCAGCAGTTCCTCGACATCGTGCCGGTCCTGCTCGTCGATCTGGCCATCGATATGGGCGGAAAGCCGCAGTTCGAGCGACGACGGATGGGGGATGTTCATCCTCACGCTCTCCGCTCGCTCGTCTGGGCGGCGGCGGTGGCCAGGCTGAGACGTGCAGCGCAAAGACGGGCGGCGAAGAGATCCGGCTGGATGCCGAGGATGGCGGCCGCCTCGGCATAGGCGAACCCCTCCACGTCGGCGAGCAGGAAAACGCTTGCCAAGCCGTCCGGCAGGCAGACGAGGGCAGTCGACGGACGGGAGTTTTCGGCCGGGGAGGCATCGTCGGCAGCATGGATATCGGCGCGCCGGCGCTTCTTGGCCTCGTCGACGAAGGTGCTGCGGATCATGCTGAAAAGCCAGCTTTCCAGCCGGCCTTCGCCCTTCCAGTGATGGCTTTTCTGGATCGCCCGGCCAGCCGCTTCGCGCACCAGGTCATCGGCCTCGACAGCACTTCCCGTAAGCGTCAGCGCAAAACGGCGCAGGCGCGGCAGGAGCGCTACGAGATCGCGCCGAATGTCGGTCGATGGGCTCGGTTGGGTCATGGATAGGAGCGGCTTACCTGTAATCTACTGCAATAACCGGAACGAAGTAATAGCTATGACGAGATTGTGGCGATTCCGCAACAATCGCGCCATTGATTCTACAACATTCTCGCGACTTGCGGAATCGACATCGTCGCCGGCTCTTCGCCATAGAGGAGGCGGCTGTTGTCGAGCGCGACGCCGTCGCCGCATTCCGTCAGGCCGTAACGTTCGCAGAGCAGGTTCCAGGCGCCGGCTTCACCGGAAAGTGTGAAGAGGTTGTAGGCGGCGCGCGGCTTGTGTCCGCCGGGGCCCTGGGATGCCGATGCGATGCCGACCACCGGCACGTTGCCGCTATGGCTTCGCAGCCAGTAGAGCGTGTTGAGATGCGTATGCCCGTGCAGTACCAGTTCGGCGCCGCCGGTGGAGATCGCTGCCGCGAAACGGCGGATGCCGAGCATGCGCTTGTGCGAAGAGGCGGCGCCGCGGATCGGGGGGTGGTGGATCAGCACGACCCGGAAGAGACCCTCATCTCCCGCTTTCTTCAACAGGTTGACCGTTTCACGCGCCTGCCGCGAGCCGTAATAACCGGACGCCGAAAAGGGCAGGGTGGCATTGGAGGTCGAGCAGCCGATGATGGCAAGCGGACCGCGCCGGCGCAGCGTCGGGAAGATATGATCCTCTTCCGGCCATTCGGCCGGGTCGTCGTCGCTCTTGATGAACGGATACCATTCGTTGACCGACTTGTCGTGCGCGCCGGGTACATAGGCGTCGTGGTTGCCGGGCACCACAGTCGTATCATAGGGGTCGCCGATCGTGCGCAGCCACTCGCCGGCAAGCCGCGTCTCGATCTTCGTCGCCAGGTTGACGAGATCGCCGGTGATGACCAACTGGTCCGGTTCGCGCGTCTTCAAATCGCTCAAAAGCAGGTCGAGCGTGTTGACGAAAAGGTGCTTGCGCCGATTGCGGTGCCAGTTCACAAAACCGGTGATCCGCTTCGAGAAAAGCTCGCGAAGCGTCAGGTTTGGAAGCGGCCCCAGATGGATGTCGGAAATATGCGCGAATTTGAACATGGCGCACACATAACGCATGAGCGCAGAAATCGTTATCGATTTTCTGGGCGCTCCCGGAGTTATGAATGAGCAGCGAAGGGGTGCCGGAAATCCGCAGTTGGCGCACCCGGATCGTGGTCTGGCTGCTGCGCCGCGTCTTCATGCTGACGCGCGGCATGACGCTCGGCGTACGCGCCGCCTGTTTCGACGCAGAAGGCCGTATCTTCCTCGTCCGTCATACCTATGTGCCCGGCTGGTACATGCCGGGGGGCGGCGTCGAGCGAGGAGAGACGGTGCTCGATGCGCTGCGCAAGGAGTTGCGCGAGGAGGGCAATCTGGAAATCCGCGGAGAGATCGCGCTTTTCCACGCCTACTACAACCGCAATGCCAGCAGGCGCGACCATGTGCTGTTCTATCGGGTGACTGTGGAGCAGACGAAGCCGCGTGCGCCGGATCGGGAGATTGCCGAGAGCGGCTTTTTTACGCTTGATGCGCTGCCGGAGGAGACGACCGGGGCGACACTGCGGCGGTTGCGAGAGTTGAAGGGCGAGGTGGAGCGGGCGGAATATTGGTGAGGTATCCCAGGTTGCCCCTCATCCGCCTGCCGGCACCTTCTCCCCGTTCTGACGGGGAGAAGGACAGATGCCGCACCGTCTCACCCTATCCGCAACGCTTTGGTTTAAAGAGGAACGGGAGCTTGCCGCTTGCGTCCTTCGCCCTGCTTTGCGGGGAGAAGGTGTCGGCAGGCGGATGAGGGGCAGATGCGTCTCGATCAAGCCAGCCGCGTCACCTTCTCCCTCCCATGCGGCGCGTCGAGATCCACTACCGGGCCGACGGGGACGATGCCGGTCGGGTTGATGGTCTTGTGGCTCTCATAATAGTGGTGCTTGATGTGGAACAGGTTGCAGGTCTCGGCGATGCCCGGTTGCTGATAGAGATCAGCGAGATAGCCGGACAGGTTCGGGTAGTCCGCGATGCGGCGGATGTTGCACTTGAAGTGCCCGACATAGACGGGATCGAAGCGCAGCAGCGTGGT
Source organism: Neorhizobium sp. P1_A6 (assembly GCF_056406795.1). Taxonomy (NCBI): domain Bacteria; kingdom Pseudomonadati; phylum Pseudomonadota; class Alphaproteobacteria; order Hyphomicrobiales; family Rhizobiaceae; genus Neorhizobium; species Neorhizobium sp. P1_A6. Next base: position 455,573 of record NZ_JBFTZM010000004.1, on the reverse strand, counting down.
GAACAGGCGCCAATCGGCTTCGGTCGTCGTCTCGCCGAACAGGTAACGGCTGCCCGAGAGGCGCTTTTCCAGCATGTCGAGCGTCTCGAACAGGCGGGTGACGGCACTCTCATAGGCGTCCTGGGCAGTTGCGAAACCGGCCTTGTAGACACCGTTGTTGACGGTGTCGTAGATGACCGCATTGAGTTCATCGATCTCGCCGCGCAGCGCCTGCGGATAGAAATCCGCCGTCGAGCCGGTCAGGCCGTCGAAGGCGCCGTTGAACATGCGGATGATTTCCGAACTCTCGTTCGAGACGATGGTGTTCTCAAGCTTGTCCCAGAGGACGGGCACGGTGACGCGGCCGGAATAGTTCGGATCGGCCTTCAGGTAGACCTGGTAGAGATAGTCCGAGCCGAACAGGTCGTCGCCGGTGGCGCCATCGCGTTTCTTGAACTCCCAGCCGTTCTCCAGCATCAGGTAGTCGACGACCGAGACCGAGATCAGGTCTTCGAGCTTCTTCAGCTTGCGGAAGATCAGCGTGCGGTGCGCCCAGGGACAGGCATAGGAGACATATAGATGATAACGCCCGGCCTCAGCCTTGAAGCCTTGCTTGCCGGTAGGGCCGGCGGAACCATCGGCGGTCACCCAGTTGCGGAACTGCGATTCGGCGCGCTTGAAATGGCCCTTGTTTTCCTTGGTGTCGTACCAGACGTCCTGCCATTTTCCTTCGACGAGCCTGCCCATGATTATCTCCTTGGATTTTCCTTGAGGGGATAGATACGGCACCGGCTGCCGAATACGAGGCAGGATTTTATGAACGGTGTGTTTTTGCGTTGGACGCGGGAAATTTTTCCTGCTAATTCGCTTTCCGGATTTTAAGGATACTTTCCTCTATGACCGAAATGCGGACACTGCGACGACGCTGATCATCGACCACGACGCTAGAACAAGCGTCATCGATATCCCTTGTCCTGTCCGCTCCTTATCCTACGGCTTCGGTCCATCCATGTCTCAGCACAACGTTCTCTACAAACACGACCTCGTTTACCTCACGGAAGATACGTCTCACGACGAGGTCATCGAACTGATCAACGCGGAAGCCTTCGGCCCCGGCCGGCATACCCGCGCCGCCGCCCGCATCCGCGAGCAGGGGCCGCATGACCGGACCCTCTCCTTCGTCTGCGCCGACGATGGCGAAACGATCGCTTCGGTCAGGATGACGCCGGTCCATGCGGGTTCGGTGAAGGGCCACCTGCTCGGGCCGCTTGCGGTCCGGCCGTCGCACAAGAACCGGGGCATCGGCCGCGAACTGGTGCGGATCGCCATCGAGGCGGCAAGACGCAAGGGTTCGGAAGCGGTGATCCTGGTCGGCGACCCGCCCTATTACGGCCCGCTCGGGTTCGAGAAGGTTGCCTATGGCGCACTGGAATTTCCGGGGCCTGTCGATCCCGGCCGGGTTCTGGTCGTGCCGATCGCAGCCGACGTGCATGCCCGGCTCAAGGGCGTCATCGGCTGGCGCGGATAGGCCATTTCCTTTAAGCAGATGATGGATCGGTCGGTGAAAGCCGGCTGGAGGTGTCGTCGAAGCGAGGGACAGGCGGATGGCTGCAATCACCATGGACGAGGCGCTCGACCGCGCCGGAGCGGGGACCTATCAGCGGCGATTGATGGGCATTTTCGGGCTCGTCTGGGCGGCCGATGCCATGCAGGTTCTGGCGGTCGGTTTCACCGCTGCCTCGATCGCGGCAAGTTTCGGGCTGACCGTGCCGCAGGCGCTGCAGACCGGCACGGCCTTCTTCCTCGGCATGCTGCTCGGCGCGCTCGGTTTCGGCAGGCTCGCCGACCGGATCGGCCGGCGCCGGGTGCTGATCGTCACGGTCGCCTGCGACGCGGTGTTCGGTACCCTTTCCATCTTTGCGCCGGATTTCACCATCCTGCTTCTCTTGCGTTTCTTTACCGGCGCTGCGGTCGGCGGCACGCTGCCGGTCGACTACGCGATGATGGCGGAATTCCTGCCTGCCAGGAACCGCGGCCGCTGGCTGGTGCTGCTCGAAGGGTTCTGGGCGATCGGAACGCTGATCGTGGCGCTCGCCGCCTGGGCCGCAAGCCTTGCCGGCGTCGCCGATGCCTGGCGTTATATCTTTGCGGTCACCGCCATTCCGGCGATTGCCGGCATCGGCCTGCGCTTCCTGGTGCCGGAATCGCCGCTCTATCTGATGCGCTCCGGGCGCCACGACGAAGCGAGGGTAATCGTCGACCGGATGCTCGCCGTCAACGGACACACGCCCCTCGGGGCAGGCACCAGCCTGGTCTCGCCGCCGCCGGTCAAGACGACCGGCATCTTTTCCGGCGAGCTTCGCCAGCGCAGCGTCATGATCCTGGCGATCTGGTTCCTTGTCTCCGTCTCCTATTACGGCGTCTTCACCTGGATGCCCGCGAAGCTTGCCGGCGAGGGGTTTGGTTTCGTGCGCGGTTACGGCTTTCTGGTACTGGTCGCACTTGCCCAGCTTCCGGGGTATGCGCTTGCCGCCTATGGTGTGGAAAAATGGGGCCGCAAGCCGACGCTGATCGGCTTCTGCCTGCTCTCGGCGATCGGCTGCCTGATGTTTGTCGTCGCACCAAGCGCCCTCCTGGTCGGGGCTGCGCTGCTGATCATGAGCTTTGCGCTGCTCGGCACCTGGGGTGCGCTCTACGCCTATACGCCGGAACTTTACCCGACCGCGTCGCGGGCGACCGGCATGGGGGCAGCCGGTGCCATGGCGCGTCTCGGCGGACTGCTGGCGCCGTCGCTGGTGGGTTATGTCGTGGTCCAGGGTCTCGGCCTGACGATCGGCATCTTTGCCGGCCTGCTGGTGATCGCGGCGATTGCCGCCACGATGATCAATGCGGAGACGCGCCAGGTCTCTCTCGCCTGAGCTAGAACCGTTTTTGCAGCCACGTCACCGAATGGCCTCCTTCGAGGCCTTTCAGCGTGCCGATCTCGGTATAACCCTGTTTCAGGTATAGCTTGAGCGCTTCCGGGTTCATCGTGTCGATATAGGCGCCGATCGCGCCGCGAGCTTTGGCTTCGGCTTCGGCCATGTCGAGCATGCGGGCGCCGAGGCCTTGGCCGCGCAACTCGTCCGGGACATAGAGCATCGAGATATAAAGCCAGCCGCGGCCGGTATAGCCGGTCAGCCCGCCGATGAGGTCGCCGTTCCCGTCATGCAGCGGCACCGCCAGTTCGCGGCGGTTGCTGGGGCCGAACGTTGCGGCATTGTGGGTCATCAGCCGTTCGAGGATGAAATCCTCCTCGTCGGCGTTCATGCCTTCGGTGAGTTTCAGGTCGATATCCATGCGGCGCTTCTTCGTCCCCATTTTTCGGAGCGAATGGATAACCTACAGAGCTTTCCTGAGGAAGGTGCGGGTGCGGCCCTTCGGAAATTCCGGCAGTTCCCCGAAGACTTCGTAGCCCTGGCGCATATAGGCCTTGCGGGCGAGCGGGCTGAACGTGTCGATCCAAGCGCCGTGGCAACCGCGGGCGCGGGCTTCCTCTTCGGCTTGGCTCAGCAGCTTGCCGGCCATGCCTTCACCCCGCAATGTTTCCGGGACGAAAAGCCATTGGGTGAAGAGCCAGCCCCAGGCGGTGTAACCGGAAAGCCCGCCGATCACCTTTTCCTCCACATCGCGGATCAGCACAGCGAGCGGCTTGCGCTCGGATGGGCCGACATCGGCGTCGTTGAAGGCGGTCAGTCCTTCGCCGATCACGGCCAGTTCCTCGGGCGAGGGCGAGGCGGTCACATCGAGCTGCGTCATATGTCAGCGACCCTCGCGCCACCACATCGCCGCGACCGCGAAGAGCAGCGCGGAGAGGCCGGCGAAACCTGCAAACAGCGGCAGCGTGTTGATGCCGCGCAGCACCGTCTCGTCGGTCATGCGGATGACCATGCGGTTGGGATCGTTGACGCGCACTTCACCGCGAACCGGCAGGATGTCCGGCAGCGAAATACCATCGCCTGAGGCGACGCGGGTCACGAGGCCACGGGTCTTGTCGGCATAAGGTTTCAGCGTGCTCTCGGTCGAGATCATCGCCTTGAATTCCGGCGCATCCACCGTGCCGACATGCACGAGCGTCGAGAACTGGCCGTTGGTGACCTCGAACAGGCCGGTCTCTTCCATACGGCGTTCCAGCCGGTACTGGCCGGGGCCGGCGGCCGTCATCGGCACGGTCTCGGTGCGGCCGGATGGATATTTGATCGTTGCGGGGCCTGGATCGTCGCCGATCGTCTGGCGGGTCGCCTCGAGCGTGCGGCCGACGGCGCGGGCGGTCAGCGCTTCTTCTTCCAACTCCGGTTCCTTCATCAGCCAATGGGCGATGCGGCGATAGAGCGACACATGCGGGCCACCGCCTTCGAAACCGCGAGCCCAGAGCCAGCCCTGGTCGGAGAGCAGCATGGCGACGCGGCCTTCGCCCTGCCGGTTGAGGACGAGCAACGGGCGGTCGCCGTCGCCTTCCATGACGGTCTGGCCGTGCGGCGTGTCGACGTCGATGGTGCGGAACCAGCGGCCCCAGGCAGGCGGGTTCGAGTTGGAGCCGTCGAGGCCGCGGGTCACGGGGTGCTTTTCACCCTCCGGCGACAGATGCGGATAGAAGGCGGCGCTGTGGATTTCGCCGGTCGGGGCCGCCGGCAGGACCTGTTCGAGCGGCGTGGAGGCAATCGAATCCTCGCCGGCATGTTCGGGGCCAGCGGCGATCAGCAGCGCGCCACCATTGTTCACGTACTGGGCGATGTAATCGTAATAGAGGATCGGCAGCACGCCGCGATGCTTGTAACGGTCGAAGATGATCAGGTCGAAATCCTTGATCTTCTCGACGAACAGTTCGCGGGTCGGGAAGGCGATCAGCGACAGCTCGTTGATCGGCGTGCCGTCCTGCTTTTCCGGCGGGCGCAGAATAGTGAAGTGGACGAGGTCGACCGAGGCATCGGACTTCAACAGGTTACGCCAGGCGCGCTCGCCGGCGTGCGGTTCGCCGGAGACGAGCAGGACGCGAAGGTTCTGGCGGATACCGTCGATCACGTGGACGGCGCGGTTGTTGGCGGTCGTCACCTCGCCCGGAAGCTCGGCGACCGAAAATTCCATGACGTTGTTGCCGCCGCGCGGAACCGTGAAGGAGAAGGGCGTCTCCTGGCCGGGCGTGGCGCGCAGCGTCGCCGTCTGCTGGCCGTTCATGCGCACGGTCACCTGCGCCGGTCCGCCACCGGTGCGACCGTCGTCGAACACCCGCAGCGTCAGTTCCTGTTCCTCGCCGACAATGCCGAAGCGCGGGGCCCGGACCACCTCAACGCGACGGTCGAACTCGTCCGGCTTGCCGGTGATCAGGCCGTGGACGGGGGCGTTGAAGCTGAGGTCCTGGTTGATGCCCGGCAGGTCATGGATCTGGCCATCGGTCAGGAAAACCGCCCCGCCGATACGGGCCGGCGGCACGTCTGATATCGCCGAACGCAGGGCAGTGAAGAGCTTTGTCGAGGGAGTGTCGGTATCGCCATCGTCATCCACCTCGACGATACGGGTCTCAATGCGCGGGTAGCGGGAGAAGCGGTCCTTCAGGCTTGCGAGCGCCTCGTCGGTCTGTTGCTTGCGCTGGGCGGTATCCTGGCTCTGCGAGCGGTCAACGATGACCGGCACGACGGTCGAAAGCTGGTCGCGGTCCTCCTGCAGGAGGGTCGGGTTGGCGAGCGCCAGGAGCAGGGCGGCGAGCGCCAGCGTGCGCAAGGCGGCGCCGCGAATGCCGCGCCAGAAGGAGAGGCCCGCGAGGATCAGCGCGAAGACGCCGAGTGCGGCCAGGATCGGCCAGGAGAAGAAGGGGGCGAATTCGATGGTCATGAGGATTTCCCTCTATGGGCCAGAAGCATTGCGCAAGGTTCGCCCCTCACCCCGCCTCCGCTTCGCTCGGCGCACCCTCTCCCCGCAGGCGGGGCGAGGGGGAACGGCGACCGTGCGGCATATCCCTTCTCCCCGCATGCGGGGAGAAGGTGGCGGCAGCCGGATGAGGGGCTAAGGACCATGGCGACGTTTTCCCTCACTGCCCAAGCCGCTCAAGCAGAGCCGGGACATGCACCTGGTCGGCTTTGTAATTGCCGGTCAGCATGTACATCATGATGTTGACGCCGGAGCGATAGGCATATTCGCGCTGCATCTCGTCCGGGGGCACTGTCGGCAGAACTGGAGCACCCTGGCTGTCGACAGCCCAGGCGCCGGCGAAATCATTTCCGGTGATCAGCAATGGGGTCACGCCGTCGCCGCTGGAGGAGAGCTGGGCGCCGGTGTTTTTCGCTTCCTGCCGTGCCTCGACCCAGAGCGGGCTGCCGGTATAACGGCCGGGGAAGTTGGTGAGCAGGTAGAAGGAGCGGGTCAGCACGTGATCGGTCGGCGTCGGCTCCAGCGGCGGGATGTCGATATTGGCGAGGATCGCCTGCAGGCGCTCGCCATTCGGCGTGGTACCACCTCCGCCGAGCGACGAATATTGATCGCGGGTGTCGAAGAGGACAGTGCCGCCATTGCGCATATAGGCGTCGATGCGGGAGATCGCCGCTTGGCTTGGCATCGGTGCCGTGGCGGAGATCGGCCAGTAGATGATCGGGTAGAAGGCAAGCTCGTCCTTGGTGATATCAAGGCCGACCGGGGCGCCGGGTTCCAGCGTCGTGCGGTAGGTGAGGAACTGGCTGAGACCTTCGAGACCCTGTTCGGAAATGCTGTCGACATCCCGTTCGCCTGTCACGACATAGGCGAGGTGGGTCGTGTCGAGCCGTTCGAGGATCCGCTCGTCACCGGGCTTGGCGCCGGCACCGGGTTCCATTTTCTGTGCCTGCGATTGACCGGGCGTTAAGGCGACGAGGCCGAAAGCGAGGGCGGCGATCGCTGCTGCGGCAGCACCGCTCGGCCTACGGCGTCCGCCGGAACCACGCGAGAAGGCGCCGTTCATGAAGAGCACCACAAGGCTGTCGAGGATCAGCAGCGCGAAGGCGGCGGCGAACAGGGCGGGGCGCAGCGATACGGCTTCGCCGCCAGCCAAGCCTTCGCGTACCAGCGGCCGGCCTGCCGTGGTCGGGTCGAAGCGGGCGATGACGGTCTTCGGTGCCAGCAGGTTGACGGCGGTGAAACCATCCTCGGTGCCGTAAAGGCCCGGCGGATGGTCGAAACTCGCGACCGGCACCTGGTTGGCGGCGATCGCGATCGGACGGGCCGTTCCGGTTTCGGTGGTGAGGACGCCGTCCGCGGTCAAAAGCCGGTAGGGAGCGAGTGTCGCAGCGGCTCCCTCTGCTGCCGCGCCGGACGCGGCACCACCGGCGCGGGCGAGCTGGACCAGGCGGCGCAGCATTTCGACGAAATTGCCCGACAGCGGCAGGTTCGACCAGGTCGCCTCGGCGCTCGTGTGGAAGAGCACGATGCGGCCGGCCTCGACCTCCTTTTCGGTGACGAGAGGCGTGCCGTCTGAGAGGCTTGCCCAGGTGCGTTCGGCAAGGTCCGGCGTCGGTTCGGCAAGAACCTGGCGGGTGACAGTGATGTCTGCGGCGCGCGGCATGCCGGCGAAGGGGCCGAAGCTCGGGAAATCGGCGAGCGACTGCGGCTCCGACCAGGACATGGCACCGCCGAGCGCGCGCTCACCCTGGCGCAGGATCACCGGCACCAGCGGATCGTCGGCGGGGGCGGCGGCAAGGCGCGGGCCGGCGAAGCGGATCAGCGTCCCGCCTTGAGCGATCCATCGCTGCAGCGGTGCGTAGGTCTCGGCCGGCAGGCGGCCGACATCGGCAAGGATGATTGCGGAGGGGTTGCCCTGCAGGATCTGCGGGATGGCAACCGAAAGATCGGCGGTGTTCGGCTGGATGACGTCGGCATAAGGCAGGAGCGCGCGGCTGATGTAATAGAGCGGCTGCAGCAGCGGCTGGAAGTCGCTGCCGCTTTCGCCGGCGAGAAGCGCGATGCGGCGGCGCTTGAAGCCATCGTCGAGCAGGTGTGCCGCGCCGGCGGTGGCCAGCCCGTCGATGCTGAGGCGCGCGAAATCGTTGCGAAGCTCGAACGGCGAGGTGATCTCGGCCGTGGCGGTCGTAGCACCGGCTGCAAACTGCAGTGTGCCGGAGGCGAGTGCGCGGCCCTGTGCGTCGAGCGCGTTGACGTTCATCTGCTGTGCCGCCGCGGTCGAAAGGCGTGTTGCGGTCACCGACATGGCGGCGGCGTTATTGACCGCGTCGGTCAGCGCCACGGCGCTATGGCCGTCGCCTTCGATCAGGCGCATTTCTGCGGGCGACAGGGCTGCGAATGTCGACATGGCCTTGTTGTCGCTGGCGGCCGCCATGCCGTCGGAAAGGATGGCGAGCGTGCCGGGACGGGTGGTATTCATGGCCTCCCTGACCGCCTGGGCAGCGCGGGCGCGATCGGGAACCAGCGGCTTGGGGTTGGCCGCCGTCAGCTTGTCGCGGGCGGCGGCGGCGGTTCCGGGTACTGCCTCATGGCTGGCATCGGCGGTAAACGTGATCGAGACCGGCACGTCGGCGCTTTCGGCGTCGTCGATCAAAAGGTTGGCGGTCTGGACGCGGCGTTCCCAGTCGGCAGCGGTCGCCCAGCCGTTGTCGACGACGAGCACCAGCGGGCCGCCTGCATTCAGGGAATTGGCGCGCGGGTTCATCACCGGATCGGCGATCGCCAGGATCACGGCGGCGGCGAGAAGCATGCGCAGCAGCGTCAGCCACCAGGGGCTCTTCGAGGGCGTTTCCTCGCGCTTCAGGACCGTCGCAAGGATCCGGAGCGGCGGAAAGACTTCCGCCTTCGGGCGCGGCGGGGTGAGCCGCAGCAGCCACCAGATAACCGGCAACGCGATCAGACCGAAGAGAATGGCGGGATTGGCGAAAATCAGCGCGCTCATGACCTGTCTCCGACCGGTTTCGGTGACGGCATGCCAGAAAGATAGCTATGCACGGCGACCAGCGCCTCGGAGGCGAGATGATCGGTCCGATGGAAAACGAAGCTCCAGCCGAGGCGGCGCAGCGATTCACCCAACGCATCGCGACGGGCGAAATAGGCGCGCTGATAATCCTCGCGGATCATCTCGGCGCGGCCGGAGACGAGCTTTTCGCCGGTTTCGGGATCGGTAAACTCGGTGCGGCCGGTATAGGGAAAAGTTTCCTCGGCCGGATCGGCGATCTCGACCACGTGGCCGCGCAGGCCGCGGCGGCCGAGCGGGGCGATGCGCTCCATCACCCGATCGGCGTCGTCGAGGAAATCGCCGATCAGCACGATGTCGCTATGGCCGCGGATCATCGCGGTTTCCGGCAAGCCAGTTGTCAGCGGCGCGTGCATGATCGCGGCGGCGAGCCGCTCGGCGGCGTTGCGGGCCGATACCGGTTCCATGATGCCGGGGCAGCCGATGCGCTCGCCGGACCGGGCAAGGATTTCGGCCAGCGCCAGCATCAGCACCAGCGCCCGGCTTTCCTTGGAAGCGATGGCAAGCGTCGACTTGTACATCATCGACGGCGACATGTCGGCCCAGAGCCAGACAGTGTGGGCGGCTTCCCATTCGCGCTCGCGGACATAGGTATGGTCGTCGCGGGCGGAGCGGCGCCAGTCGATGCGAGACAGGCTTTCACCCTCGGCATAAGGCCGGAACTGCCAGAAATTTTCGCCAACGCCGCGCTTGCGGCGACCATGCCAGCCGGCGATCACCGTGTTGGCGATACGCTTGGCTTCCACCATGCAGTCCGGCACAAGGATCGCGCGGGCCTGGGCTCGGGAGAGAAGTTCGCTACTCGGTGTCTGCTCTACGATCTGGCCAATGGTGGAAGCCACGCATTATCCTTTCTAGCCGGCGGACTTAGCCGCGGGCCTGCTTCACCAGGCCGGCGATGACATCGCGCACCGACATGCCTTCGGCGCGGGCCGCAAACGTCAGCGCCATGCGGTGTTCAAGCACCGGTTCGGCAAGCGCGTAAACGTCGTCGAGCGACGGGGCCAGACGGCCTTCGTAAAGGGCGCGGGCGCGGGCCGTCAGCATCAGCGACTGGCCGGCGCGCGGGCCGGGACCCCAGGCGACGTGTTTGTCCGTATGAGCATTACCGTGGCCGGGGCGGGCGGAGCGCACCAGCGACAGGATCGCATCGACCACCTTGTCGCTGACCGGCATTTGGCGGATCAGCACCTGGATTTCCTGGAGCCGCGCAGCATCGATGACGCCCCGCGCCTTGGCTTCCGAAAGGCCAGTGGTTTCGAGCAGGATCTGCCGCTCGGCGGCGAGTTCCGGATAAAGCACGTCGACCTGCAGCAGGAAGCGGTCGAGCTGGGCTTCCGGCAGCGGATAGGTGCCTTCCTGCTCCAGCGGGTTCTGGGTCGCGAGCACGTGGAAGGGGGCGGGCAGATCGTAGCGCTGGCCGGCCACCGTGATGTGGTATTCCTGCATGGACTGCAGCAGTGCCGACTGGGTGCGCGGCGAGGCGCGGTTGATTTCGTCGGCCATCAGCAGTTGAGCGAACACCGGCCCCTTGATGAAGCGGAAGGAGCGGCGGCCGCTATCGTCCGTATCCATGACTTCCGAGCCGAGAATATCCGAAGGCATCAGGTCGGGCGTGAACTGGATGCGGTTGCCGCCGAGGCCGAGCACGGTGCCGAGCGTGGTGACGAGCTTGGTCTTGGCGAGGCCAGGGACGCCGACGAGCAGCGCATGGCCGCCGGACAGGACGGCCAGCAGCGTGTTCTCGACCACCTTTTCCTGACCGAAGATCACTTTGGCGACTTCGGCGCGAATGGCGGCGATGTCGGAAAGGGCCATTTCCGCGGAGGCGATGATGGCTTTCTCATCGAGGACGGTATCGGTGGAATTCATCAGGCCCATGTCGCTCTCCATCATCCAAACTGGCGGCATCCAAACTGGCTGGCATCCAGAACCTGCTGGCACTTAGAAACCGGCTGGCTTTTCCAGGCCGGGCTCATCGATATCCCGGCGGCGAATCGCTGCGTCGCAGCATCCGGCTTATCCGATCAAACTTATTCCCCGAAATATGGCTGACAAGCACGTATTGAATGACTATCTCGTGAGGAACAATTGCTTTGATGGATGCTTACGGTCGAACCGGGACTGAAAGATGGCAGCGCAAACGATAAATTCGGCATCCGATGCCGCAGGGCTTGCGGCGCTGATCTCGCGTGCTTCCGAGCAGAGCGGCGACGGAAAGCGTGGTTTACCGCCCGTCGAGCGGTGGAATCCGCCCTTTTGCGGCGATATCGACATGGAAATCCATGCTGACGGCACATGGTTCTATATGGGCACCCCGATCGGCCGCGCACCGCTCGTGAGGCTGTTTTCGACGGTGCTGCGCAAGGATGAGGACGGTCGGACCTATCTCGTAACACCTGTGGAAAAGGTCGGCATCCGCATCGCCGACGCTCCCTTCCTTGCGGTCGAGATGCAGGTCACGCAGCGTGAGGGCCAACAGGTGCTCACGTTCAGGACAAATGTCGGTGATGTGGTGGAGGCGGGGTCGGAACATCCCTTGCGCTTCGAGATTTCGGGCGAAAACCGCGAGCTTAAACCCTATCTCCTGGTGCGCGGCCGGTTGGAGGCCCTGGTCTCCCGCGCTGTCATGTACGATCTCGTGGAACTCGGCGAGGCGATCGTGATAGACGAAGTGCCGATGTTCTCCGTCCGCTCCGGAACGGAAATCTTTCCCGTGATGCCCGAGGCCGAATTGGACGCCTTATCGCAATGAGTGACTTTCCCCTTTTTTCGGCCGGCGATTTCCGCCGCCGGGCGCTGAACCAGAACGGTGGCCCTATAGATCATGCCTGGCGCGATCACGGCGACCATCTGCTCAATCCGACGCTGGTGGATTTCGCCGCGGGGCTGAAGCTGAAGGACGCGGCGGTGCTGGTGCCTGTGGTCGACGACGGCGACGAAGCCAAGGTGATCCTGACGCAGCGGACATCGACGATGCGCAAGCATTCCGGCCAGATCGCCTTTCCGGGCGGCGGGATCGATCCGGAGGACCGCTCGCCGGAACAGGCGGCGTTGCGCGAGGCGGAAGAGGAAATCGGCCTCGACCGTTCCTTCGTCGAAACGCTGTCGCGACTGCCGACCTATTATGCCGCGACCGGTTTTCGGATCACGCCGGTGCTCTCGGTAGTCAGGCGCGGCTTCGAGATCACGCCCAATCCGGCCGAGGTGGACGACGTCTTCGAGGTGCCGCTGTCCTTCCTGATGAACGCGGCCAACCACCAGCGCGGCAGCCGCGAATGGGACGGCACGGAGCGGCATTTCTATGTGATGCCCTACGAGGAACGAAACATCTGGGGCATTACCGCGGGCATCCTGCGCACGCTCTACGAAAGGCTTTATGCATGACGAGTGTAGCCGAGGAGGCCTGGTTCCGGGACCCGGCGCTGCAGCGCATCCTGACCCTGCTCAATGCCGACGGCGGTGAGGCGCGGGTGGCGGGCGGCGCGGTGCGTAATGCACTGATGGGGCTTCCCGTCGCCGATGTCGACGTCGCCACCACGCTTGTCCCGGAAAAGGTGGTCGAGCGGGCGGTGACGGCTGGTATCAAAGCCGTGCCGACCGGTTTCGAGCACGGCACGGTGACGCTGGTCATCGGAGGCCACGGGTTCGAGGTCACCACGTTGCGCCGCGACGTCGAGACTGACGGCCGGCGGGCCAAGGTCGCCTTCGGCACCGATTGGCAGACGGATGCCGAACGACGGGACCTGACGATCAACGCACTTTATGCGGACGCTCAAGGTGCGGTGATCGACCTCGTGAAGGGGCTGCCGGATATCGAGACCCGCACCGTGCGCTTCATCGGCGATGCGGCCGAACGGATTGCCGAGGACTATTTGCGCATCCTGCGCTTCTTCCGCTTCTTCGCCCATTACGGTTCCGGCCGGCCGGATGCGGATGGCCTGAGGGCCTGCGCCCGCGCCAAGGACAAGCTTTCGACGCTGTCGGCCGAACGCATCTGGGCGGAAACCAAGAAGCTGCTGTCGGCTGCCGATCCTTCCCGCGCGCTGTTGTGGATGCGGCAGGCGGGCGTGCTCACCGAAATCCTGCCGGAGACGGAAAAGTGGGGTATCGACGGCATCCACGGCCTCGTGGCGGCCGAGAAGTCGCTCGGCTGGACGGCCGATCCGATCCTGCGGCTGGCGGCGATCGTGCCGCCGGATGCCGAGAGGCTGGATGCGCTCGCGAAGCGGCTGAAGATGTCGAATGCAGAGGCTGCCAAGCTTGCGGCCTGGGCAAATGCGCCGGTGCTGCCGGACGAAGTGACGGATGTCGGGTTTGACCGGCTGCTCTACCGCCATGGTGCGGAGGGGCTGGTCATCCGGCTGAGGCTGGCCCTGGCGTCGGCGCGAACTGCGGCCGAAGGCGATCCGGCGGCGATGCGCAGATCCGCGCGGCTGTCGGTCTTGCTGAAGAGGGCTGAGGACTACGAGAAGCCGGTCTTTCCGCTCAGTGGTGCCGATATCGTCGCAGCCGGCGTGCCGGCCGGAAAACGGGTCGGCGAAATCCTGAAGGAATTGGAAGATTTCTGGGTCGAGCGCAATTTCGCTCCCGACCGGGCGGCGCTGACCGCCCGGCTGGAGGATATGATCCGCAGATCACTCTGACATCAGGCGTATCGCCGCTCTGACATCGGGTGTTTCGAAATCAGATACAGCCACTCCGATGCGGATGACCGACTTTGGTCGCGCCGGGCGTCAGGCCGCCGCCGCTCCGTTTTCGTCGCGAATGCGTGCCTTGATGTTCTCGACCATGTTTTCGCGGATGATCTCTTCGCCATGGACAGTGCGAAGATGTTCCACGGCGCGGCGAACCACTTCGGCGTCTTCATCGGCCCGGGTATGCCATTGGCAACCGGGGACGAGCGTACCGCATTCGAACAGTCGCATGATACTTCCTCCTATTGTCGTCGGACTGGAGGCGGGCGGACAGCTCCTCATATCCGCCGGCCCCAATCCCGATAACTCGAAAGCGACGACGCTGTTCCCGATGCCTATTCGGAAAACGCCCAGGCGTGGAAAACGGAAGCCTCTTCCTTACCCTTTTCCCGCGCCGTCTCGGTGTTGGCGGCCGACATGGCAACCGACTTGCCGGCAAGCTGGCGCCTTACCTGGTCCACATAAAAGGAATGGGGGAGTTCTCCGCCAGTTCTCGCGCGCATCTCCGTCGCGAGGCGGTCGATCATTTCAGCGGTATCAAGGGAACGGAAGTCCTTGTCCTTAGACGCTTCCGGCATGGGCATGCTATTCGGTGCCATCATGGCGCTCCTCCTCCGGTACAACCAAAGGGACGCTACCACCATCGCACTGATTCCGATATCGCATTTGTTAAGGATGAGATATTAGGGCCGGTTTATACCCGATATCGTTAACTTTGTGGTTCTCGATCTAAGGCCACCTTACAACCGGAGGCAGTGACGAGAGGATGGAATCGACATTGCCGCCGGTCTTTAACCCGAAAATAGTGCCACGGTCGTAGAGCAGGTTGAACTCGACATAGCGGCCGCGACGGATCAGCTGTTCGTCGCGATCATGTTCCGTCCAGGGCTTGTTGAAGTTGGCCCGGACGATCCGCGGATAGACGAGGTTGAAGGCGCGTCCGACATCCTGCACAAACGCGAAATCCGCCTCCCAGCCGCCTTTTTCCGCGACCGGATGCAGCCAGTCGAAGAAAATGCCGCCGACGCCGCGCGGTYCATTGCGATGCTTCAGGAAAAAATAATCGTCGCACCAGGCCTTATAGCGATCGTAATCAGCGACCGCCTCATGGCGTTTGCAGGTGATTTCCATGACCCGGTGGAAAAGGGTGGTGTCCGGATCGTCCTGGGTGCGGCGCCGGTCGAGGACCGGGGTGAGATCCGCGCCGCCGCCGAACCACTGGCTCGACGTCACCACCATGCGGGTATTCATGTGCACGGTCGGCACATTGGGATTGACCGGATGTGCGATCAGCGAAATGCCCGACGCCCAGAAGCGCGGGTCTTCCTCGGCACCCGGCATCTGGCTGCGGAAATCAGCGGAAAATTCGCCGTGGACGGTCGAGGTGTGGACGCCGACCTTCTCGAAGACGCGGCCTTCCATCATCGACATTCGTCCGCCGCCGCCCGCGCCACCATCGCGCAGCCAGTCCTTGGGCTTGAAGCGGCCGGGCTCCTGATCGGAGAGGGGGCCGGTCAGCTCGGCCTCGAGGCCTTCCAGCGACGCGCAGATCGTGTCGCGCAGGCTCTCGAACCAGGTCCTCGCCGTCGCCTTCTTGTCTTCGATGTCCTCGGGCAGCCCCTTGGGCAGTACCGGCCGTTCCATATCTCTATTCCTCTCGCCATCCCCTTGGCGCGACTCGCATTTTTCCGATCGGGAATTAGCATTTCTGGCTTTCGCGAACCATTCCATCGATTGTCGCGGGTGGAAAATGAGACTCGCAAAGCGTGTCGCCCGGCACTATCTTTACCGCATAAACAGGTGCTGATCAGAGGCTTTCATGGCAAAGTTCACACCCCCGCCGCTCGACGGGCTGAAGCGCAGGATCGACCGCCACCGGCAGGAAAAAGCCGGCGAGCGCCAGGGCATGTTCGTGCGGCAGACCTTTCAGCTCTCGCGGGAAGAAGCGCGCGAGAAGGCGCGCGAGTGGTTTCACGAATTTCCGAAGGCCGCCTATTGGACCGAAGTGGAAAGCTGGCGCCAGCTCGAAGGCGACCAGATCGAATTCACGATGCGACGGCTGCCGACTGCGGATTGATCCGATCCATTATTGCGGATCTTCGTAGGTGTAGAGCGCGCACATTTCGGCGCTGCTCTTCGGTGGATTTCGCCCCGTAAACACGGCAATCGCCGACATTCCCTTGCCGGATGCCCAGTTGGCGACATAGGTCACGTCCCCCGATCCGCAGAGTTGGTTGCCGTTTTCAAGTTCCGGATCGGCCGGTTTCGCGACGCGATAGACCGATGCCGGCACACGCCTGCCATCCACCCGAAAATTATCGGCAACGAGGTCGGAGAATTCGAGGGATTCTTCGTTCTCGAAGGTGATGCTGAAATCGTCCAACCAGACGTCGCCGGTGACGCTCATCGCCGTCTTGCTGACCGCGGTATAATGCTCGGCCTCCTGGGCGTGGACGGACGAAGCCAGCAGGGCAAGTGCGGCAACGGTCATCGGGTAACAAAGCAGAGTGCGGAAATTGCGCATCGAGGTCCTTGAGGGCGTGGCGTTTGTGGCTTTCGGATGAACGAAGCGCCATTGCGGAAACATATGCGATCTCCGAGGTTCGGCCCATGGGCCTCGATCGGTTTGGCAGCTGTTTTTCAAAAGATGCTAAACGGAGACGGAGGCTGCTGGTACCGAAGACTCAAGCGGCATTCTCAGCCTTGGCGAGAACCGGCGTGAGTTCGAGGCCGAGGGCTTTCATCACCTTCAGAATCGTCGCGAATTCCGGATTTCCTTCACCGCTTAGGGCCTTGTAAAGAGCGGCACGGCTCATGCCGACATCGCGGGCAAGCTTGCTCATGTTCTGGGCTCTTGCGACGATCCCTAGGCATTTGGCGATGAAGGCGGGGTCGCCGTCTTCGAATGCGGCGACCATGAATTCCTCGATATCCCCATCACTGTTCAAATGTTCGGCGATATCGAACCGGCGCACTTCCAAAGCCATTGGCTATTCCTTCCATTCCTTGGCAAGGCGTTTCGCTTCGGCAATGTCCTTGACCTGGCTGCTTTTGTCGCCACCGCAAAGTAGCAGGACAACGATGTCACCTCCTCGGCTGAAGTAGATGCGATATCCGGGACCATAATGGATCCGCATCTCGCTGATGCCTTCGCCGACGGATTTGATGTCACCAAGATTGCCTTCTTCAGCGCGGGCGATTCGACCGAAGATTCTGATTGCGGCACGCCTGTCTCGGAGGTCGTCTAGCCAGTCATCAAAGACTTTGGTCGAGTAAATCGTGAACATCCGAACTGTACTCTATGGAGTGCATTTTCGCAATCAATTTAGACTAAACCTATCCGTGCAATCAATCGAGATTCTCTTCTTCCGCCTCCAGCAAAATCGGTCCCGCACCCTTTTCGCCGAGCATGTCGAGCGGGTTCCTGAGCGGGCAGTCCTCCATCGACAGGCAGCCGCAGCCGATGCAGCCGGTCAGGTGGTCGCGGAGCGCCGTGAGGCTGGCGATCCTGTCGTCGAGCTGGCGTTTCCAGGTTTCCGATAGACGCTGCCAGTCCTTTGCCGTCAGCGGCCGGTCGTGCGGCAGGACAGAGAGCGCTTCGGCGATATCGGCAAGCGGTATGCCGGTCTTCTGGGCCACCTTGATGACGGCGACCCGGCGCAGCACGACGCGTGGATAACGGCGCTGGTTGCCACGGTTGCGGCGGCTCTGGATCAGTCCTTTGGTCTCGTAGAAATGCAGGGTCGAGACCGCCACGCCGCTGCGTGTCGCCACTTCGCCGACCGTCAGTTCCAGCTCCAGCCTGGTGCCCGGATTTTTCTTCATCATTGCTGTTGACCTCAATATTACTTGAGGTTCTATAGCATAGGCTTCCTGAAAGAAAACCGGAGCCTAGGTCAATGAAGAAGGAAAACCCGTCTGTCGCAGCGCCTCGCCTGATATCATCGCCGCCGACATGGCGACGTTGATGGAGCGCTGGCCTTCGACCATGGGGATGAGGATGCGGGCGTCGGCTGCCTCATGCACGTTGTCCGGCACGCCGGCGCTTTCGCGGCCGAAGAAGAGGATGTCGTCCGGCCGGAATTCGAAGCGGGTATAAGGCAGGGCGGCCTTGGTGGAAGCGAGCACGACACGCCGGCCGTTCGCCTTGCGCCATTCGTCGAAGCGCTGCCAGTTGACGTGCCGGGCGAGCGTGACGTTCTCCAAATAGTCCATGCCGGAGCGCTTCAGGTTCCGGTCGGAAATGTCGAAACCAGCCGGCTCGATGATATCGACCGACAGGCCAAGACAGGCGGCGAGCCGGAGGATCGTACCGGTATTGCCGGGAATATCCGGCTGGTAAAGGGCGATGCGAAGGCCAGGGAAGATGTCGCTCATATATCGTCCTTAAGCGAAGCCGGTGCCTGATCTCAAGCCCCATTCGGTGCAAGGCAGGGCTGTGACGATCTCGCAACAGGAAATTCCGGGATGAGTGGCCGGCATCGATTTGCCCTTTTCAATTCCTGCGCGAGCGGCTAAAAGGCGAGCGTAACTCAACGCCAACACAAGGAGGCCCACATGGATATGACCGTGCTCACGCGCCTCCGCTGCCGGATTTCCATTTTTCTGGCCTAGGCGTTTCGCGGTTTCACGCAAACCTTTCCCTCTCTGATCCGTTACGCGGCCGGCATGCGGCCGCGCCATACTGAATTTTCGCCGTCAGGCCCTTGGCTCGCACCATGCGCGGCAAAGGGGACGGCAAATCCGACTTGCGGAGCTATTTTCATGTTCTCGTGGTTCGAACGGCGTGTTGATCCTTATCCGGACGAAGCGCCCTCATTGCCGCCCGCCGGCCTTGCGGCCTTCCTGTGGCACTATACCAAGCCGGTCTGGCCGTGGGTCGTCATCATGTCGACCTGCACGATGCTGATCGCGGTCGGCGAAGTGGCGCTGTTCCAGTTCCTCGGCGATATCGTCGACTGGCTGTCAAATGCCGATCGGGCGACCTTCCTTCAAAGCGAGGGGCCGAAACTGTTCTTCATGGCCTTCGTGGTGCTGATCGGATTGCCGGCGGTCGCGACGCTCAATTCGCTGATCATGCATCAGATCCTGATGGGTAATTTCCCGATGATCGCCCGCTGGCAGATGCATCGGTTCCTGCTCAGGCACTCGATGACGTTCTTCGCCAACGAGTTTGCCGGCCGCGTCTCGACCAAGGTGATGCAGACCTCGCTCGCCATCCGCGAAACGGTGATGAAGGTGCTCGACGTGTTCGTCTACGTCTTCACCTATTTCATCTCGATGATCGCGATCGTCGCGGCGGCGGAACTGCGCCTTGCGGTGCCGCTCGTCCTCTGGATCGTCTGCTACTCGATGACAGTCGCCTATTATGTGCCGCGGCTTCGGAAGATCTCCGCTGAACAGGCGGACGCGCGTTCGATGATGACCGGTCGCGTGGTGGACAGCTATACGAACATCGCCACTGTGAAGCTTTTCTCGCATGCGGGGAGGGAAGAGGCCTATGCGCAGGACGCGATGGATATCTTCCTGAAAACCGTCCATGCGCAGATGCGCAAGGTGACGGGTTTCCAGGCGCTGGTCTATTTCTACAACTGCGTGGCGCTGTTTACCGTCGGCGCGTTGTCGATCTGGTTCTGGCTCGATGGCGTCATCTCGATCGGGGCGATCGCCATCGCCATCGGCCTTGCGATGCGTATCAACGGCATGTCGCAATGGGTGATGTGGGAAGTCTCTGCGCTCTTTGAAAACATCGGCACCGTCTATGACGGCATGTCGATGATGACAAAGGCGCATGACGTGGTGGACCGGAATGGCGCTTCGGCGCTGACGGCGAAAAAAGGCCATATCCGCTACGACAACGTCCACTTCCACTATGGCAAGGGCAAGGGCGTCATCGAAGGCCTGACGCTCGATATCCCGGCCGGGCAGAAGATCGGTCTGGTCGGCCGCTCCGGCGCCGGCAAGACGACGCTGATGAACCTGCTGTTGCGCTTCTACGATCTGGAGGGCGGCCGCATCACCATCGATGGCCAGGACATATCGACCGTGACGCAGGACAGCCTGCGTTCGCTGATCGGCGTGGTCACCCAGGATACCTCGCTGCTGCACCGCTCGATCCGCGACAACATCGCCTACGGCAAGCCGGACGCGACCGATGCGGACATCATCGAGGCGGCCAGGCGGGCAAACGCCTGGGAGTTCATCGACGGACTTGCCGACATGCAGGGACGCAAGGGTCTCGACGCGCATGTGGGCGAACGCGGCGTGAAGCTTTCCGGCGGGCAGCGGCAGCGCATCGCGATCGCCCGCGTCTTCCTGAAGGACGCGCCGATCCTGGTGCTCGACGAGGCGACCTCGGCGCTCGACTCGGAAGTCGAAGCGGCGATCCAGGAGAACCTGTTCGCGCTGATGGAGGGCAAGACGGTGATCGCGATTGCGCACCGCCTGTCGACGCTCACCGAAATGGACCGGCTGATCGTGCTCGATCGCGGCCGGATCGTCGAGGCCGGCACCCATCGCGAGCTCGCCCGGAGCGGCGGCATCTATGCCGACCTCTGGAACCGCCAGTCCGGCGGCTTCATCGGCCATGACGACGTGATCGAGGAAGAGGCGGCGGAGTAATCTCCGCCGTCGCCCCCTTTCTCGCTCTGAGGTGGTATTCTAGGGCATGCTTCCGCAGAATTCAGATTCGGTTTTCGCGGGTGTGCCAGATACGAAGAAGAAAAATCGTCTCGCCCTGTATCTCGTATCGCAACTCGTAATCACCGATCAAAAGGCGTCGAATTTCACGCGGTGCAAACTCATCCAGCCTTTCACCAAGCCGCGGATTCTGGATGAGTTTCTTGGGTGTTGCAGCCAGGTTTTGAGCCGTGCGCGTCGCCGCGGGTGCGTTCACCGCAGCCAGAAAATCATGAACGCGGTTGAGATCGGACACCGCTTTTGACGACCACTTCAGTTCCATTAACGGGGACGGGGCAGGGGCTTGTCAGCACCCAGGCTGGCAACCCACTTTTCGACCTCTTCCTGATCGACCACGTTTCCCGCATCGACGTCCGCCATTGCCTCCAGCGTCAGCCGCCGCCGCTCCTCTTCGAGCTCGATCCAGCTGGCGAGTGCCTGCTTGACGATCCAGCCCCTTGAACGTTCCAGGCGGGTTGCCAGTTCGTCCACTTTCTCAGCCAGTTGAACCGGCACATGTGTCGTCAGAACGCGGGTTTCCATAGGAACTCCTTTGGGACAAATCATAATGATTGATTCTGATTATGTCCAATGGGCGCGAAGGTCCGCCCGGTAGGCCTTCCACATTAAGAAAATGTAAGCCGCGGCCAGGCCGCTTTCGCTTTGCCGGCGATCAGAATCCGCCTATATCCGGTCCATGTTGAAACCGGTCTTCCGCATCTTCGAAAGCTTTATCAAGCCGTTTGCGAGGCGGGACGACCTGAAGCCGCCTGTGGGCCTGATCGGCTTCGTCTGGTTCTATGTCAGCCAGGCCAAGCTTCCCTTTTTCGCCATGCTGGTGCTTGGCGGTCTTGCCGCCGGCGTCGAGGCGGCGATGTTCTGGTATGTCGGCCGGCTGGTCGATATCCTCGACACGACGAAGCCCGCCGACGGATGGTCGGGGCTTTTGGCCAACCATGGCACCGAACTGGTGGTCATGGCGCTGGTGGTCGGCATCGGCCGCTTCCTGATCGGGCTGATGACGGCGCTGGTCGACCAGCAGATCATCACGCCCGGTTTCTACAATCTGGTGCGCTGGCAGTCGTACATCCATGTGTCGCGCCAGTCGCTTTCCTTCTTCCAGAACGATTTCTCCGGCCGTATCGTCACGAAAGTCTGGTCGGCCGGGCAGGCTACCGGCGACGTCCTGACCGCCTTCATGGAAAGCGTCTGGTTCGTCGGCATCTATTCCGTTTCGACCATCGCGCTGGTCGCAGGGCTCGACTGGCGGCTCGCCGTGGTCGTCGTCGCATGGCTTGCGATCTTCGCGCTGCTCGCTCGCCATTACGTGCCGCGCATCCGCGAGCACTCCAAGGCCTCGGCGGAGGCCGGGTCGATGATCAGCGGCCGCATGGTCGATGCCTATTCGAACATCCAGACGCTTCGGCTGTTCGGCCGCGACGAGGCCAACGACCGCTACATGCTCTCCGGTTTCGAGAGCTTCCAGGCCACGATTATCGCGTTCACCCGGCTGCTCACCAGCGTGCGCGCCTCGATGGCCTTCCTCTCCGGCACGATGATCGTCACCATGGCGGCGATGAGCGTGCATCTCTGGCTCTCCGGCCTGATCTCATCGGGTGCGGTCGCCTTCACCATGGCGCTGATGCTGCGGCTGAATTTCCTGCTCGGCCGGCTGATGACGCAGCTCAACGGTATCATGCGCAATATCGGCACGATCCAGAATTCGGCCGAGCTGATCTCGCAGCCGATCGGGCTGGTGGATGCGCCGGATGCAACGCAGCTGGTGGTAAAACGCCCGGAAATCCGTTTCGAGAATGTCAGCTTCCATTATGGCAAGGCGAAGGGCGTCATCGACAACCTGTCGCTCACCATCCGGCCGGGCGAGAAGCTCGGCATCGTCGGGCGCTCCGGCGCCGGCAAGTCGACACTCGTCAACCTGCTCCTGCGGTTTTACGATCTCGAAGGCGGCCGGATCCTGATCGATGGGCAGGATATCGCCAAGGCGACGCAGGAATCATTGCGGGGCCAGATCGGCATGGTGACCCAGGATACCTCGCTACTGCACCGGTCGATCCGCGACAATATCCTGTTCGGCCGGCCGGATGCGACCGAGGCACAGCTTGTCGAGGCGGCGCGCAAGGCTGAAGCCGACATGTTCATCGCGGCCCTCGAAGACCAGCGCGGCCGCAAGGGGTTTGACGCGCATGTGGGCGAACGCGGCGTCAAGCTTTCCGGCGGCCAGCGCCAGCGTGTCGCGATCGCCCGGGTGATGATCAAGGATGCGCCGATCCTGGTGCTCGACGAGGCGACCTCGGCGCTTGATTCGGAGGTCGAAGCGGCGATCCAGTCGAACCTGGAGCGGCTGATGCAGGGCAAGACCGTGCTTGCCATCGCCCACCGGCTTTCGACCATCGCAGCCCTTGACCGCCTGATCGTCATGGATAACGGCCGGATCATCGAGGACGGCACGCACAACGAACTGATTGCGCGGCGAGGACTCTATTCGGAGCTCTGGGCGCGGCAATCCGGCGGCTTCCTCGTGGCGGATGCTGCCCAGTAACAGGCTCACTGTCCGGTGATGGCGATCTCGGCGATCAGTCCGTAGTGGTTTGAGCCGTGTGCATCGGCAATGCGGGTCAGGGACTTTATCTTGAGTGGCGCCCGCGCATAGACGTGGTCGATCGGCAGGCCGAACACGCCCGCCCGGATCGGCCAGGTGGCCGGTTCGAATGGGGCGGTGGCCAGATCGGTATTGTTCAGGAACCGGCGCATGTTGGGCGCGAGGCTCGATGCATTGAAATCGCCGGAGAGGAGCAGGGGGCCGCTCGTTTCCGAGATCGCCAGTGCGGCGCGGTCGAGTTCCAGCGAGTGGAAATTGTCGAAATAGGGCTTGGTCGTATGCATGCCGACGAAATTGATCGGCCGGCCGGCTACGGTCACTTTCGCGAGGATGAAGCGATCCGGAAAGATATCGCTCAGAGACTGGACCATCGGCGCCTCGATCGGCACCTTGGAAAGCATCAGCTGGTCGCAATCTTCGATCAGCGCTCCACAGCCGACCCGGTAGGGATAGGTCTTCGCCAGCTCATTCATATAGACCCTGAGCGGTGCCGCTTCCATGATGTTGACGAGGTCGGCGCCGGAAGATCGGATGGTCTCGACGATGTCTTCGGCTTGGTCGAAGTTGTCGTTGAGGATGTTGAAGGACATCAGCTTGAAGGTCGGCGCATTGGCATCCGCCGACGTCATCGGGGCCGCGAAACCGCGGCTCATCAGCACGGCGTGGCCGGCGAAGAGCAGCGAGACTGCGAACAGCAGCCAAACGACGAAGTGGCGCTTGATGAGCAGCGCAACGGCCACGGCCGCCACGCAGACCGCCGCCGCGTGCAGCTGCAGGCTGTAAAGCGTTCCCAAAATCCAGTGAGGGTGTACGTAACGCGTCCCGATCGCCATCAGTACGAGCGACACGATGACGCAGATGGCAACCGATAGTGTTTGTCTCATTCGGGTATGTCCGGGACGGCCGCCTTCTGTCGTGCGGTTGGACTAACATGAGGCCGGTTTTGTTGCAATGCGGCACGCGGCAAGGGAGTTAACGGGAAGCGCGCATCTTCCGCCATTTTCTTGAAAAAGGCCTGATTTTTCCGGGCCGAGCAGGCCTTGCCGCGCCATGTTCGGCGGCCCTGTGTTCTGCCCGACACGCCGCCCCGGAACCCTTCGGGTTTTCCCGCGACAAACTGGTCGCAGCCCCTTGCCAAGGCTGGACATATTTTGCGATCAAGCATAGAACGCGCCGGATTGCTGGGGAATCTATGGTCGAATTGTGTTCAACCGAGATTCGCCGGGACGGGGGCAGGGCGGTTTCCGCGAATTGCGTGAGAAGGATGATTGAGCCGTGAGCGAGCACGACACACATAGCGAAATACCGGGCGAGCCCACTCGCCGTGATTTCCTTTACCTGACGACCGGTATGGCCGGCGCCGTCGGCGCTGTTTCCGTGGCATGGCCCTTCATCGACCAGATGCGTCCGGATGCTTCGACGCTGGCGCTCGCCTCGATCGAGGTCAATGTCGCCGCTCTCCAGCCGGGCATGTCGCTGACCGTCAAGTGGCGCGGCAAGCCGGTGTTCATCCGCAACCGCACCCCGGAAGAAATCAAGGCTGCCGCCGACGTGCCGATGGCCGCGCTCAAGGATCCGGTCGCCCGCAACGCCAACCTGGCGCCAGATGCGAAGGCGACCGGCATCGACCGCTCGGGCGGCGCCGGCAAGGAAAACTGGATCGTGATGATCGGCTCCTGCACCCATCTCGGCTGCGTGCCGCTCGGCCAGTCCGGCGAATACAATGGATGGTTCTGTCCGTGCCACGGGTCGGTCTACGATACGGCTGGCCGTATCCGCAAAGGTCCGGCTCCGGAGAACCTCGCCATTCCGACTTTCAGTTTTAAGTCCGATACAGTTATCCAGATCGGGTGAGGGGATAAATACCTATGAGCGGTCATTCCACATACCAGCCATCGACCGGCATCGAGAAGTGGATCGATTCGCGGCTTCCGCTGCCGCGCATGATCCATGACAGCTTCATCTCCTACCCCGTTCCGCGCAATCTGAACTATGCCTATACCTTCGGCGCCATGCTGGCGGTGATGCTGATCGTCCAGATCATCACCGGCGTCGTGCTCGCCATGCACTATGTGGCGTCGACCGGCGCTGCCTTCGACTCGGTCGAAAAGATCATGCGCGACGTCAACCACGGCTGGCTGCTGCGTTACATGCATGCCAACGGCGCATCGTTCTTCTTCGTTGCCGTCTATCTCCACATCGCCCGCGGCCTCTATTACGGTTCGTACAAGGCGCCCCGCGAAATCCTCTGGATCCTCGGTGTGGTGATCTACCTCCTGATGATGGCGACAGGCTTCATGGGCTACGTCCTGCCCTGGGGTCAGATGTCCTTCTGGGGCGCGACCGTCATCACCGGCTTCTTCTCGGCCTTCCCGCTGGTCGGCGAATGGATCCAGCAGTTCCTGCTCGGCGGTTTTGCCGTCGATCAGCCGACGCTGAACCGCTTCTTCTCGCTGCACTACCTGCTGCCCTTCATGATCGCCGGCGTCGTCGTGCTGCACATCTGGGCGCTGCATGTCACCGGCCAGACCAATCCGACCGGCGTCGAAGTCAAGACCAAGACCGATACCGTCGCCTTCACGCCCTATGCGACGATGAAGGATGCGCTCGGCGTCTCCGTGTTCCTGATCGTCTACGCATGGTTCATCTTCTACATGCCGAACTTCCTCGGCCATCCGGACAACTACATTCCGGCTGACGCCCTGAAGACGCCGGCTCACATCGTTCCGGAATGGTATTATCTGCCCTTCTACGCAATGCTGCGCGCCATCACCTTCAATGTCGGTCCGATCGACTCCAAGCTCGGCGGCGTTCTGGTGATGTTCGGTTCGATCATCATCCTGTTCTTCCTGCCCTGGCTCGACACCTCGAAGGTTCGCTCCGCCGTCTACCGTCCCTGGTACCAGGTGTTCTTCTGGCTGTTCGTCGCCAATGCCATCATGCTCGGCTGGCTTGGCTCGCAGCCGGCGGAAGGCATCTTCACGACGCTCTCGCAGCTCGGCACGGTCTACTACTTCGGCTTCTTCCTCGTGATCATGCCGCTGCTCGGCCTGTTCGAAACGCCGAGGCGCATTCCGAACTCCATCACGGAAGCAGTTCTTGAAAAAAAGAACGGCAAATCCGCCGAAGCCCGCGCCTGACGCCTGCGACCGAGAGGGATTAGAAATATGAAAAAGCTTGTTACGAGCCTCGTCTCGCTGGCCTTCCTGGCGGGAATGGGCGTCGCCTCGGCCGTGGCGCAGGAAAATCACGCTGCGGCCCCGGCCGCAGAACATTCGGAAACTCCGCATTTTCCGATCAACCATCCCAAGGAAACCGATTGGAGCTTTGCCGGTCCTTTCGGTCACTACGACAAGGGCCAATTGCAGCGCGGCCTGAAGATCTACACGGAAGTCTGTTCCGCCTGCCATTCGATGCGCCTCGTTTCCTTCCGCACGCTGGAAGGTCTCGGTTACTCGGAAGCGCAGGTGAAGGCGTTCGCGGCCAACTACAAGGTCCAGGATGGCCCGAACGACGAGGGCGAGATGTTCGAACGCACCGCCGTTCCGTCCGACTACTTTCCGTCGCCATTCCCGAACACCCAGGCCGCCGCTGCCGCCAACAACGGCGCCGCACCGCCGGACATGTCGCTGCTCGCCAAGGCGCGCGGCGTGACCCGCGGTTTCCCGCAGTTCATCTTCGACATGTTCACCCAGTACCAGCAGGGCGGCCCTGACTATATCCATTCGCTGCTGACCGGTTACCAGGAGCCGCCGGCGGGCGTCCAGGTTCCTCCGGGCGGCCACTACAATCCGTATTTCTCCGCCGCCGCTTCGCTCGCCATGGCGCCGCCGCTCAGCGCCGACCAGGTGACCTACGAGGACGGTACGCCGCAGACGGTCGACCAGTATGCCAAGGATGTCGCCGCCTTCCTGATGTGGGCCGCCGAGCCGCACCTCGAAGAGCGCAAGCGCACCGGCTTCATGGTGATGATCTTCCTCCTGATCTTCACCGGCCTGATCTACCTGACCAAGAAGTCGGTCTATGCCAGCAAGGAACACTGAGGTTTTCACCTCGTGATCTGAAAAAGGCGGCCTCCGGGCTGCCTTTTTTGTTGGGAGGAGAGCCATCCGTTGATAGGCTCGTCCTCCTCCTGCCGCCAAACATGTGGGTCATATGTCTTCCAAAAACGCTCTCTCCGCTGCCATTCGCTCCATCCCGGATTATCCGAAACCGGGCATCATCTTCCGCGACATCACCACGCTGCTCGGCGATGCCGTCGCCTTCAGGCAGGCAGTGGATGAGCTGGTGGCGCCCTATGCGGGCCTTGGCATCGACAAGATCGCCGGCATCGAAGCCCGCGGCTTCATCCTCGGCGGCGCGCTGGCGCATCAGCTAAAGGCCGGTTTCGTGCCGATCCGCAAGAAGGGCAAGCTGCCGCACCAGACGGTGCGCATGGCCTACAGCCTCGAATACGGAACCGACGAGATGGAGATCCATGTGGATGCGGTAAAGGCCGGCGAGAAAGTGATCCTCACCGACGACCTGATTGCGACAGGCGGCACCGCGGAAGGTGCAGTAAAGCTACTGCGCCAGCTTGGGGCAGAAATCGTCTCGGCCTGCTTCGTCATCGACCTGCCGGATCTCGGCGGCCGCCGGAAGCTCGAAGAACTCGGTGTGGAAGTCAGAACGCTGGTGGAATTTGCCGGGCATTGAGAGGAGCCGCCTCTCTCTCCACCCTCATCCCTGTGACAAGCGCAGGAATGAGGGGCGCAAGGACACCGCGCCAGCATTCAATCCCTCACGCGAATTCCAGCACCGTGCCTTCGTAGCACATGACCACGTCGCCATGCTGGTTAACGCCATCGCAGACGGTCATGTTGATCCAGGTGCCGGGGCGCGAGGTGAGCGGCCGGCTCTCGGTCAGCGCGACGGAATAGGTGATGCTGTCGCCGGCATAGACCGGTTTCAGCCATTGCAGCTTCTTGAATCCAGCCGACGGCCCGAGCTTCGGGGCTGTGAGGCCCTCGCTTTCGAGCCGCGCTACTTCCGCTTTCCAATAGGCGACATAGGTCTTCATCCAGCCGGCGCAGGTGTGCCAGCCGGAGGCGCAGAGAGCGCCGAAAACGTAGCTCTTCGCCGCTTCGGCATCCACGTGAAATGGCTGCGGATCGAACTTACGGGCGTAGCGGACAATGTCCTCGGCGGTGAAGAGAAGCGTGCCGGTGATGATTTTTTGGCCGGGCGGAGAAAGCTCGATCAGCCTCATGCAGCGTCCTCCCTGGCGTCGCGCAGCCGCATCATGATCGGGTTCTCGCCGCGCATGACGATCTCGCCGCGCTGGTTCTCCACCTCGTGCAGGAATTTCACCATGCCGATGCCCGGGCGGGAGCGAAGGGTGCGGGATTCGAGCACGGTCGAGCGGCCCGACAGCGTGTCGCCGGCCAGAACCGGCCGTTTCCATTCCATGAACTCGATGCCGGGTGAACCCTCCGACGACGAGCTTGACAGCCAGCCGTCGTACATCATCCGCATGAACATGCTCGCCGTATGCCAGCCCGACGCAGACAAACCGCCGAGTATGCTCGCTTTGCCGGCGGCTTCGTCGATATGCATGGGCTGCGGATCGAACTCCGCGGCGAATTCGACGATCTCGTCAGCCGTTACCAGCTTGGATGCGAGCGGGAAAACCCTCCCCACCGTAAAGTCCTCGAAATAATAGGCGGCTTCCGTCATGTGGCCCTCCCGCCCACGGTCTCAGGTGTTGAAGCGGAAGTGGATCACGTCGCCGTCCTGGACGACATATTCCTTGCCTTCGTCGCGGCCCTTGCCGGCTTCCTTGGCGCCGACTTCGCCCTTGAAGGCGATGTAGTCGTCATAGGCGATGGTGAAGGCACGGATGAAGCCGCGCTCGAAATCGGTATGGATGACGCCGGCGGCAGCTGGTGCCTTGGTGCCGCGCACGATCGTCCAGGCGCGGGTTTCCTTCGGGCCGACGGTGAAATAGGTGATCAGGTCGAGGAGGTGGTAACCGGCGCGGATCAACCGGTCGAGACCGGCTTCCTCAAGCCCGAGGGCCGACAGGAATTCCTTGGACTCTTCCTCGGGAAGCTGGGCCACTTCGGACTCGATCGCGGCCGAGATGATCACGCATTCGGCGCCTTGTTCCTTGGCCATGGCGGCGACGGCTTTTGTGTGCTCGTTGCCGGTCGAGGCATCGGCTTCCGCGACGTTGCAGACATAAAGAACCGGGTGCGAGGTCAGAAGGTTGAGGTCCTTCAGGATTTCGATCTCTTCGGGCGCCAGCGTCTTCAGGAGCAGACGTGCCGGCTTGCCGTCGTTCAGGAGCTTGATGACGGCATCCATGACCGGCAGCTGCGCTACGGAATCCTTGTCCTTGCTGGCGGCGCGCTTGCGGGTCTGCTCGACACGGCGCTCCAGGCTTTCGAGGTCGGCGAGCATCAGCTCGGTCTCGATCGTGTCGGCGTCGCCGACCGGATTGATGCGGCCTTCGACATGGGTGATATCGTCGTCCTCGAAGCAGCGCAGCACATGCACCACCGCATCGACTTCGCGGATATTGGCGAGGAACTTGTTGCCGAGGCCTTCACCCTTCGAGGCGCCGCGCACGAGGCCGGCGATATCCACGAAGGAGATGCGGGTGGGGATGATTTCCTTGGAGCCGGCGACCGCGGCCAGCTTCTGCATGCGCGGATCGGGCACGGCCACTTCGCCGGTATTCGGTTCGATCGTGCAGAACGGATAGTTGGCCGCCTGGGCGGCAGCCGTCTTGGTGAGTGCATTGAAGAGAGTAGACTTGCCGACATTCGGCAGGCCCACGATACCGCATTTGAAACCCATGGGTCCGGACCCTGTATCTGAAGAAATTTCGTTGCTGTGGCTATGGGGGAAAGTGCCCGGGCGGTCAAGGCTTGGCTGACGCGCCGGCTTGAAAGTAAGGTAAATGTGCCTTACTTTCAAGCGAGGAGACAGCGAATGACAAGGCTCAAAGTTACCGCAAAACGGCAGATCACCTTGAAGAAAGATGTTCTCGATCGTCTGGGCATCAAGCCGGGAGATCATCTCGACGTCAGTCAGCGTGYGGATGGCACGCTGGAATTGAGGCCCGTGAAGAAGAAGGCAGGAAAAATCGAAGATTTTTTCGGCAGCCTCAAGAACGAGCACAATATCCACCTGACTCTGGACGAGATCAAGGAGGAGATCGAAAAGGCCTGGGCAGGTGAAAAGTGATCATCTTTGACACCAACATACTGCTGCGCGCGTCCTTGGACGATGATTCCAGACAGTCACGCATCGCTCAAAAATATCTCGCCGAGGCTGACCAGATCGTAATTCCGCTTTATGCGTTTTGCGAGTTCGTATGGGTGATGTCGCGAAGCTATAAGCTCCGAAGGGAGATAATTGTCTCCTCGGTTCTCAGACTTACCAACGCCGGTAACGTTATCTGCAACGAAGAGGCAGTCGAGGCGGGACTGGCGTTCTTTGCGGAAGGCGGCGATTTCGCCGATGGCGTGATCGAATTCGAGGGGCGCAAGCTCGGCGGCGATACGTTCGCGACCTTCGACAAGGAGGCCGCCGCGATCATCCGCGCAAACGGTCGCGATTGCCTTTTACTGGACGCCAATTGATCCACCGTTCACCATCCGGTTGCTTGAAATTTTCCGGTTGCGGTGCGATATAGCCGGCATGTTCTCCCGATAGGATTGCATCGTCAGGAGAGGCCGATGGCCGAAGATACCACCCTAAAACCCAAGACGAAAAGCATGACCAAGCTGGAGCGGCCGAAGCTCTACAAGGTTCTGCTCGTCAACGACGACTACACGCCGCGCGAATTCGTGACCATGGTGCTGAAAGCCGTGTTCCGGATGAGCGAGGAAACCGGCTACCGGGTGATGCTGACCGCGCACCGGATGGGGCTGGCGGTTGTCGTCGTCTGTACCAAGGACATCGCCGAAACCAAGGCGAAGGAAGCGGTCGACCTTGCCAAGGAGGCAGGTTTTCCGCTGATGTTCATCACCGAGCCCGAGGAATAGGTTACTTCCTCTTTTTTCCGGCCTTCACCCCGAGCGCTTCGGCGCTGATCCAGAAGACCGCGTCCTGCGATTCCGCCGTTTCCAGCCACAGGAAGTCGAGGTCGGGGAATTCCTCTTCGAGGATTTCGCGGCCGGAGCCGATTTCGCAGATCATCCCGCCGCCAATGTTGAGATGCGCCGGCGCTTCCGCGAGCAGCCGGCGGACGAGGTCGAGACCGTCGACGCCGCCGTCGAAGGCCATTGCCGGTTCGGAGCGGAATTCGGCCGGAAAACCGTCCATCGCCTCGTGATCCACATAGGGTGGGTTGGTGATGATCAGGTCGTATTTCTTGTTTCCGAGCGGCGCGAAGAGGTCGCCGTTGAAAAGCGTGAGCTGATCTTCGACGGCGTGTTCTGCAACGTTCAGCTTGGCCACTTCGAGTGCATCGGCCGAGAGGTCCACTGCATCGACCTCCGCATTCGGGAAGAATTTTGCCGCGAGGATCGCAAGGCAGCCGGAACCGGTGCAGATATCGACGGCGCTTTCGACGCTCAGCGGGTCGGGCAGGAAGGTGGAGCCGTTTTCGCTCAGATATTCGCTGAACAGGATTTCGCCGATATGGGAGCGGGGAACGATCACCCGCTCGTCGACGAGAAAGCGCACGCCCTGGATATACGCGTGGCCGGTCAGATAGGGCGTGGGCTTGCGGGTGGTGACGCGGGCGTCGATCCGCTCGGCCAGCAGCAGCCGTTCGGCCGGCAGAAGGCGGGCGTCGAGGAAGGGATCGAGCACGTCGATCGGCAGGTCGAGTGAGTCGAGGATCAGGAACGCAGCGTCGTCGCTTGCCGTCGTCGTGCCGTGGCCGTAGCTGAGGTTTGCGGCGCTGAACCGGGAGATGGCATAACGCCAGTAGTCGCGAAGGGTGACGAGTTCGCCGGTGATGTCATCCATGTTCGGGGCCTGGGTCATGTCGCGCTTCCATTTTCGATCGGCCTCCCATAGCCGCTCCGAAAGCGGCGCGCCACCCCTTTGAACGAGTGCTACGGCTCCTTATGGGCGGCGAATCTGGAAGCCGGTCTTGTTCTGCAGAAAGCCGCAGTTTTCATAAAAGCGCAGCGTTGCCGGGTCCTGCGAACCCGTCAGCAACATCACTTTGTAGCAGCCGTCACTCCAGGCCTGATCGATGGCCCTGCGGATGAGGGCGCCGGCATAACCGCGCTTGCGGTGGTCGGCATGAGTGACGACGTTTTCGATCAGCGCATAGGGCGCGCCTTTGCGGGTGAGGTTCGGCACGACGATCAGTGTCACCGTGGCCGCCGCGCGCCCGTCTGCGAAGCCGATCAACACCGTCATGCCGGGCTGGGCGAGAATGGCGGCGAAACGCTGCTCGGCCAGCGCCGGCTCCGGGTCGTGGTTCAGGTGGTGATAGAGTTCGATCAGGTCGGCAAGATCGCCGTCGCGGGCCGGGCGAATGACGAAGTCGGCAGGGGGCATCGACACTATTCGCCCTTGCCGCCGAACATCTTCTTCAGCATCTCGGCCATCGGGCCCGAGGTCGGCAGGCTCGGTTTGCCGCCGCTGCGGGCCTGATGGATATGCGATTGCCCGGTCGGCTTGGCGACCGGCTTTTTTTCCGACTTAGGCTTTTCCTCATCCGGCTTACCGCCGACGGCGAGCGCCAGCTTGTTCATCAGCTGCGAATCCTCTCCCTTCACCAGCATTTCGGCGTTGTCGGCGAGCGTGTCGAGGAGAGGGGAGAGCCAGGTCTGGTCGACCTTGGCGAAATCGCCGAGCA
Source organism: Neorhizobium sp. P1_A6 (assembly GCF_056406795.1). Classification (NCBI taxonomy): domain Bacteria; kingdom Pseudomonadati; phylum Pseudomonadota; class Alphaproteobacteria; order Hyphomicrobiales; family Rhizobiaceae; genus Neorhizobium; species Neorhizobium sp. P1_A6. Next base: position 422,808 of record NZ_JBFTZM010000004.1, on the reverse strand, counting down.
CGTGGTTGTGGACGAGCTCCTTTGCTCCCGGATGGCCGATGCCGAGGCGAAGCCTGCGGTATTCGCGGCCGCAATGGGCATCGAGCGATTTGACGCCATTGTGGCCGCCGTGGCCGCCGCCGGTCTTGATACGGGCCTTGGCCGCCGGCAGGTCGAGTTCGTCATAGATGGCGATGAGGTTTTCCGGCCCGAGCTTGTAAAAGCGCATGGCCTCGCCGACTGCTTCGCCCGAGAGGTTCATGAAGGTCTGCGGCTTGATCAGCAGCACCTTTTCGCCGGCGAGTTCGCCTTCAGAGATCAGCGCCTTGAACTTCTTCGACCAGGGCGAAAAACCGGGACGACGCTGGATCGCGTCCACCGCCATGAAGCCGATATTGTGGCGGTTGCCCGCATATTGGGAACCGGGGTTGCCGAGGCCGGCGATGATGAGCATGGAGACGTCCATCCTTGACTGCTGGCTTTTCACCACCGCGAAACGCCGTCAAAGTCAACCGGTTTCGACGCTTGAGCCTTTATTGAAGCTCATCAATGCCGTAGCGCCTCAGAATTGCATTCTGGACGCCGTCCTTGATGAGGCGGTCGAGGCCTGCCTGCATCCTGACGATCAGTTCGTCGGGCACATCGGGGTTGCAGGCAATGCCGAGATGCTGCTCGGAGAACAGGATGACCTTTTCGATCGGCGTTCCGTCCGCCTTCAGCTTTTGATAGACGCCTTCCGACATGGGCATCATGTCGATACGGTCCTGGAGCAGCTTTCTGAGCGTCGTGTCGACGTCGGCGCTGAGATCGATCTTCGGGAACCCCAAACTCTTCAGAAGCGCCTCGGTATAGTCGGCGCGATGGGTACCGGTCGTATATTGCTTGGCCTCGTCCAGGGTGGCCGCCTTGACCTTCGAACCGGCATGGCGGACGAGGATGCTGCGGTCGATGAAAAGAGGCACGACCCATTTGAAACGCGGCTCGCGTTCGGGCGTGCGGGCGGCGGCGAAGACGCAGTGCATGGGTTGGGTCTCGGCCACCGCAATGGCGCGAGCCCAGGGCATGATCTCCAGGGTGTAAGGCGTGCCCACGTCGCGCATGATGATCTCGACCTGGTCGATACCGACGCCGCGATAGCTGCCGCCCGGCTCCTGGTAGCTGAAGGGCGGGTAGGACTCCGTCGAAAAGACGATCGGCTGCTGGGCATGGGCGCCCGCCGTGAGGCAGAGGCTGGCAAGAAGCGGCACTGCGATTTTCATCTGTCCACCTTCCAAATGCGCATGTTGTCATTTCTGACCCAGCATCTGGTCCGGTGGGGAGGGCTTGTCAGCTCGCCATGGACTCGATTTCGGCCTGCCGGGCGGATAGGGCCGAGAGCAGTTCGGAGATTTCGCGGGGCTTCGAGAAGAGGTAGCCCTGGGCGTAGTCGATGCCCATTTGCTGCAGCAATAAGCGCTGCTCTTCCGTCTCGACGCCTTCGGCGACGACCTTGCAGTTCATCTTGTGAGAAATAGCACTGATGCCTTCGACAAGCATCCTGTTCTTACTGCCTATGTCACCCGTCTGTTCGGTGAGCGAACGGATGAAGGACTGGTCGATCTTGACGATATCGACGGGGAAACGGCTCATGTAGCTCAGTGACGAATAGCCGGTACCGAAATCGTCAAGCGCAATACGGCAGCCGAAGCGATGGATCTCGTTGAGGATGGTGCGGATTTCCGGGTTGTCGTGCATCAGCACGGCTTCGGTGATTTCCACCACCAGGCGCGACGGATCGATGCCGTAGCGGCCGAGCAGGCCGGCAAGGCGGGCCGGCAGGCCGGGCTCGAATTGCAGCGGCGAGAAATTGACCGCGACATAGGCCTCGCCCATGCCCGGCAGGCGTGAGACGCGAGCAAGGTTCGCCATCGCGTCTTCCAGGATGAGGTTGCCGATCTGGCCGATCGTGCCGGTCTCCTCGGCAACGGTGATGATGCCGGCCGGCGACATCAGCCCCTTGCGGGGGTGACGCATGCGCATCAGGGCTTCGAAGCCCGACGGAACGCCGGTCTCGATGTCGACGATCGGCTGGAAATGCGCCTCGAACCAGCTTGCGGCAATGGCGACTTCGATGTCGCTCTCGATCTCGGCCCGTTCCCGCGTCTGGTCGAGAATGGCGGGATCGTAGACCTGCGCGCCGTTCTTGCCGTCGCGTTTGCGGGCATACATTGCCATGTCCGACTTCTGCAGCAGTTCGGCCGCACTGGCGGCATGGCTCGGGTAGAAGGCAAGCCCGATACTGGCGCTCAGCCGCACGCCGGTGCCCTGGATCCGGAAGGGAACCTCGAACATGTCGACGATCTTCTGGCTGAGTTCGACCGCACGGCGCTCGGCACCTTCCCCGGTGATCAGGATGGCGAATTCGTCGCCGCCGAGGCGGGAGGCGGTGTCGTCGTCGTCGAGCATCGGCTTCGTCCGCTCGACGAACTGGCAGAGCACCGCGTCGCCGGCGGCATGGCCGAGATTGTCGTTGATCGCCTTGAAGCGGTCGAGATCGACGAACAGACAGGCGACCTCCGTCCGTGTCCTGTCGGCCTCGGCGATCTTCTGGTCGAGCGTCGCTTCGAAACCTTGGCGGTTGAGAAGCCCGGTCAGGTGGTCGGAGATGGCCTGCTGATGGTTGCGCAGTTCCGACTGCCTCAGTTCCGTGACGTCCGTCATGACGCTCAGCGAGCCGGGAATGCCGCCACCGGCCGTGCCGAGTTCGATTTCGACGATCAGCACGTCCATCAGACGGCCGTCGGCGCAGAGGAAGCGGACGGTGGCTTCGATCGCCAGGCCGGTCGATTTCGCCTGCTGCTTGCGCCTTGCGTAGATCTGGCGGTCCGCAGGCGCGACGAGCTCGGAAAAGGGATGGCCGATGACGTCGTCACGGCGATAGCCCGTCGCGAGCAGCCAATAGTCGCTGACGGCGGCGATCTGGTCGCCCGAGGTCAGCGAAAACAGCATGGCCGGCGTCAGGTTGTAGATTTCCGTGGTCTGCTGGTGGGCGCGCTTCAGTTCGCGCTCTTCGCGCTCCAACAGCGTCTGCATTTCGTTGAAGCTCTTCGCCAGCCGCCCCATTTCGTCGTTCGAGCGCCAGTCGACATGGTGGCGCGAACCCAGCCTGCGGGTCGCCTCGATGGCCGCGGTCAGCCGCATCAGCGGCTTGATGACCATGACGCGGTTGCCGAGGATCGCCGCGCCGAAGACCGTCAGGATGGTGATGATGAAGATGGAGATGAAGGCCATTTCCATCTGGTGCAAGGCGGAGAACCAACCGAGCTTCGGGACATAGACGGTAATGCTGCCGACATTGCGGGTGCCCTGCTGCGATTTGTAGAAGATCGGCTCAGAGATGGCTTCAAGCCCGCGGAAATCGGCCGGATTGACGTCGACTTCGGAAATATTCAGCTTGCCCGTATTGTCGCTGATCTGCACGCCGCTGATGGCCGGGTCGGCGACGAGCATCGACGCGACCTGGTGGATGCTGTCGGTGTCGAGATCCCAAAGCGGCTTTCCGAGCGCCTGGGAGTTGGTCACCAGTACGACATTGACGTGTTCGCTGAGGTTCTTGGCGGCCTGCTGGGAGGAAAGCGCCAGAAACAGCGTGAACAGGGGCGCGACGACGACCAGAAGGGCGCCCGAAATTATCGCAATAAAACGACTCTCAACGGAATGAGTCACCGTCTTCCCCGCATTCATCGTCTGGCTGCCGCCGGACTTTCCCCGTCATGCCGAAGTAGCGTGCATCGTTTCACCTATTCATTAAACTTCACTGAAACGACAATGCCAAGATTCGAACGAATTACGGAAGCAGCGTTACTAAACTGTATTCGGTGGACAATAAAAAACCCGCTTTCTTGCGAAAGCGGGTCCCATTTCAAGAATTTCGGCCTGGTTATTCAGCAGAAGCCGGTTCTTCCTCGGTAACGCCTGCAGCCGGGGCGACGATCGTCGCGATGGTGAAGTCGCGGTCGGAGATGACCGGACGTACGCCAGCCGGCAGCTTGACGGCGGAGATGTGGAGGCTGTCGCCGATCTTCGCGCCCGTCAGGTCGAGGGTCAGGAATTCCGGGATGTCGTTGGCCGGGCAAAGCAGCTCGACTTCATGACGGACGATGTTGAGAACGCCGCCGATCTTGATGCCGGGGGACTTCTCTTCGTTGACGAAGTGAACCGGAACTTCAACGGAAACTTCCGTGTTGCCCGAGACGCGCAGGAAGTCCACGTGCATGGTGAAGTCGCGGACCGGATCGAGCTGATAGTCCTTCGGGAGGACCTGGATCTTCTCGCCGTTGACGTCGATCGTGGCAACCGTGGTCATGAAACCGCCGGCATGGATGCGCTTCGTCACTTCGTTGGTCGACAGAGCGATCGCGATGGGGGACTGCTTGTCACCATAGATGACAGCAGGAATGAAACCGTTGCGGCGAAGTTCACGGGAGGACCCCTTACCTACCCGTTCGCGCGCCTCGGCCTTGAGCTCGTATGATGCGTGGCTCATGGCATATCCTTTCGAGGTTGTTTGGAGAGTTTTCCGCAAGCGTTGTCGGCTCGCGTCAAACTGAAGGGCATCATCCGATGCGCTTCATCCGCGTTGCCTCCAAGGGTGTCTACGCGGACCGGCGGGCTATAATACAACGATCGAGGATGTGCAAGCTTTTCGGCCTGGAAACAAAGGGCTTGCGCTTGACTTCGGCGGGCCGTCTTCCAAATTGGTGCCCGTTGAATGAGGGAAGGGTTTGATTCATGAAACGTACTTTGATCGCGACCGGACTGATGGCTGCGTCCTGCGTATATCCGGTTGCGGCGGCTGAGATCAACGACAAGGGTGCCCGCACTCTCAAGGAAAGCCTCATCCACTTCCTGCCGGATACGGTCAAGTCCACGGGTTTCCTGACCGTCAAGCCGGCCGGCGAACGCTACGAGATCAGCTACGATTTCGCCAAGCTGCTGAAATCCATCAACAAGAAAGACTTCACTGTTTCCGGCCTGAAGCCGTATTCGGTCTTCGCCGCGCCCCTCGACAACGGCCAGTGGAAGTTCAACAGCGACAGCGACATGAATTTCACCGTCAAGGGCAAGAGGCCCGACGGCAAGCCGACGAACCTCAACTACTCCGTCACCGACATGGTGTTTTCCGGCATTTTCGATCCGGCGATCAGTTACTTCCGCTCGGGCGAGGTGACGTCAGGCCCGCTCCGAATGGTCTCGAAGAGCGGTCCGGAGGAGGTCGAGGCGAGTGTCGCCGGCATGAACTATTCACTGGCGTCCGCGGCGAGCGCGGCTGCTGGGGGCACCGATTTCACCGGCAAGGGCTCGTTCCTGCGCTTCTACGAACGGATTGCGACGCCCGAAACTCCACCCATACAGGTCCGCGCCGAAAGCCTCGATTTCGACGTCGGCGTTCAGGGCGTGATGGCCGAAAAGATTCGCACTCTTGTCGCCTTCATGCTGGCACTCATCGAAGATGAAAAGCCGTCGCAGGCCGAGATCGCCATGCTCAAGGATCTCATTCGCGGCGCAATGCCATTCTTCACCGCGCTTTCTGAAAAAATCAGCTTCAACCAGTTCACAGTGGCAAGCCCGATCGGCGATTTCGGCATCCATAAGCTCGACTATACGTTCACGATGAGCGAGCCCGCCGCGGCAACCCGGATCGGCTTCGGTGCGCGCATCGAAAACATCTCGACGCCGGATGGCATCATTCCCCCGCTCTACGCCCAGCTGGTGCCGGACATGGCGGAAATGGAGGTCGGTGTCGCCGACCTCAACTTCCAGCGTTTCATCGACACCTTCATGGAGATCGACTTTTCCAAGCCCGGTGCGCTACCGGACGCGGAGGGCGAGCGTCTCGGCAAAGCCTTCCTCGACGACGGCCAGTTGACTGTCGATTTCCCGCGCGTTGCCGCGAAATCCGCGCTCTACGACGTCGAAGCCTCCGGCAAGGTCAAGGGTTACCCGGATGAGAAAGACCGCTACACGCTGGAAACCTCGATCCTTGCCCGCGATATCGATAAGCTGATCCAGTATTTCCAGACTGCCGCCAAGAGTGATCCCGAATTCAACCAGGTTTCATTCGCGATAATGATGGCGAAGGGCATGGCGAAGACTGAACCGGACGGCCGCCTGCGCTGGGACGTCAAGTTCGAAGACGGCAAGAGCTTCAGCGTCAACGGGCAGCCGATCCAATGATCTGACGACCTGTTCAGGCCTTTTGATGCCGGCTTTGCTTTTGCCAGTCAGCCGGCATTTACCATTCAAAGGAACGGTTCAGACATGTTTCAATGCTAAAGCTTCTCGACAAAACCCGTTGAAAAGTAACAGGCATTCATGTTTCGCGTTCTCTCCTGCATCCTCATTGAGCACGATCTTCGGTATATCGCTTCCGCGGTGTTGATCTGCGTGATCGGCTCCTTCCTGACCATCCGGCTTTTTTCCCGCGCCCGGAGGGGGAGCGGGATCGAGAAGGTCATCTGGCTTTTCCTCGCGGGCTTCATGGGGGGATCGACCACCTGGACGACGCATTTTCTGGCCATGCTCGGTTATCTATCCGGCGGGCAGGCGGGATATGAACCGGCTCAAACGCTTCTTTCTTTCATGATCGCGGTCGCCACGGCCACGATCGGGTTGAGTGTCGCAAGTTACGGCGGTCGGTCCCTGCTTGCCGAGGCCGGCGGGATGGTGATGGGGCTCGGCATCGCTGCGATGCATTACACGGGCATGGCCGCTTATGAAGTGCAGGGCAGCATCGACTGGGATCGCCGCTACGTTATTGCATCGCTGATCTTTGCAGGTCTATTCGGGGTGTTGACGACCAATCGCGTCGTGCGTCCGGTGACGCATTTCTGCAAATACAGTTCCGTTCTGGCGATGATCCTGGCGATCGCCACGACCCATTTCACCGCAATGGGCGCGATCGATGTCGTCCTTGACCCCCGCGCCGTGATGCAGAACGAGGTCGTTCCGCCGATCGTGCTCGGCTTCGGCGTATTGTCGCTGATGCTGATCCTGCTGGCGCTGACGGCGGCCACCTACCTGATCGACGCCCGCACGACCCAGGCCGCCGTCGAACAGTATCGCCGCCTTTCCCTGCACGATGCGCTGACGGGGCTTGCCAATCGCGCCGCTTTCAACGAGCAACTCGCCGAGATCGCCATGCGTCCGACCGACCTCGCGTCCCGCATCGCGGTGCTTTCCTTCGATCTCAATCGCTTCAAGGAGGTCAACGACGTCCATGGCCATGCAGCCGGCGACGAGGTCTTGCGCAGGATAGGCAGCAGGCTTGCCCAGGCGGTCGGCGAGGGCGAATTCATCGCCCGTGTCGGCGGCGACGAATTCGTCGCGCTGAAGCACCTGTACTACAAGCGCTCCGACGCGATGACGCTTGCCAATCGCCTGCTTGCCGAAATCTGCAAGCCGATCGAGTGGAACGGGAATACGCTCTCAGTCGGCTCGAGCGTCGGTATCGCGCTCTATCCTGGAGAAGCAAAGACGATCGACGATCTCGTGGCGCAGGCGGATGTGGCCATGTATCGCGCCAAGCAATCCGGCGACAGCATGGTCTGCTTCTACGATTCGTCGATGGACCAGGCCGCCCGCGAACGCAATGCGCTTGCCATGGACATGCGCTCCGGTCTCGTGGCCGGGCAGTTCGAACTCTATTATCAGCGGCAAAACGATACGTTCTCCGAAGAGGTGGTGGGTTTCGAGGTTCTGCTGCGCTGGAACCATCCGGCACGCGGCTTGGTCAATCCCGGCGAGTTCATCCCGATTGCAGAGCGCACCGGCTTCATCATCGAGCTTGGCGAATGGGTGCTCCGGAGCGCCTGCCTGGAGGCGGCGACGTGGAAAAATCCGTTCGGCATTGCCGTCAACGTCGCTGCTCAGCAGCTCGCCGATCCGAGATTTCCGACCAAGGTTCGCGATATCCTCAACGAGACGGGGCTCAGTGCCGACCGCCTGGAGCTTGAGATCACCGAATCCGGCATCATCGGCGACCATCAGCGGGCGCTTCAGATCGTTCGCCATCTGAAGAGCCTCGGCGTCAAGATCGCCATGGACGACTACGGCACCGGTTATTCGTCGCTTTCGACGCTGATGTCCTTCCCGTTCGACAAGATCAAGATCGACCGAACCTTCGTCGACGGGCTTTCCAACAACGAACAGTCGGCGGCGATCGTGCGCTCGACGTTGATCCTTGCCTCCAGCCTCCATATCCCGGTGCTGGCGGAAGGGGTGGAGACCGATGCGCATATCGCCTTCCTGCGCAAGGAAGGCTGCATGCAGGTCCAGGGCTATCTGTTCGGCAAGCCCGGTCCGCGGGCCGGGATCGAACATATCGTCAATGGTGAAGCCCGGGACGAGAGCACCCCGGTGGTTGCCAAGGTCGCCTGACTTGCGTCAGCGTCGGGGTTCGCCCCCCGGTGCATAAACCGTCTTCTGCTCGAAACGGAACTTGTGGCCGCATTGGCCGCAACGGATCATGTATTTGCGTGGATCGGTCGACGCGAATTCGGTGATGAAGCCTTTCGGCAATTCATCAATGCGGAAATCGCGATTGCCCTGCCGCCTGTCGTCGGTCTCGGAAACCTCGGCGAAACCGACATTGCCGCATTGGGAACATTCGAGTTTTCGGGAATAGCGGTCGCGTGCGGCCATGCTTGTCTCCTTCTTCGGAGCGCCTTCTAACCGAAGCTTTGGCACAAAGCAAAACGCCGGAACCCTGGTTCCGGCGTTTTCCGCTGATGACTTGTCGTTACCTCAAGCCGGCCTTTTAACGACGGCACTCACCGGAAGCCACGACGCTGAAGCCGGCATTTGCCGCCTCGCAGGCGTTCGGGAAAGTCTGGGTGCGTCCGCCCTGCTGGCCGCAGACGGGACGGTATTCGCGTGTGCAGAAGCCGGGCTGCTCGGGCCTTCCGGGGCGATCCGGGCGACCAGGACGGCCTGGCTGGTTCCAGTCCGGGCGATCCGGGCGATCCGGTCGGTCCGGACGACCGGGCCTGCCGGGTTGGTTCCAATCCGGACGGTCGGGCCGCTGCGGACGATCCCAGTCAGGACGATCAGGCCTCTGAGGACGGTTCCAGTCCGGCCGCGGCCGTTCCGGCGGATAGTAGCCGCCCGGCCTGCTACCGCCGTCGACGCAGGCCGACAGCAACGGAATTAGAAGGAAAATGGCCAGTCTCTTCGAGAGGCCGATAAAGGAAATCATCGCGACTCACCCTCCGTTTGCGTTCGAAGGCGAGTCTATCCAAATACTTGTGACAGAAGAAGGTCAGTCGAACAGGCTGGAGACGGAGGATTCCATTGCCGTGCGGTTGATCGCCTCGCCGAGCAGGTTGGCGGTGGTGATGACCCGGATATTGTGCGCCGACTGGACCGCCGTGGTCGGCTGGATCGAGTCCGTGATCACCAGTTCCTTGAGTTTGGAGGCGCCGATACGCGCAACCGCGCCGCCCGACAGCACGCCGTGGGTGATGTAGGCGGTGACGCTGGTAGCGCCGTTCTTGAGCAGCGCTTCAGCCGCGTTGCAGAGCGTGCCGCCGGAATCGACGATATCGTCGATCAGCAGGCAGTCCTTGCCGTCGACTTCGCCGATGACGTTCATCACCTCGGATTCGCCAGCCCGTTCGCGGCGCTTGTCGACGATTGCCAGCTGACAGTCGATGCGCTTGGCGAGCGCCCGGGCGCGAACAACGCCGCCGACATCGGGCGAGACGACCATGACGTTGTTGAGGTCGTAATGTTCCTTGACGTCGCGTGCGAGCACCGGCACCGCGAAGAGATTGTCGGTCGGGATGTCGAAAAAGCCCTGGATCTGCCCGGCATGCAGGTCGAGCGTCAGGACACGGTCGGCGCCGGCCTCGGTGATCAGGTTGGCGACCAGCTTTGCCGAGATCGGGGTGCGCGGGCCGGCCTTGCGGTCCTGACGGGCGTAACCGAAATACGGCAGGACCGCCGTGATGCGCTTGGCCGACGACCGGCGGAACGCATCGATCATGATCAGCAGTTCCATCAGGTGATCGTTGGTCGGGAAGGACGTGGACTGGATGATGAAGACATCTTCGCCACGCACGTTTTCCTGAATTTCAACGAAGATTTCCTGGTCTGCAAATCGCCTTACGCTGGCTTTTCCGACTGGAACATTAAGATAGCTGCAGATCGCGTCGGCGAGATGCCGGTTCGAATTGCCTGCGAAAACCTTCATTGCGGTCCGCCTGTTTTGAAGCTGGATGCGGGCCTTTTACCGCCGCCGCCTTCGAATGCAAGTGCGTTTCGCGCCCGCTCACCCTTTTTTATGAAGAAACTGTGACCAGTGGCTTTTGAGGTTCAGTAAGAATCGGCCGCCGCGATTGCCCCAAGATAGCCAAAGCCGGATCGATCAGCCTTGGGATTGGCGCCAGGCCACATAGTCCTGGATCGTCTTGGCGGCGATGGTCTCCATGGTCGAAGCCGGAACCGCGGCCCAGGGATCCTGGCCGCTGCCGGGCACGCTCTCCTGGCCCTGCATGCGGTGTAGCCGGGCGCCGGAACTGTCAAGAATGTCCCAGACATAGACGATGGTGACCTTGCCGCTGTCGGAAAAGGCGGAGAAATAACCTTTCAGGATGTGCTCGGTACTGTTGTCGCTCGACGGCCGGATCGTCAGTCCGTTGGCGCGGGCCTGAGCGCCGAGCTGGCGGGACAGCGGGGTGACCGCCTGGACCGGAGCGCCGATGATCGGCAGGAAGCGGACCGTCGGACCGGATGCGGGCGGCAATGAGGCGCTCTGCTGCTGACGGGATTGTTGTTGCTGGGGTGCCGCGGTCGGCTGCTGCGCCTGAGGCTGCTGCATGGTCTGCTGCTGGCCCTGGCTCCCCTGGCCCTCCCATTGCGGCGGCTGGCCGGAGGAGGAGGGCGAGACGGCGCTGCCGGATTCCAGCGCCCGGGCCTGCGCTTCAAGCGTGCTCTGGGGGCCGGATTGATAGCCGCCGCTGCTGTTATAGGTTTCCGGCTGTGCCGAGCGGGCCATGCGGTCGGTTTCGGCCTGGGTGACGGGCGAGGAGGTTCGGGCTCCCCCGCCGCCGACATTCGTCTGTGGCGTCAATGCTTCCGTGGTGTTGCAGGAGGCAAGCGCAACCGCCAGCAGGGCAGCGGACAGCAGTGTTCCGAAAGGCCGCATACCCGTCTCCCGCCACAGATTCCTCGGCAGGAGCTTAGAGTTTGCTTTCCCAAACTGTCAATTGCCTGATTTTTTGAGCATTCAGCGCTGAATGAGCTCCAAAGCATGGCGGGAAAGTGGCTGCGGATCGCCTTCGGTCGTCAGGTAGGTGTGGCCGAGGGTCATCGCCGCGCCGCTGTCGGAATCCATGATGATCATGTGCACGAACAGCGTCATGTCCGGCAAAATCTCCTGAGGATTGCCGAAATGGAACATCTGGTGCTCCATCCAGGAGGGCGAGAAGCGCGCGCCGAGCGAATAACCGCAGGCGTTGAGGCGGTGGCGCGACAGGCCGCGTTCGTCGAGGATGCGGGCATGGGTGTCGAAGACGTCGCCGAATGTCTGACCGGGGCGCAGCACTTCCTCGATCGCCTTGATGGTTTCGAGGCAGGCCTTGTAGAGCTCGCGGTGGCGAGGCGACGGTTCGCCGACGATGACCGTGCGCATCATCGCCGCATGGTAATGCGCAGCTGTTCCCGCCCATTCGAGCGTCAGCTGGTCGGTCGCGTCGAGCTTGCGGCGGCCGGCCTTGTAGCGGCAGAGCAGGGCATCGGCGCCGGAGCCGATGATGAACTCGTTGGCGGGGTAGTCACCGCCGCCGAGAAAGACGGCGCCCTGCATGGCCGCGAGGATTTCCGCCTCGTCGCCGCCGGCCCTGATCAGCGGCAGCGCCGCATCGAGCGCGTCGTCGGCAAGTTCGGCAGCGCGGCGTGCAAAGGCGATTTCCGCCGGGCTTTTGACCAGGCGCAGAGCGCTGACCAGGTAGGAGGCGTCGCTGATCTGGCCGAAGGTGGCGAGTTGGTTATCGAGGAGGCGGGCGATGCGGCCGGTCATGCCGTGGGTATCGTATTCGACGCCGATCCTGGCGCCGAGCAGGTCCATGTCGCTCAACAGGTTCTTGAGGTCGAGGGTCGGATCGGCATTCACCCGGTCGACCCAGACGACGATGTTCTCGACGATCGAGGTGTGGCGGGCCTGGCGCAGGTCGGCGGAGCGGGTGAGCAGTGTCATGCTGCCGTCCGCCTTGACGATCAGGGTCTGGAAAAAGCAGTAGCCGAACGTGTCGTAGCCGGTTAGCCAGTACATGCTTTCCTGGGCGAAGATCAAAAGCGCATCCAGCTTGTCGGCGCGCATCTTCTCCGTCAGCCGCGTCAGCCGGTCGGCGTATTCGCTCCTCTCGAAATGCAGGGCCATATCAATTCTCCTGAAGTGCGATTGCTGAAATCTGACGGCCGTAATCCGGTTCTTTGGCATGGGTGGTGCGGCGGTAGGAATAGAACCGTTCCGCATCCGGATAGGTATCGAGGCCGAGGCTTTCCGCCCGCACCCCGGCATCCCTCAGCCGCCTTATGGTCAGCGAGGGCAGGTCGAACATAGAATGCCCCGTATTCGATGACGATGTGAAGAAGGCCTCATAGGACGGGTCGTAGCCCAGGAACCGCTCGACAAATTCCGGGCCGACCTCGTAGCTCGCCGGGCCGATCGAGGGGCCGAGGACCGCGGTGATGTTTTCCCGCGCGGCGCCCAGCGAGATCATTGCCTCGATGGTGTTTTCGAGCACGCCGGTCAGCGCACCCTTCCAGCCGGCATGGGCGGCACCGATCACGCCGTTCTCGCCGTCGGCAAACAGGATCGGGCCGCAGTCGGCAGCAAGCACGCCGAGTGCCACGCCCGGCACACTCGTCACCATCGCGTCGACCTTCGGCCGTTCGCCGGCATAGGTCTCGTCGACGACGAAGACGTCGGGCGAATGGACCTGGTGGACGGTCGCCAGCTTTTCGACAGGCAGGCCGAACCAGGAGGCCACCCGGTTGCGGTTCTCGATCACCTTCTCACGGTCGTCGTCCGAGCCGATGCCGACGTTGAGACCGGCGTACAAACCTTCGGAAACGCCGCCCTTGCGGGTGAAGAAGCCGTGACGAACACGGGCGCCGGCCCTGTCGTTCAACAGGGGGCTCTCGATCGGCTCCGGCAAGGGTCTGTCCCGCATCGGTGTTATCTATCCCGTTGATTTGAAGAGGTTTTGGGCTTCTCTCAAGGCATGCCCGCTGCTTCGATTTAGGGCGAGAGTGGCGCAAGAAAAGGGCGGATGTCAATCGGTTGATGAATTGACGGTCGCTGTTCACTCCACCGCGCGGAACGGCATCAGCTTCAATGCCGGGCTCGATACCGCGATGACTTTGAAGAGTTCGCCCATCTTGCCGGCACCTTCGCCGGCAAGCCGATCGACGGCGGCGGCGATCAGGCGCTGTTCGGTCGGTTCCTTGTCTTTGGCAAGCGCGGTCGCCCGCTCGGCAAGGCCGAGGCCGAACAGGAAATCACCCTGGTGCAAGCCGCCGTTCAAGTGCACGCCCGTGGAAACGGCAATGCGTGCGAGGTCCTCGAAGTCGACATGGCTGGTGAGATCCGCTTCGCCGGGATTTTCGAGCGGCGGATCGTAGTCATGGTGGCGGATGGCTTGCAGCGTATCGCCGAAGCCGGTGACCAGATGGCCGTAGTCGATGATCAGGGCCGTGCCGCCGAAGGTCCTCAAACRCTCGCACAGCGTCAGCATCACCGCCTGGCGGGCCGGAGACAGTTCGAAGATCGTGCCGTCGGGAATGCCGGCGAGGGGCGAGGGAAGGAGCTGCGGGTCGAGCGTCGCGACGCCGGCGGCAAAGCCGAGTTCATCTTCGGCGTTGAGGCCGACGAGACGTTCGCGAAAACCGGTCGGCGTCTTGACGAACTGGCGGATCGGGATCGCGTCGAATAATTCGTTGGCGGCGATCAGCGTGAAACCTTCGGGGACTTCCTCGAAACTGTCATGCCAGGAAATCTTGGTCGAGAAAGCCTCGAGCGTGATGCGCTGGACGCCGCGCAAACGCTCGCTGGTCTCGACCAGATGCACGTGCAGGTCTTCGAAAAAGCGCGGCGCGATGCGTTTGATCACCCGCAGCATGTCGGTCATCATCGTGCCGCGGCCGGGGCCGATCTCCACCAGCCGGACGCCCGTGGGCGTTCCGTGCTGTTGCCAGGCGTGCACCATGAAGACGCCGATCATCTCGCCGAACAACTGGCTGATCTCCGGCGCGGTGATGAAATCACCGTGACGGCCGAAAGGCTCGCGGGTGCGGTAATAACCGTATTCCGGATCGGCGAGGCACAGCGCGAAATAGTCAGTGACGCTGATCGGGCCGTTGGTGCGGATCAGGGTCTTGATCTTCTCTGTGAGGGGAGTGCTCACCGGGTGTGCCTCCCTCAAGCTTTCGCCGCGGACGTCGCCGCCGCGCGGGCCCGAACAATGGCCCAAAGGCCTGCTGCGATCATCGGCAGCGACAGAACCATGCCCATGGTCAGCCAATTGGTGTCGAGCAGATAACCGAGCTGCGCATCCGGCTCGCGGAAAAATTCCACAAAAATGCGGCAGAGCGCGTAACCGACAACGAAGGTGCCGGCGATGGTGCCAGGGACTTTCAGCGCCTTGAAACGGAAGATCAGCAGGGCGAGGACGAGTACCAGCACGATGCCTTCGAGGCCTGCTTCATAGAGCTGGCTCGGATGGCGCGCGAACGGGCCGCCGGTCGGGAAGACGACTGCCCAGGGCGCGCTGCTGAGGCGTCCCCAGAGTTCGCCGTTGATGAAATTGGCGATGCGGCCGAAGAACAGGCCGAAGGGTACGACGGCTGCGACCGTGTCGAACATGCTCCAGACCGGAATGGTATTGCGGCGGGCGAAGATGATCATCGCGATCGTTGCGCCGATGAAGCCGCCATGGAAGGACATGCCGCCGTTCCAGATCTCGATCGCGCGGATGGGATTCGCGGCCACCGCCGCCATGTCGTAGAAGAGGATATAACCGATGCGGCCGCCAAGCACGATGCCGGCCGCGACCCAGACGAGAAAGTCGTCGAGCTGGGCAGCCGTAATCGGCGACTGGCCGTCTCTCCACAGGGAAGCGTTGGCAGCCAGCCGACGCGCATAAAACCAGCCGAGCATGATGCCGGCGACATAGGCGAGCCCATACCAATGGATGGCGAGCGGGCCGATGGAGAAGGCCACCGGATCGATGTTCGGGAACGGCATCAGAGCGAAAAGATGAAGCGCTTCGTACAAATTACAGGGTCCAACCTAACGGCATTGCGCGGAACATGGCGTTGCGGCCATCGACGGTCAAGGTGAATCTAAGCGAGTGCTCATGCGAACGGTGGATGATGCTTGCAAGCGGCCCGCGCAGGCCCTACTTGAACCCTATGGACATTCGCCGGCCGGATTGCCGGCCAGACGATATGGGAGTTCAGAACCATGGCAACCGGTACGAACCGCATTCTCGACGATTTCGCGCGGCTGATGACCGATGCCGCCGGCGCCGCCCAAGGGGTGCGCAAGGAGGTCGAAACCGCATTTCACGCCCAGGCCGAGCGGTTCCTCAACAGCATGGATATCGTCAAGCGCGAGGAATTCGAGGCAGTCCGCGAAATGGCAGCCCGCGCCCGCGACGAAAACGAAGCGCTGAAGGCGCGGATCGAGGCGCTGGAAGCCAAGCTTTCGGGGCAGTGATCTGCGTTTCCCGGGGACGATCTGCCTCTCTTGCGTAAAATCTAGCACTTAGCTCGTCAGCTAAGATGCTGTTTTTCTTTTCTCCTCCCATGGGGAGAGGAAAAGGGCGTACCCAATACCTTCCCCGCCCTCCCAACCCACGCCTACAATCCCCGTGCTTCCGTCGCCGGAGTGTTTCGCGAGACGTTCGCGGGCAGGCGGGGGCCGGCGCTTTCATCAGAACCGTAACGTGCGGGGATGGTGGAAGAGGTGAAAGCCATGGAGTGCTCGTTGCAAGACGACCATTCCTATCAAGCCTCCCCCGGACAGCCATGTCCGGTTCGGTTGAGCCGTGCAAGTGGCAGGCCTGTCCCGAAAGGATGGGCGAGAACGAAGCCACGCAGCGAGGCGAGATGATCACCTGTAGGGGCCGGAAGCCCCGACAAGACGCCGAAGGCCACGCGAATGCGGAGCCATATTATTATTTCACTATGAGGTTCCGCATTCGTGTGGGCTCTCCGATCGAACCGTGCCGAACAGATTTTCGGCGCGGGCGCAGGTGTTGAAACAAAAAAGTGACACCCTGTGGACACTGTCAAAAAAGCCAGCGTCCAGAGTCGCTTATGACTCGGTTCTGATCTCCGCTGCGAACCATGTTTCAAGTTTTGCCCATGTAAAAACCGATGGAGGGGCTGGCAGCCGGACTCCGTCTAGGTACACTGATTTTAAAGGATGATTCGAAACGGCTTGGTAAGCTCCAGACAGGGTGGCTGCGTTATTCTGGAAGCGTCGGACGATCATCGACAGTGTTGTTCCCGGTTACTGTTCGCGTGTTTTTGGCGTTTTACCGCACGAATTCGCATTCATTCCGGTCAAGAAGGTGCCGCATGACGCTTATGGAAATGGAAATCGAACGCCAGTCGAATCCGGTCGATATGATCGAATTCGTTGCTGCCTCGAACGACTGGACGTTCGAACGGTCGGGTGAAGACGAGATCGCCATGACCGTGGAAGGCCGCTGGACGGACTACCATGTTTCCTTCTCCTGGATGGAGGAGTTCGAAGCGCTGCATCTCGCCTGCGCTTTCGACATCAAGATCCCCGACGCTCGCGTCAACGAGGTCATCCGCCTGCTGAGCCACGTCAACGGCCAGGTGCTGATGGGCCATTTCGACGTATGGCGCCAGGAAGACGTGGTCATCTTCCGGCAGTCGCTGCTGTTGGCAGGCGGCGCCGAACCCAACAACCAGCAGGTCGAAGTGCTGCTTTCGAGTGCGCTCGATGCCTGCGAATCCTATTATCAGGCGTTCCAGTTTGTCGTATGGTCGGGCATGGAGGCGAAGGCCGCCATGGAAGCCGTTCTGTTCGAAACCGTGGGCGAGTGCTGATGGCCTCTGGTCAGTTGGGATCCATCATCCTGGTCGGCGCCGGCAATATGGGCGGCGCCATGCTATCGGGTTGGCTGAAAAAGGGCGTGCCCGGCGCGTCCGTGACGGTCATCGACCCATCGCCTTCCGATGCGATGAAAACGATGATGTCCGAGGCCGGTGCGCATCACTTTACCGCGCTTCCCGGCGATACGTCCGCTGATATCCTGTTTCTCGCGGTCAAACCGCAGCTGATGGATGCCGTCCTGCCGCCGTTGAAGCCGGTCGTCGGTTCCGGCACGGTCGTCGTTTCGGTTGCGGCCGGCAAGACGCTCGCTTATCTCGAAAAGCATCTCGGCGAAGCCGCCATGGTGCGTGCCATGCCGAATACGCCAGCCATGATCGGCCGCGGCGTCACCGGCGCCTATGCCAATCCCAAGGTCACTGAAGCCCAGCGCGAAGCGGTGCAATCGCTGCTCAAGGTCAGCGGGCCGGTGGAATGGGTTTCAAGCGAAGCGGATATCGATGCGGTGACCGCCGTTTCAGGCAGCGGCCCGGCCTATGTGTTCTATCTCGTGGAGTGCATGGCGGAAGCGGGCCGGAAAGCGGGCCTGCCGGCGGACCTCGCCATGCGGCTTGCGCGGGAAACTGTCTCGGGGGCTGGCGAGCTCCTTCACCAGTCCCCGGACGACGCTTCCAGGCTTCGCCAGAACGTCACCTCGCCGAACGGCACGACGGCTGCGGCACTTGCCGTGCTGATGGCCGACGACGGCATGCAGCCGCTGTTCGACAAGGCGATCGCGGCTGCCCGCGACAGAGCCGAAGAACTCGGCGCCTGAGTGAGTTCGAATGGCTGAGGACATCACCTATTCCGACTTCGAAAAGGTGGACATCCGCGTCGGCACGATCGTCGAGGCCGAGGTTTTTCCGGAAGCCCGCAAGCCAGCCTTCAAGCTGAAGATCGATTTCGGCCCGGAGATCGGCATCAAGAAATCGTCGGCACAGATCACCGTGCATTATACGCTGGAAACGCTGATCGGACGGCAGGTGCTCGGCGTCGTCAATTTCCCGCCGCGGCAGATCGGGCCGTTCCGCTCGGAAGTGCTGACCCTCGGCTTCGAGGACGAGAACGGCGCGATCGTGCTTGCCGCCGTCGAGCAGCCGGTGCCGAACGGCGGTAAGCTGATGTAACCCTTGTGCGCAGGGCATATCGTCAGTGGATATCGCGGCTCTCGACATCGCCGAGGCTGAACGACCGGAACTCCACCTCGAAACCTTCGCGTTGCGGCGAGCAGAAGGTCATGCCGACGGAGAGGTCGGTGAGTTCGGGTGGGAAGAAAGCGAGCCGCGCCATGCGCCAGTCGGGCTGTGTGCCGGTTCGGTACTGGACAAAGAGGGCGTCGCCCATGCGGGTGACGCGGACGGAAATTTCCTCGAAATCGTCGGTGAGCCGGAAGGCGGACCAGTCGGAGTGGCCGTTGGTCACCACGACGCTGAAATGGCGGGCGCCATCGGTGAATTCGATGCCGCATTTCATCCAGTGTTTTTCGTCATGACGGATCATCAGCCCGGCCTGATCGTAGAGCGCCTCGTACCTCCCGACGAAGGAGGTTTCGGCGGTGAAGTCGCCCTTTCGGCTCCGATGGAGGAAGTGACCGCTGTCGCGATGAAAGCCGTAATAGGTGCCCTGCCAGAAATCGGTTTCCAGGCCGGAGCGGGCGATCAGTCGACCATCCTGCTTGCGGCTTTCGGGCGGCGGGTTCAGCCAGGACATCTCGGAAAGATCGATCGGCATCGGTTCCTCGTCAATGATCAGGCGGGGACGCGTACGACGGCACGCAAGCCGCCCCGCGGGCTGTCGGCGAGCGTGACGTTGCCGCCATGGGCGCGGGCGATGTCGCGAGCGATCGCCAGGCCGAGGCCGGTGCCGGACGCGTTGAGGTTGCGGGCCTCGTCGAGGCGGTAGAACGGCTTGAAGACATCCTCGCGCGACCCTGCCGGAATGCCGGGGCCGTCGTCGTCGAGCGTCAGCGTCAGCCATTTGGCGCTGTGACGCGCGTCCACATGCAGCGATTTGGCGTAACGCTCGCTGTTGGACACGAGGTTGGCGACCAGCCGGGTGAAGGCGTTGGGGCGCACGGCGATCTCGTCCTCGCCGCCGATCTCGTAGGTCATGGTCTTGCCATGCAAGGTAAATTCCAGGCACAGCTTTTCCAGTAGCTCACTCAGACGCAGCTCGCCAAAGTCCTCTTCAGCTTCGCCCTTGGCGAAGGCGAGATAACCTTCCAGCATCGACTGCATATCGTCGACGTCCTGGCCCATGCCGGCCAGTTCCGGCTTGTTGCCGGCGAGCGCCAGCTGCAGCTTGAAGCGGGTGAGGATGGTCCTCAAGTCGTGGCTGATGCCGGCGAGCATGGCGGTGCGCTGTTCCATCTGCCGCTCGATGCGTTCGCGCATCTGGATGAAGGCAAGGCCGGCGCGACGGATCTCTTCGGCGCCGCGCGGCGAAAAGCCATCGGTCTTCTGCCCCTTGCCGAAGCTTTCGGCAGCGCTTGCAAGCGTCAGGATCGGCCGGATCTGGCCGCGCAGGAAAAGAATCGAGATGATGACCAGTACGAAAGCGGCGCCGATCATCCAGACGAGGAAGATATGTGTGTTCGAGGCATAGGTTGAGCCGCGGCGGACGAAAACGCGCAACACCCTGGTATCGAACTTGATGCGGATCTCGACGAGCCGGCTGTCGCCCACTGTATCGATCCAGAAGGGCATCTGGATTTGGCGGGTGATCTGCTCGGCGAGGATATCGTCGAGGATGGCGAAGAAGGGACGGGAGCGGGGCGGCGGCAGCTGGCTGTTTTCCTCGACCGCGATGGTGAGGTTCAACGCGTCGCTGGCGATGCGGCTGATGGCATCATAGTTGCTATCCTGGGGATAGGCCTGGATCACCTCGATAATGCCGGCGATATCGCGGACGGTGCTTTCCGACAGGCGTTCGGTGACCATGCGCCAGTGCCGTTCCATGAAGACGGAGGCGACGACGCCCTGCAGAAGCAGCATCGGCAGGATGACGATCAAAAGCGAGCGGGTGTAGAGCCCGGTCGGCAGGCGGCGGCGCAGCCAGCGGGTCATCGGCCGCCAGCCCGGCAAAGTGAGCCGGTCCATGTCGCGCTTCAGAGAGTCGAAAAATGCCATCCTGCCTTCAGCCTGTGCCGGGTCTCTTCGGCTAATCGATACTCAGCCTGTATCCGATGCCGCGCACCGTCTGGAGGTAGACGGGGTTGGCCGGATCCTCCTCGATCTTACGCCGCAAACGATTGATCTGCACGTCGATCGTGCGCTCGCCGACCTCCGCGTCATCGCCGATCAGCTCGTGGCGGGGAATGGTATCGCCGGCGCGCAGCGCGAAAAGAAGCATGATCTCCTGTTCGCGATCGGTCAGCCGGATGGTTTCGGCGGCCCTGCGCAATTCCTTGCGCGGGATCGAGAAGGTGAAGGGGCCGAACATGATCTGCTCGATCTTCGGCGTATCAGGCGAAGTGCTGCGGCGCAGGATATTGTTGATGCGCAGGACCAGTTCGCGCGGATCGAAGGGTTTCGACAGATAATCGTCGGCGCCCGCTTCGAGACCGGCGATGCGGGATTCCGATTCGGCGCGGGCGGTCAGCAGGATCACCGGCACCGTCTTCTTCTGGTAGAGGGACTGGGTGAGCGAAATGCCGGATTCGCCGGGCATCATCACGTCGAGGATGATCAGATCGAAATGCAGGCCTTCGAGCTTGCGGCGGGCCTCGGCTGCATCGCCGGCGACGGTGATGCGAAACCCCTGTTCCATCAGGTAGCGGTTCAGGAGATCGCGGATACGCGTGTCGTCGTCGACCACGAGAAGATGAGGCGCATCGTCGGAAGGCTGCAGTTTCGTCATCTCAAAGGTCCCACTTAATCCATATCGCTGTCGACAGGCTCGAGGCTTTCGTCGCGGCCGCGCATGCGGCGCAGGAATTCCTTGACCGAGGCCCGCGTGTCCGGGGTCAGTTCCTCCATGGCGCGAGCGATACGGCGCGATTGCGGCTCGGAAAGGGCGAGCGCCAGTTCACGGCCTGCAAGGGTCGGGTAGAGCCTGCGCTGGCGGCGATCCTTGGCGCCGGCCATCTGGCGAATATAACCCGATTCGATCAATTGCTTGAGGACGCGCGCGAGGCTCTGCTTGGTGATCTGCAGCGTATCGAGAAGGTCGGTGACCATCATGCCCGGTTGGCGGGATACGAAATAGACGACGCGGTGGTGGGCGCGGCCCATGCCGATCTTGGCGAGGATCGCATCCGGATCGGACACGAAATCACGGTAGGCGAAGAAAAGCAGTTCGATGGTCTCGAAGTCGATCTGGGCTTCGTCGACTGCCGGCATTGTCGGCAGGACCTTCTTGACGGCTTTTCCCGTCGATGCGCGCGACACTCGCGTTTCCTTTCCCTTTATGGCTCTTGTGGCCCACGCTCAGATGCCCGTGGAGCCGAAGCTCTTATTTGCTGATTTCACAGTGTAACCTGACGCATGTCATAAAGCGCGAACAGGCTGAACAATCAACAGCATTTGTTGGGGAAGGCGAGTGGCCGCGGGCCATGGGACAAGGGCGCTGCCAGACAGCGCCCCTTTGCGATAAAGCTCACTCGTAGATGTGGACGATGCGGCGGGTGCCGGGATCGACAAGAACCGGGCGGTCGTTGACCACGACATAATCATAATCGTAATCGGGCACTTGCCGGACCACGACACCGGGCGGCAACGTCGCGCCGATCGCCACTTCGTTGCGGACATAGACCGGCTCGGCCGGGTGCTCTTCTATATAGCTGATCACGGTTTCCGGCGGGTCGACAGGCGCGACGGCGCCGACTGGGCCGAGCAGGATATCGCCCGGACCGGGGACGGGGGCCGGCGGAGCGACGCTTGCGGTCGTCTCATAGGTGACGGACGGCACTTCGTACTGGGTGCGATATTCCTCAACCGCGACCGCCGAGCCGTTGTGGCGGATTGTCAGGTATTCCGCGTAGACCCAGCCGCGCATGCCGTTGACGTCGATGCGGCACCATTTGCTACCCTTGAGGCAACCGTCCATCATCGCCGGGCTGCCGCGGGTGGCCATCCCGATTTCGGGATAGTTCTGGCCGGGACCGGAGCGGACGATGATGTCCGAGGCGGTCGTGGTGGTCATCTGCGCCTGGGCGGGCAGGGCGAGGGCCGAAAGGACGGCGCCGAGGCCCAGCCATGTCAGGTCCCGCCACTTCAATTCCGGGCATTTCAACCAAGTCGTCATGGATTTTCTCCTCATGTTGACTGGCAGGGTAACACCCCGCGTGTCCCGGTGGTTCCGCCGAATGCGGGTGGATTCTGCAAGCTGTGGCGGGGGTGCCACAGCTATAAAGAGGCACGGAACCTTTATGCCGCCAGTCCATTGATCCCGCCATAAACACCGGAGAGACCTCATGACGACCCAGACGATGACCGCCCAGACCTTTGCCGCGCTGCCCCCGATCCGGATGGAAACATTGAGCCCCTCCCATCCGCTCAAGAGCTTGCTGATGACTGTTTTCGTGCTGAAGATCTTGGTTGCGGCTTTCCTGATCGCCACCGTATCGCTCGCGCCGCCGGTTTCCCCTGACGCGCATTACACGACCCTTGCCTCGAATTGATCTTTTCGGCTGAAATGCCCTGCGTTTATCGGTATACCCCCGGCGAGCATCATCGTTTAGGCCGAGGCACCATGGGCAAGTTACAGGCCGGTATCATTCCGGTTACGCCATTCCAGCAGAACTGCACGATCCTCTTCGACGACGAGACTAAAGAGGGCGTGGTCGTCGATCCGGGCGGCGATGTACCAACCATTCTTCAGGTCATCGAGGAAAATGGCGTCACCCTCAAGGAGATCTGGTTGACACACGGGCATATCGACCATGCGGGCGGCGCGGACGAATTGCGCGAAGCGCTCGGCATCCAGGTGATCGGTCCCCACGAGGCGGACCTGCCGTTGCTGCAGCGCCTTGAGACGCAGGCGGAAAAATTCGGGGTGAAGATGGCGGTGCGCAACGTCGTGCCGGACCGCTGGCTGAACGAAGGAGACAAGGTTTCGTTCGGCGAGCATGTGTTCGAGATCTTCCATTGCCCCGGACATGCGCCCGGGCACGTGATCTACTACAACCGGGCCCAGGGTTTTGCACATCTCGGCGACGTGTTGTTCAACGGCTCGATCGGGCGCACGGATCTGCCGGGCGGAGACCACGATACGCTACTCGCCTCGATCCGCGACAAGGTTCTACCGCTCGGCGACGAGGTCGGATTCATCTGCGGCCACGGGCCGGGCAGCAGGATCGGCGACGAACGGCGCACCAATCCATTCCTGCGCGGCCTCGGTGGACCGAAGCCGCAACACACGTCGGTTTAAAAAAAACCCGGCATCTTCTGCCGGGCTTCAACTCGAAATGGCAAGCCTCGGAAGGCTTAGCCGGCGATCTGCAGATTGACGGCCTTGGGGCCTTTGCCGCGACGATCCGGTTCCGTGTCGAAGCTTACTTTCTGGTTTTCCGACAATCCGGACAGGCCGGAAGCCTGTACGGCAGAGATATGAACAAAGATATCGGCGCCACCATTGTCAGGCTTGATAAAGCCGAAGCCTTTGTCGGTATTGAAGAATTTTACAGTGCCAGTCTCGGCCATGCAGCAGGTCCTTTTCTCTCTGTCCGTGTTCAGCGGCGGACAGCATCACAGTGTAGCCCCGAAGGGCGGCGGCAGGCAGCTTTAAGAAAGGGTCCCTGTCTTTACCGCGATGACCGGAAGGAATTGCTTTGAAATCTCCGCCCCCGGTCTACCGCCCGAAGTCTTAGCGCCTTCGGAGCGCGTCATTATAGGTCTTCCCATGCTCGTAAATTGCCCGAACTTGCACAGAGTGCTGTGTTTATCGAAAATTGGCAAGAAAAAGTTTTTTGAACTGTTGCCACAATGAGAAATTGCAGATCGCCAGAACCCCTGAAAATGCGGGCTTTGCGCGTTTCTTTGCGCCCCGGGAACGCAAATCCATCGCCGGCAATGCTTCCTTAACCCTGTTCTGTGCCATTTTGGCGCTAAGGGCGCGAAAAGAAAAAATTTCGCCATTCAAAGGTTTCAGGCGGCGCGAAGGCTGCTTAGGTATCGATGATCGCCGCCACGGCGGCAGCCGTCCAGGGCGTGAAAATTGCCGTTTGCCGCATCATTCGCTGCTGGATTGCCGGCGGCCGAAGGCGCGGGCAGGTCTTGCGAATACCGGCTTTGCGAGAACCGGAGGAGGGGCAACGACCGCGGCCCGGCTGATGCCGAGCGTGATGTCGTTGCCGCCTGCCTGGGGCGGCGCGAAGTCGGCAAAACTTTCCGGAAAGTTCTCGTTGAATGTCGTCGGTGCCAGTTCGGGCCGGGCAAGGGCATAACCCTGCATCAGCGGCACGCCCAGTTCCTCGCACAGATCCACCTGCCAGAGCTCTTCGAGCCCTTCGAAGATGGGGTCGATACCATCGTCGAGCATCTGCCGGACGATGACGCGCAGCAGCGCGTAACCGGCGGAATTGTCGAGGAAGTCGCGCACCCAGGCGGCCTCGAATTTCACGTAGTCCGGCTTGATGCGCTTCAGACGGTCGAGATCGGAATCGCGGGCGCCGTAGTCGTCGATGGCGATGCGAAAGCCGACCGCCTGCATGTGCTCGGTGAAGGCGACGACAATGTCGTCCGACGCACCGGATCTTTCGGAGATTTCGCAGACGATCCGATCGGGCGCCAGGCCAGCCTCGTGGCTGGCGACCTTGATGCGATCGACTTCCTGGCGCATTTCCTGGGACGTGCGGAAGAGGCCGGGATGGAACTTGACGAAGATCCCGGCGCGGGACCGGTTCAGCCGGCCGGTGTTCAAGATGTGAATGGTGCGCAGGATGCTGTCGACATCGGCCATGTCGACCGGGGACACGAGCGGAAAGAACTCGGCCGGCGACACCGGTTCGTTGTCGCGGGAGGCGCGCAGCAGACCCTCGAAAGCTTCGATTTCAAGGCCGGTTTCCGGACCGGAGCGAAGGATCGGCTGCAGCGCGGATTGCAGCAGGAAAGGGCCGTAGACGGTGGAAAACGACCCGTTGTCGCTGCGAACCAGATTGGCGAAGATGCTTCTCGGCGTCATGCCCGTGCCCGTCGATTTCCGTTATCCATCCCTTCTGGTTGTAGCAGCCAAGGGTTACGCGGCTGTAAACAAGGTTTCGAAGGTTTTAATCAGCTTCTTTCATGGTTCTCATTCAAGCTTTGTGCTTGAAACGGCGTCATAGTTTAGACATAGAGCGTACGGGCGGTTTTCGGCGCGCGATGCCGCCTTGTTCCAACAGCTCTTCAGGACGAAGATTATGGCCTTTCTTGCCGACGCACTTTCCCGCGTAAAGCCCTCTGCCACCATCGCCGTTTCCCAGAAAGCCCGCGACCTGAAAGCAAAGGGCCGCGACGTAATCGGGCTCGGCGCAGGCGAGCCGGATTTCGATACGCCGGAAAACATCAAGAAAGCCGCCATCGACGCGATCAATCGCGGCGAGACCAAATATCCGCCGGTCTCCGGCATTCCGCAGCTTCGCGAGGCGATCGCCAAGAAGTTCAAGCGCGAAAACAATCTCGACTACACGCCGGCCCAGACGATCGTCGGCACTGGCGGAAAGCAGATTCTTTTCAACGCCTTCATGGCGACCTTGAACCCTGGCGATGAAGTCATCATCACCGCACCCTACTGGGTTTCCTATCCGGAGATGGTTGCCATCTGCGGTGGTACCTCGGTGATCATCAAGGCGAGCCAGGAAAACAACTTCAAGGTGACAGCCGCCGATCTTGAAAAGGCGATCACGCCGAAGACCAAGTGGTTCCTGTTCAATTCGCCGTCCAACCCGTCGGGCGCGGCCTACAGCCATGACGAACTCAAGGCGTTGACCGATGTGCTCCTCAAGCACGAGCATGTCTGGGTGCTGACCGACGACATGTACGAGCACCTGACCTACGGCGACTTCAAGTTCGTCTCGCCGGCGGAAGTGGAGCCGAAGCTCTACAACCGCACGCTGACGATGAACGGCGTTTCCAAGGCCTATGCGATGACCGGCTGGCGTATCGGTTATGCGGCCGGCCCGCTCGAACTGATCAAGGCGATGGATATGATCCAAGGCCAGCAGACGTCAGGCGCCTGCACGATCGCCCAGTGGGCTTCCGTCGAGGCGCTCAACGGTCCGCAGGATTTCATCCCGCAGAACAAGAAGATCTTCGAAGGCCGCCGCGACCTGGTGGTATCGATGCTGAACCAGGCGAAGGGCATCGTCTGCCCGTCTCCGGAAGGCGCCTTCTACGTCTACCCGTCCTGCGCCGGTCTGATCGGCAAGACTTCGCCGTCGGGCAAGGTCATGGAGACCGACGAGGATTTCGTCACCGAGCTTCTGGAAACCGAAGGCGTGGCCGTCGTCCACGGTTCGGCCTTCGGCCTCGGCCCCAATTTCCGCATTTCCTATGCGGCTTCGGAAGAACAGCTCGAAGAAGCCTGCAAGCGGATCCAGCGCTTCTGCGCAAACTGCAAGTAAGCTCTGGCGATTTCTGCACGAAGCCCGCCGGCGACGGCGGGCTTCGTTGCTTTCAGGCGTCCGTTGACCACGGGGGCGACCGGACATACATTTCGGTTATGAAAACCGTTTCTCTTCGCGAAGCTCAGGACCGTCTCGACGAACTTGCCCAGGATGTGGAGCAGGGCGAGACCGTGACGGTGACACGGGACGGCAAGCCGGTGTTCGATATCGTGCCGCATATCGAGGCAGTGGAACCGGAAAAGAAGGGCGGCATCAATCTTGAGGCGGCGCAAGCCTATCTGCGCGCCAGGGGTATTACCAATCCCTTCCCGTATATCGCCGACGACTTCGACGATCCGCTGCCGGAAGATTTCCTGCTGAGGCCGCTGCCTTAGTGATGCGATGTCTGCTCGACACACATATGGTCATTGCCGTTCTGCGGAACGACATCCATCAACGTTTTCCTGAAGCGGGCAGTCTGGTTATTTCGCAAGGCTTTTCTGGATTCGTCAGCGTCGCCAGCCTTTGGGAAATCGCAATTAAATCCCGATTGGGAAAGCTGGATCCCGGAATGGAGTTGGATGCCATGCCGGGAGCCGCGAATGATACGGGCCTCACCATCCTGCCCATCGACATCCCGCATGTTATCACCGCCGCCGAGCCGGAACCTGATACGCGCGATCCCTTCGACCGGCTTCTGTTGGCGCAATGCCAGGTCGAAGGGCTGCAGCTCGTGACGATCGACCGGGCGCTTGTCGGGCATCGTCTGGCATTCAAATTCTAGGTGAGGCGGCATCCGAGGGCGCCGCCTGCCGAATGCTCATCAGCTCTTGGTCAACTTCACGATCGTCGATTCCCCGCCGCCGCGCTGTTCGGTCACCGCATAAACGGCGCCGTCGGGGCCGACCTTGACGTCGCGGATGCGGGCGCCGAGCGGTACGCGTTCCTCATAGGCCACCTTGTCGCCGTCCATGTGGACCACTACGATGCCCTGGGCGACGAGGCCGCCGATCAGGAAGGAATTTTTCCATTCCGGGATGGCGTCGCCGTCATAATAGGCCATGCCGGACGGAGCGATCACCGGGTCCCAGAAATAGACCGGCTGTTCCGTCTCCTTCATGGCGGTGATGCCCTTGCCGATCGGCCTGCCGCTATAGTCGATGCCGTAGGTGACTTCCGGCCAGCCGTAATTCTTGCCGGCTTCCGGGCGGTTCAGTTCGTCGCCGCCGCGTGGACCGTGTTCTACTGTCCAGAGACGGCCCTGGCCGTCGAGGGTGGCGGACTGCAGGTTGCGGTGCCCGAGCGACCAGATTTCCGGCCGGGCGCCCTGGCGGTCGACGAACGGATTGTCGGGCAGCGCCTTGCCGTTCATGTCGATGCGAAAGATCTTGCCGAGGCCGCTCGCGATATCCTGGGCCTGTACGCGCGGTTGCGGATCGGAACGCTCGCCGACCGTCACGTAGAGCTCGTTCTTGGGCCCGAAGACGAGGCGTGAGCCGAAATGCTTGTTGCCGTCGTAGCTCGGCATCTGGCGGAAGATGACTTTGAGATTTTCCAGCCTGCCGCCGCCGCGATCGTCAGGAACGAGCTTGGCCGAGGCGACCGACGTGCCGTTGCCGTCGTCGCGCTGTTCGGAGAAGGAGAAGAAGATCATGCCCGAGGTCGCAAAATCCGGGACAAGCGCCACGTCGAGCAGGCCGCCCTGGCCGCCGGAAAGCACTTTCGGCACACCTTCGATCTTCGGTCCCGCTTCGCCTTCCTCCGAGATGATGTGCATGGCACCCTGCTTGGCGGTTACCAGCATGCGGCCGTCGGGCAGGAATTCCATCGCCCAGAGATGCGGCAGGCCGTCGGCGATCACTTCCTGGGTGATCTTCGGCATCCGGGCCGGCTGCGGAGCACGCGTCTGGTTGGCGAAGGCGGGTTTCTGGTCGCGAGCGTTTGGCGCTTTGGTTTCCGCGGGCTGGCCGGCGTTTTGGGCAAAAACGGGGCCGGCGACCAAGGCAAGCGAGAGGGCCGAACCGGTCAGGAGAAGACTGAGGCGTTTCATCATGGACTCCCTTTCAATGGGCGGATTACCGCCGAGGCCTGCAATGACACCCCGCACGCGGCGAAGGGGTATCGGGCAATGGCCTTCATCTAGGGCGTTCATCGGCAAGCGCCGAACACAGTTCGTTCAAGATTATTTTATTGACGTGCCGTGAACAAAAGCCCGCCGGTGAAAGCGGGCTCGATGCGTTCGGGGGAGGTCGAGGATCAGTCGGCGAGTTCAGCCGGGACCTTGCCACCGTTTTCGGCGAGTTTTTTCATCAGCGCCTTGTGGAGCCAGACGTTCATTGTCGCGGAGTCGTTGGTGTCGCCGGTATAGTGCAGCTCGGCGGCCAGTTCCTTGCGGGCGGTGAGGCTGGAGTCCAGATCGAGGGCCTTCATCAGGTCGACGATCGACTTGCGCCAATCGAGCTTCTGACCACTCTTCTTGACGGCGGCGTCGAGTATGGGCGTGATGTCGACCGGAGCCGACGAGGAGGGGGCTGCGGGCGCTGCCGATGGGATCGGCGTCGGATTGGCCATCGGTGCAGCGGATGCGGAAACCGGAGCGGCGGGTTTCAGAGGTTCGGCGGGCGTGGCGGACTGCGCCGCTTCGGCATGACCGCCCCAAATCGCGTTCTTGATCTTGTCGAATATACCCATTTTAAAAGTCTCCCTGAGTTTATTTGTCAGGAGAACGTCGGGCGGTGACGCGAATTCTCAAGAGCCGGCCGCAGTTAAATCGATACCTGCGGCCGGAGGAGTGGATCAGGCCGTGCCCCAGATGGCTTCGGCGGTCTGAACGACGAGTTCCAGCTTGCGCTTCTGGTCGTCCTCGGTGATCGAATTGCCTTCTTCGGTCGAGGCGAAACCGCATTGCGGCGCAATGCCGAGCTGGTCGATGTCGACGAACTTGGAGGCTTCGTCGAAGTGGCGGCGCAGCGAGTCGAGCGTTTCCAGTTCACCGGTCTTGGTGGTGATGAAGCCAGGATAGACGCGCTGCTTGGAACCCTTCTGGAGCAGGCTCAGCGGCTGCAGGCCGCCGGCGCGCTCGGTGTCGTATTCCATGAAGAACATGTCGACGCCGGTCTTGTTGAAGATCGCGTCGGCCGCTGCATCGTAGCCGCCTTCGGCAGCCCAGGTGGAGCGGAAGTTGCCGCGGCACATATGCATGCCGATCAGCATGTCCTTCGGGCGATCCTTGATCGCTTCATGCATGGTCAATGCGTATTTCTCGATCAGCCAGTCCGGATCATAGCCTTCCTCACGCTTCATGGCGCGCTGCTTCTCGTCGCCGAGATAGGCGAAGTAGATGTCGTCCATCTGCAGATAACGGCAGCCGGCGTCGTAGAACTTCTGCACGGCCTTGGCATAGGTGCGGGCGAGAGCTGCGAACAGCGCTTCCTGATCCTGGTATTCCGGATAGGTGACGTCAGCACGAGCGGTGCGGTAATGGGCGACGCTCGGGCCGGGGATGGAGATTTTCGGCGTCACCTTGGTGTTGGCGGCGAGGAACTTGAAGTGTTCCAGATGCGGGTGATCGTCCGGGAAGTCGAGCTTGCCGTTGATGGTCGGGAAGGTCGGCGGCAGTTTGACGCCGTGGAAGGTGACGCCTTTGTGGGCTTCGCGGGTGACGAATTCCATGCCGTCGAGCAGGCCGAGGAAGTCGTAGTGCCAGAAGTGGCGACGGGCTTCGCCGTCGGTCACGACCTTCAGGCCGACGCTTTCCTGCAGCTTGACGAGTTCCCGGATGCCTTCGTCTTCGACGGCCTTCAACTCGTCCGCGGAAATGCTCTTGTCTTCATAGAACTTCTTGCGGGCGTCCTTGACGGACGCGGGACGCAGCAGCGAACCGACGTGGTCGGCTCTGTAGGGAGGTGTAGACATTTGAAATCTCCTTCATGCGCAACATGGTGATCGCGCCCATTGCTGGACAACCGGCTGTGAAGCCGGCCTTCGCCGCGGCGGACACGACCATATTTCAGACATTGATTCAACCTCTTCACGACCCGATTCCGTTCCCGCGCGCAAGCCTTTGACGCGGAATCTTTTTCGCTTAGAGGCCCAGTGCCGTCAGCATCACGAATGTCGCAAAGAGAACGAAGTGGGTCATGCCCTCGATGGCGTTCGTCTGCCCGTCGTTGAGGTTGATCGCGGCGGCGATCAGGGTGACGGTGACCATGACGGTCTGGACCGGCGTCATCGCCATGACGAACGGCTGGCCACTGTAGAGCGCGATGCCCTCCATGACAGGCACGGTGAGGATGACGGTCGACAGCGACGCGCCCATGGCGATGTTGACGACGGACTGCATGCGGTTGCGCAGTGCCGCGCGCAGGGCGGTCAGGATTTCGGGCGCTGCGGAAATCGCCGCAACCACGACAGCCATCAATGTCAGCGGTGCCCCGCTGCCCTCCAACCCGGCATTCATGAGCGTAGACATGAATTCGGCAAGGAAGCCGATGATCAGGACGCCGACAAGAATGACGCCGATGGAGATCGCCGCGGATTCATGCTCGGCTTCCGCCTGCGGCGCCTGTGTGCCGGTTGGCGGCTTCGCAGCGCGCGGATAGGTGTAGCTGAAGAAATAGCTGTGCGGCCCGACCTGCATCTTCAGGAATACCGCATAGAGCGCGATCATCGCGCAGATCGTGAAGGCGGAATAATAGTGCCAGCGGTCGCCGGGGATGAATTCCGGGACGATCATGGAAATGCCCATGGCGGTCAGGATCATCACGCTGTAGGTGCGGCTGGAATCGTCGTTATAGGGCTGCTCGCCATGGCGCAGGCCGCCGAGCAGGGCGGCGAGGCCGAGGATGCCGTTGATGTCGAGCATGACGGCCGCATAGATCGTGTCGCGCACCAGGGTAGGGGAACTGGTGTTTCCCATCATGATGGCGAGGATCAGCACCTCGACCGCTACCGCCGACAGCGTCAGGATCATCGTGCCATAGGGATCGCCGACCTTGTGGGCGAGTATTTCGGCATGGTGGGCGACACGGGTGGAGGCGAGGATGATGATGCCGATCAGGACGGCCGCGGCGATCAGCGACGCCGTTTTGCCGGCCTCGAGCACGGAATGCTCAATGGAATAAGCGACGAAACCAGCCGCCAGCGCGACGATGAGAAACCTTTCCTGCTTCAGCAGGGACAACAAACCCACATTCTGCTCCTGACCTTGGCCGATGACAATCTAATGCGGCAACCTACGGCATCAAGCACGGTTCCGCTTTCGCCTCGAAGATTTGCGGTCGGCGGTCTTTGATGCCATAATTTATGACGTGATTTGCGATGTGGCTTGGAACTTCGTGGCACCTTTTCAATTTTTCACGCCGATGCCGCGACAGGACAAGGATCCGAATGGATCAAGGCAGCCATGAAAGACAGGAGGGAGTATGACCAAGGTTACCTATAAAGTCGTGCCGCATGATGGCGGCTGGGCCTATCGGCAAGGCGACGTCTATTCGGAAACCTTTCCTAGCCATTCAGACGCTTTGCAGGCGGCCCGCATCGTAGCGGCCGAACAGCAAGTCGGCGGAGAGCCGGAAGAAATCAGCTGGCAGGACGAAAAGGGCATCTGGCACACCGAATACAGCGAGGGTGGCGACCGGCCCGAGGCCGAGGTCATGGATGGCGACGAGGCGCCGACCACCCACTGAAAACGTCAGCCGCGGACATAGTCCAGCAAGCCTTTGGTCAGCGCGTCGAAGGTGACGCGCCAGCAGGGCGACGATTTCAGGTTTTCGTGCATGGCGACCCAGGTATCGAGCGGCAGTTCGAAGATGACGGGCAACACCCGGATCAGATCCGGGTCACGCCGGGCGATGCCGACCTGACAGATGCCGATGCCGACACCGCCGCGGATCGCCGCCAGTTGCGCGAGATTGTTGTCCGCCCGGTAGCTCCAGCGGATATTTTCTATATCGGGAAAGGCCGGGGAGGTCATGCGGATACGGTCCGCAGCGGCGCGAACGAAGGCGGTGGGGCGATCGAAGCCGACCAGCCGGTGGGTGGCCAGGTCTTCAGGGCTTTGCGGAACGCCATGTCGGTCCAGATAACGGCGATGAGCAAAAAGCCCGAGAGGGATTTCGCCGATATGGCGGGTGACGAGCGCGTCCTGGGCCGGGCTGGTCATACGCACGGCAATATCCGACTCGCGCCTTAAAAGGTCTTCCAGCTCGTCCGACAATGACAGTTCCAGCTCCAGCCCGGGATATCCGTCCTGGAGAGCCGCCAGGATTGGCGGGAGAACCTCAACGCCGATCACTTCGCTGGCGCTGATCCTCACCGTTCCCCTGACGGTTCCGATCTCGCCCGAGGCCAGCCGCTGCATGGCAGCGGCCGTGATGGCGAGGTTTTCCGCATAGGGTTTCATCGCCAGCGCCGGTTCGGTTGGCAGCAGGCCCCGCTGCGAACGGGTGAAGAGTTGGTAGCCCACCGCCTCTTCCAGCGCATCGATATGGCGACCGACAGTCGGCTGGGTCAGGCCGAGTTCGCGCGCGGCGGCAGACAGCGAGCCGAGCCGCAGGACGGCGAGGAAGGTGCGGTAAAAGTCCCAGCTGATGTCATTCATTTTTGTATGGATGCCAAAGAAATTCTGCCAATTCCGTATAGGTGCGAATGGCGCGATAGTCCAGCCAACGAAACGCATGCAGCTGGAAGGATTGCCGCCATGTCGGAACTATCGAACTCAAACCCCGTAAAGCCTATCGCACTGGTTCTCGGTGCCACCGGCGGGATCGGCGGCCATATGGCGCGCGGCCTTGCCGCGCGTGGCTGGACCGTCCGCGCCCTTAACCGCAAAGCCGGGGGAGCGGCGAAGCGCGAACCTCGCTTTCACTGGCTCCAGGGCGACGCGATGAATGCCGCCGATGTCCGCCGCGCCGCCCAGGATGCCAAGCTGATCGTCCACGCGGTCAATCCGCCCGGCTACAAGGATTGGGAAAAGCTGGTCCTGCCGATGCTAGACAACACGATCGCAGCGGCCCGCGCCGTCGGCGCCCGCATCCTGCTGCCCGGCACGGTCTATAATTACGGGCAGGATGCCTTTCCTGAGATCACCGAGGAGAGCCCGCAGAACCCGGTAACGCGCAAGGGCGCGATCCGGGTCGATCTGGAACGCCGGCTGGAGGTTGCGTCGAGCGAGGGTGTGCCGGTGCTGATCGTGCGGGCTGGTGATTATTTCGGTCCCGGTGCAGCAAACAGCTGGTTCGCCCAAGGCCTGGTGAAACCCGGCAAGCCGGTGACCTCGGTCAGCCGGCCGAATGCCCAGGGCATCGGGCATCAATGGGCCTATTTGCCGGATGTCGCCGAAACCATGCTGCGGCTGATCGACCGGGAGGGTGAACTACCGCGTTTCGCGCGTTTCCAGATGCGCGGCTTCTGGGACCGGGATGGGCGCGAGATGATCGCGGCGATCGGCCGGGTCGTTGGGCATCCGATTAAGGTGAGGGCGTTCCCGTGGTGGTTGTTGAAGCTCGGCTCGCCCTTCGTGCCGATCTTCCGCGAGCTGGGTGAGATGCGTTACCTCTGGAAGACGCCGGTGCGGATGGGCAACGACAAGCTGCGGGCTTTCCTCGGCGAGGAGCCTTCGACGCCGATCGACGAGGCCGTTCGGACGACGCTTGTCGATCTCGGCTGTATCGAGCCCAAGCCGACCAAGGCTGCAAGGCCGATGGCGCTTTTAGCCTGATCGGTATTCTCAAAAGGAAAGGGCCGCTTTTAGGCGGCCCCGTCTCTGTTTCAATCACGCAACGGCTTCGAGCACCGGGTAGTCGGTATAGCCCTTGGCGCCGCCGCCGTAGAAGGTGGACTTGTCTGCCTCGTTGAGCGGCGCATTGTCCTTGAAGCGCTGCACGAGGTCCGGGTTGGCGAGGAAGAGCTTGCCGAAGGCGACGGCGTCCGCATAACCGCTTTCGACGGCCTTGGAGGCGCTTTCGCGGTCATAGCCGTTGTTGACGAGCCAGCCGCCCTTGCCGCCGGTCTTGCGGTAGATATCCTTGAGTTCCCGGTAATCGAAGGGCTTGTCGCCCTGGAAGAAGGCGCGGTCGCCGCCGGTCGCCCCTTCGATCACGTGAATGAAGGAGAGGCCGCGAGGACCGAGCTGCTTGACGACATAGTTGAAGACGGCTTGCGGATCGGGGTCGCTGACGCCATTGGCCGGTGTCACCGGCGACAGGCGGATGCCGACGCGACCGGCGCCGATTTCCTTGGTGACCGCGTCGACGACTTCGAGCAGGAAGCGGGCGCGGTTCTCGATCGAGCCGCCGTAATCGTCCGTGCGCTGGTTGGCGCCCGACCTCAGGAACTGGTCGATCAGGTAGCCGTTGGCGCCGTGGATTTCGATGCCGTCGAAGCCGGCGTCGATCGCGGCGCGGGCGCCCTTGGCGAAATCAGCGACGATGCCGGCGATTTCCGCATGTTCCAGCGCGCGGGGAGCGGAGGTATCGACAAAGGCACCGTTGCCATCCGGATTGATGACGTAGGTCTTGCCGCCGGCGGGAATGGCCGAAGGTGCTACTGGAGCGCCGCCGTTCGGCTGCAGGGAGGTGTGCGAGACGCGGCCGACATGCCAGATCTGGGTGACGATCTTGCCGCCCCTGCGGTGGACGGCATCGGTCACCTTCTTCCAGCCTTCGATCGCCTGCGGCAGATAAAGGCCCGGCACGTCCGCATAACCCTGGCCCTGCTGGCTGACCGGAGTGCCTTCGGTGACGATCAGACCCGCGCTAGCGCGCTGTTCGTAATAGGTGACGTTGAGGTTGTTGGGGATCGCTTTCGGCGAACGGTTGCGCGTCAGGGGAGCCATGACGACGCGATTGGCGAGTTCGATATCGCCGAACCTGGTCGGATCAAAAATGCTTGTCATCGGAAATTCCTTATGCTGTTGGGAGGAGAGGCGGAGGGATCAGAGGGTCGATCTGAGATCGTCGAGGAAGGCCGCGATGGTTTTTTCGTCGCGGTGGTAGAATGCCCATTGGCCGACCCGGTCGATTTTCACCAGGCGAGCTTTCTCGAGCGTCGAAAGATGCGCCGAGACCGTAGATTGGGAGAGGCCGCAGCGTTTTTCGAACTGGCTGGCGCAGATGCCCATTTCGAGCGGATGCGCCTGATCGCAAAAATGGCGTTCCGGCTCCTTCATCCATTCCAGGAATTCGACCCGGGTCGGATGCGCCAGCGCTTTCAGAATTTCCGTCTTGTCCATCGTCAGGATCCAACATCGGAGTTTCCCGATATATAGATCGTCTTGAGCCGATTTAAAGGAAGCAATTTGCGGAGAAGCGGGAGATTGTAAAAAAAATGGGCCGCCGGATCGCTCCGAGGCCCAATAATTGTGAAGGTCAAAACCTCCAGAGGGGAACAGCCAGCACAGACAACCAAGAGGTCGTCAGAGCGCGCCGGCTCAACTCAATATGGGGAGCCGGGTTTCGCTCGACAAGGGTGCGGATGGGATATTGAACAGAAGTTTTTGGCAAGGACGGTTATGAGGAACCGGCGGGATGAGCCAATTTAGAATTTCGGGCAAAAAAAGAGGGCCACTGGATCACTCCAGGGCCCTATAAGTGTGAAGGTCAAAAAAAACCTCCAGAGGGGAACAGCTGCTGCGGCGGAACTGGGAGGAAAAGCCGCCATATGCATCAGCTATGTGCGATATGGTGGTTTTTTGTGCAGTGAACAATAGTCTTTTGTGCAGGCCAGCCATGCGCAAGCTGCAATGCTTTTATTTCACGCGCTCAATGGTTACATATCAGGCGGCCGCAGAAGCGTGAAACTCTCTGGATTTTAGGGATTTTTTCGCCGAACGCAGCCCACGCGCGAGCCTCAGAAATTCCAGTTGCGAGCCTTGCCAACCACGAAGTCGCGGAAGACTTTCAGCTTCGCGGCGTTCTTCATTTCATCCGGATAGCAGAAATAGGTATCGAAGGACGGGATGTCGGCGTTGATCGCCAGCTGAATCAGGCCCGGGTCGCGGCCGACGATATAATCGGGCAGGCAGGCGATTCCTATCCCCAACAGGCAGGCGCGCTTGATCGACGTCTGGCTGTTGATCTGCAGGTGCGGGGTGCGGGTATTGTCCGACGACCGGCCGGCATATTCCAGCCAGTTGACGTCGAGCAGGTAGTTCGGCGCCGGTTCCCCGAAGGTGATGATGCGATGGTGGTCGAGATCCTCGACGGATTGCGGCTCGCCATAACGGTTGATGTAGGAGGGCGCCGCATAGACGTGCATGTGCACGGTGAAGAGCTTTCGCTGGATCAGGTCGGACTGCACCGGCTGGCGAAGCCGGATGGCGCAATCCGCATGGCGCATGTTGACGTCCACCTCCTCGTTGTCGAGGATCAACTGGATCGACATTTCCGGATAGAGCTGCAGGAATTCCTGCACCTTGTCGGTGAGCCAGCCCTGGCCGAGACCGACGGTCGTCGTCACGCGCAGCTTGCCGGACGGCTTTTCCGTCGTCTCGGTGAGCTGCATCTTCACGGTTTCGAGCTTCAGCAGCACGTCGTGGGCGGTGCGGTAGAGCAGTTCGCCCTGCTCGGTGAGAATCAGGCCGCGCGCATGGCGGTGGAAGAGCTTTACGCCGACATCCTGTTCCAGCGCACTGACCTGGCGGCTGATTGCCGACTGGGAAAGATGCAGCTTGTCGGCCGCATGGGTGAAGGACCCTGCCTCCGCCGCCGCGTGGAAAATGCGCAGTTTATCCCAGTCGAGCGGCACACCCATCGTTCAACGTCACTCCGCGGCTATGGCGACCGGCTGGATGCCGGAGAGGTAGCGTTCGGCCTCGAGCGCTGCCATGCAGCCCATGCCGGCGGCGGTGATCGCCTGGCGGAAAGTGTCGTCCGTCACGTCGCCGGCGGCAAATACGCCGGGCACGTCGGTGGCGGTCGAATCGGGCGCCGTCCAGAGATAGCCGTTCGGCTTCATCTTCAATTTGCCCTTGAAGAGTTCGGTTGCCGGCGCATGGCCGATCGCCACGAAGACGCCGTGGATCGGGAAGTCCGTGATCGCGCCCGTCTGGGTATTGCGCAGCTTGACGCCTTCGACGGAGGGCGGCATCGGCGCCTTGGCCGGCTTGCCGGTGATTTCGGCAATTTCGGTGTTCCACAGCACGTTGACGTTGGCGCGCTGGGACAGGCGTTCAGCCAGGATTTTTTCCGAACGGAAACTGTCGCGGCGATGCACCACGGTGACCGACTTGGCGATATTCGACAGGTAGAGCGCTTCCTCGACGGCAGAATTGCCGCCGCCGACCACGATCACGTCCTTGTTGCGATAGAAGAAGCCGTCGCAGGTGGCGCAAGCGGAGACGCCAAAACCCTGGAACTGCTGTTCGGTTTCGATGCCGAGCCATTTTGCCTTGGCGCCGGTCGAGATGATGATCGTCTCGGCGGTCCAGACCTGGCCGGAATCGGTGCGCACCGTGAATGGGCGATGGTTGAGCTCGACTTCGGTGACGAGGTCGTTGACGATCTCGGCGCCCACATGGGTCGCCTGCTTTAGCATCTGCTCCATCAGCCAGGGGCCCTGGATCGGATCGCCGAAACCGGGATAGTTTTCGACATCCGTGGTGATCATCAGCTGGCCGCCCTGTTCCATGCCGGCGATCAGAACCGGTTTCAGCATGGCGCGTGCTGCATAGATGGCGGCCGTATAGCCAGCCGGGCCGGAGCCGATGATCAGGACCTCGGTATGACGGGAGGACATGGATTATTTCCTTTCAAAGACCGGTCGACGTTTCTTTGCCCCTCATATAGGTGGTCGATGTCCGGTCTGCCGCTATAGAAGCGCCATGTAAGATCGATCCATGCAGCAATGCAAGGGCAGCCTTGCACTAACAACAGATCAGTTGGCATGGAACACGAATGCCAGGCGCCTCGAGACATATTCTTGCGTAAAATTCGTCTTGCGATAAAAGCACTGCAGAACGAAGGGGACTTCTGTGCTTCGCGCCGATCTTGATGCCATCGACATAAAAATCCTACGGGAATTGCAACGCGACGGGCGTATGACCAATGTCGAGCTCGCCGAGCGCGTCGGCATTTCCGCGCCGCCCTGCCTGCGCCGTGTGCGCAAGCTCGAGGAAGCCGGCATCATCGAAGGCTATCACGCGCTGCTCAACGCCCCGAAACTCGGCGTCGATCTCGTCGCCTTCTGCATGGTCGGGCTGAAACGGCAGTCGGACGCGGACTTGAAGGCCTTCGCCGCGAAGGTGCAGCAATGGCCGATGGTGCGCGAGGCCTGGATGGTCAACGGCGACAGCGACTTCCTGCTGCGCTGCGCTGCCCAGAACCTCACCGTCTTCCAGGACTTCGTCATCGAAGTGCTGACCGCCGACCAGCATGTCGACACGGTGCGCACCATGTTGACCATTCGGCAGGTGAAGCATCTGGGCCTGGTCGAGATCTGAGGCGCACCGGCACGGCGAATCGCTTCGTCACTTGCACCCGGCTGACCGAAACCGCTTCTTGTGGATGAAGGCGATCAGCTTGTCTTCCATCAGGCGCCGCTGCTTGGCAAACGCGTAGAACCACTTCCGCTTGTTGGTTTTTCTGGCCCGGCCGGAGCTCGCCAGGATTTCGCTTGCGGCATCCGTGGTGGTGACGGGCGAGGGCCAGAAGGAGTAGCCGTGGCCGGTGCGGGTCAGCCAGTGGCGGAAATAATTGTCAACTGGGGCGAACATCTTGCCATGTTCCTCGATGAAGAGCCGGGCGCCTTCGCGCGACCAGACGATTGCACTCGTCGTCATCGGGAAGTAATGCGCCGCCACCAGTTCGCAGTCGTGGCCCCCGATGCCGTAGCGGGAAAGGGGAGTGGCGATCTTCAGCTTGTTGTTGCCGATATTGATCAGCCGCCAGTCGGGATCGACCTTTTCAAGATCCGGGAGCGCCGCTTCGAGCAGTTCGACCGGGTTGCAGAGCGGCAGCGCATCGTCTTCCAGCACCAGCGCATAACGGGCGTCCGATTTCAGGAAATGTTCGGCAACCTTCAGGTGGCTGCGGTAGCAGCCGATCTCGCCGCCGACGAGGGTGCGGCCCATATAGCTCTCAGCGCGTTCCGCGTCATAATCCGGGATCGTCGCCAGATCGAACTTGCGGCCGTCGACGGCGGAGATCCGTTCGAAGGCGATGCCGAAGGCTGAAAGACGGTCGCTGATGGTCTGCAGGCGGTCATTGCTGCCATCCAGATTGATGACATAGGTCTCAAGCGATTGCATTTTTCCCTTTTCCGCCAAGGAGGCGCAGCGGCTTTTGGGCCCGCCACTTCCGCTTCCGTCGCCGGTAGACTTGTGATGATGTAACGATGTGGTCAAAACTGTTCAGACGTTGCTATATCGCGGCCGTATCGTTTTTGGAACAGCGGCGCGTTTATGCCTGATAACATCGTCGGCGTGGGGGCTGAAGTCCTTCGGCAGCGCATACGCAGCAGGCCCAACATTTCAGGGACAACCATTCGCCTACCCCTTGCGCAGGTTTTTCAACCGTA
Source organism: Neorhizobium sp. P1_A6 (assembly GCF_056406795.1). NCBI lineage: Bacteria > Pseudomonadati > Pseudomonadota > Alphaproteobacteria > Hyphomicrobiales > Rhizobiaceae > Neorhizobium > Neorhizobium sp. P1_A6. The sequence continues at coordinate 382,621 of NZ_JBFTZM010000004.1, read as the reverse complement.
ACATATAGGCGGCGCTGCCTATAGATGCTGGTTTCCGGTACAAAGCGGCGGAAAACGGACAGGCGAGGCGACATCGATGCGGGTTCACCAGTATATTTTCGGCAAGGACGGCGGGGCGGAGAAATTCTTCGTGCATCTGGTCGGCGCGCTTGCGCGGCGTGGCGTAGAGCAGACGGCCGTAATGCGCTGGAACCGCCGCTGGAAGCCGGATGTCGAGGCCTATGCCCGCGTCATCGAAAGCAATTTCCGCAATCTTTCCATCGACCGTATCCTTCTGCCGATGAAGGTGTTGTCCATGGCCAAGCGGGACAAGGCCGACGCGATCATTTCCTGGTCCACCCGCGGCGCCCGGCTGATGCCGGACTATAAGGGCGGTATCAAGCTCTCCCGTCTTGGCGACTATCCCACCCACCTCGGCTATTTCAAGAATTCCGACATTCTCGTCTGCAACACGCCGGGCATTGCCGACCATGTGCGCAATAATCTCGGCTGGACCCGCGGCGTCGAGGTGATCTCGAACTTCACGGACACGTCGGTCGTGGCGCCGATCGCGAGGTCGGTTGCCGATACGCCGGACGGTGTGCCGCTGATCATGACGATGGGCCGTTTCGTCAAACGCAAGCGGTTCCACCTGCTGATCGAGGCGATGACGGCGGTGCCGGGCGCCTATCTGTGGATCGCTGGCGACGGCGAGGAGCGGGAAGCGCTGGAAGCGGTCATGCGCGAGCACAAGATGGAGAACCGGGTGCGGTTCCTCGGCTGGCACAAGGATACGCGGCCGTATCTGGCCGCCGCCGACATCTTTATCATGCCATCCAGCCATGAGCCGCTCGGCAATGTCATTTTCGAGGCATGGGCGCAGAGCAAGCCGGTGATTTCGTCGCGCTCGGAAGGTCCGTCCTGGTTCGTGCGCGATGGTGAAAACGGCCTGCTCGTCGATATCGATGACGTGGCCGGGTATTCGCGCGCCATCAACCAGGTGATCGCCGACCCGCAGTTGGCCGCGAGCCTTGGCGAACAGGGCAGGGCGACGCTGGTCGGGCAGTTTTCGGAAGAGGCTGTGGCGAACGCCTATATCGAGCTTTTCAAGCGGAAGCCGTGATCCGGTAGATATTGCCGAGCAGCTTTGCTTCGCCCTCGATGCTGAAATTTTCAAGCGCGTGGGCGCGGGAGCGGATCGAGGCAGCCTTGCGGCGGTGCTCGTCGTCCATGAGGGCGGCGGCCGCTTCGGCCATCGCATCGACGCTGTCGCGGGCGATGATCAGGCCGGTTTCTTCCTCGCCGGTCACCAGCAGTTCCGGGAAGGCGCCGACATCGGTGGCGATTACCGGGACCGCGGTCGCCATGGCTTCCAGTGGCGTCAGCCCGAAACCTTCCCAGCGCTGCGGCGCGATGAAGAGGTCGAGGGCGCGATACCATTCGTTGATATCGGTATGCTCGCCGACAAACAGGATGCGGTCGGCAAGGCCGGCGGCGGCGACCTTCTTCTTCAACCCATCCTCGAAATCCACATGCGGGCCGGTGGCGCGGCCGGCGACGATCGCCGACCAGTCCTTGCGCTCGGCAAGCACTTTGATCATCGAACCGACGAAAAGATCGGTGCCCTTCTGGCGGCGCACGCGGCCGAAACAGCCGACAATCTTCTGTGCGGGATCGAGACCGCGGGCGCGCTTGGCCTCGGCCTTGTCCGATGGTGGTGAGAAGCGGTTGGTGTCGATGCCGTGCAGCACGACGGTGTTCCTGACCGTCAGATAATCGGCCGTCTTGCCGCTGGTGGCGATCACGCCGTCCATTTTCGAGACCAGCCATTTCGTCCAGCCGGTATGGCGGCGTTGTGAGGCCGAGGTGAAGACGATCTTCATCGGCACGCGCAACACGTCGCGCATGAAAATCGCCGGCAGCATCTCGATATTACGACGCGCATGCCAGATCCGGCACCGCCTGCCGCGCGGCGGCGACCAGAGGCGGAAGAGGTCGCGGTAGCGGATATGAGGCAGATCGGCGGGCAGGCCGGGGCCAAGCGCCGCGACCTTCTGGCCGAGCGATCTCTGAACGGGGACGAGCTGGATGATCGTCGACGTGACGCCGGAGAGGCGCCGCTTGAAATTCGGCGCGATGACTTCGACGTCACGGATATCGATGATGGCGGGATCGCCGTTTTTGCCCACGGGCGTATCAGCCCCAGGAAATGGCGAGGATGGCGTAGGCCTTGGAGCCGCCGGGAGCGACCACTTCGATGGAATCACCCTTTTCCTTGCCGATCAGCGCGCGCGCAATCGGCGAAGAGATGGAGATGCGGCCGGCCTTCACGTCGGCTTCCTGGTCGCCGACGATCTGGTAGATCTTTTCCTCGTCGGTGTCCTCGTCGACCAGCTTGACGGTGGCGCCGAACTTGATCTTCGAACCGGACATTTTCGACAGGTCGATGACTTCCGCACGCGCGGTCAGGTCTTCAAGCTCGGTGACGCGGCCTTCGTTATGGCTCTGGGCCTCCTTGGCGGCATGGTATTCTGCATTTTCCGAAAGGTCGCCATGGGCGCGCGCTTCCGCGATTGCCTCGATGATACGGGGGCGCTCCTCCTGCTGACGCCAGCGCAGCTCCTCCTGCAGCTTGGAAAAGCCACTCTGCGTCATCGGTACCTTTTCAACCATTTCCTTGTCCTTCAGGCGTATGCCCGCGGATGCCGCGGACACAAAAAGAAACAGGTTCCGGAGCGAAACTTCGGAACCATCGTAAAATCAGAATGTAGGTCACTATAACAGGATTTCGACAGCGAGCGCTAGGAATTTCGAAACCTTGTCCGTGTGCCCCTACGTCGGCATGTGGGTACAAGCGGCACCATTTGTCAATGACTTGACGGGCGAAAAAGGAACATTTGGCGAACGCTCCAATGAAGAAGTCGCCGAAAGAACGAAGGTCTTTTCCTTTCCTCTGGCATCATCCGCTCTTCCGACCACACGATGGAGGAGATGGTTCGGATCTTCGTTACGGTGCATCCGTCCTATCTGCTGCGCATTCCCGACGAGGGCAGGAAGGCGGAGGAGCTTGCCCGATTCAGGCAGGACATGAGCGGGATCAAGCGCTTGGCGGCGTGAACGGAGAGACTGATTCAGGCGGGAATTCTGTGCAATCGAGGCATGGACCCGTGCGGGTGTTTTTTGGAAACATTAAATTAAAGGTTGTGTCTTTTGTGGATGTTGTTCTAACTTAACTGCGATGTGAGGGGCGGTTCCGGGGGCGACAATGACCAGCACATATATAATTTCTGCGAGAAAGCGTGAGGGCACCAACTTCACCGAAGAGCCAGGGCCGATAAGGTTTCTCAAGGTTCCGAGCGGCGTCAATCATTACGATGCCAGTCATGTCATTTCCAGCAGCAAGGATTGGGTCTCCGAAGTACAGGGGCTTGCGGATGGAGACGAGAATCCAAATTCGATTGGCCCGAGTGGCGACGTGCTCATATTCATTCATGGCTATAACAACGCCATTCCCAATGTGATCGAGCGTGTCAGGCAGCTAAAGGAAGATATGAAGGCTGAAGGTTGGCACGGTGAAATCGTCGCGTTCGACTGGCCTAGCGACAATCAGACACTGAACTATCTTGAGGACCGATGGGATGGTGCGGCCGTCGCTGCCGAGCTTGTCACCAAGGGCATCCTTTTGCTCAGCCAGGCACAGAAGGCCGGCTGTCAGACTAACGTGCACCTGATAGCCCATTCCGCAGGGTGCTATGTCACCCTTGAGGCTTTTGCGCAGGCCGAGAAGAAAGGTGAGCTCTTCAAGAGCGATTGGCGCATAGGTCAGGTAGCTTTTATCGCGGGTGACGTCTCCAGCGATAGTCTTGCTCTGTCAAGCGATTGGAGCCAGCCCATGTTTAGGCGGATCATGCGCTTTACTAATTATTCCAATCCGTTTGATTCAGTGCTCGCTGTCTCCAATGCGAAGAGGCTCGGCGTTGCTCCGCGCGCGGGGCGTGTTGGCTTGCCGGCCGTCGTCAATTCGAAAGCGGTGGACGTCGATTGTGGTGATTATTTCGAGGGTGTCGATCCGAAGTCGCAGCCGAGTCTCGGCTCCTGGACGCATTCCTGGCATATTGGCAATCGGCTGTTTGCCCGAGACCTCTCCATGACACTAGAAGGTGCAATTGACCGCCAGGCCATTCCAACCCGGAAAATGAAAAATGGCCGCTTGACCCTTCAAGAGGGAACACGGCCAAAGTTCCAGGGCGACTGGCATATCAAGGACGATGCGAAGACGGCGTCCGCTCGCATCGCCTGATATGGCTCAGAAATAGCTCTGCAGCGGCCGGACTTCCAGATTGCCGGCTTTCAGCGCCTTGATCGCGAGTGCCGCGGCTTCGGCGCCGGCCATGGTGGTGTAGTAAGGCACCTTCTGCATCAGCGTCGCGCGGCGCAGCGATTTGGAATCGGAGATCGCCTTGTTGCCGTCCGTGGTGTTGATGACGAGCTGGACCTGGCGGTTGCGGATCGCGTCCTCGATGTGCGGGCGGCCTTCCAGCACCTTGTTGATGCGGGTGGAGGCAATGCCCTGTTCGGCAAGGAAGCGGGCGGTGCCGCCGGTTGCAAGCACCTTGAAGCCGATGTCGGTCAGGATGCGGATCGCCGGGAGCACGCGGATCTTGTCCTCGTCGCGAACCGAGACGAACACCGTGCCGTCGCGCGGCAGTTCGACGCTGGCGCCGAGCTGCGACTTGGCGAAGGCCAGTGCGAAATCCGTGTCGAGGCCGATGACCTCGCCGGTCGAGCGCATTTCCGGGCCAAGCAGCGTATCGACGCCGGGGAAGCGGGCGAACGGGAAGACGGCTTCCTTGACCGCGATGTGCTTCAGCGCGCGCGGATCCGGCTTTGTGCCATAGGCCGCGAAGGTCGCGTCGAGCTTTTCGCCGGCCATGACGCGGGCAGCAATCTTGGCGATCGGCGCGCCGATGGTCTTGGCGACGAAAGGCACGGTGCGCGAGGCGCGCGGATTGACTTCCAGCACGTAGACCGTGCCGTCCTTGATGGCGAACTGGACGTTCATCAGGCCGACGACATGCAGCGCCTTGGCCATGGCTTTCGCCTGGCGTTCCAGTTCGTCGATCATCTCGTTGGAAAGCGTACGCGGCGGCAGCGAGCAGGCGCTATCACCCGAATGGATGCCGGCTTCCTCGATATGCTCCATGATGCCGGCGACATAAACGTCGGTGCCGTCGCAGACACAATCGACGTCGACTTCGATGGCGTTGCTCAGATAGCTGTCGAACAGAAGCGGGTTCTTGCCGAGCAGGGTGTTGATCTGGCCGGTCTTGTCGTTCGGATAGCGCTGCTTGATGTCTTCCGGCACCAGGCCCGGCACTGTGTCGAGCAGGTAGGTCTGCAGCATCGATTCCGAATGGATGATCTGCATGGCGCGGCCGCCGAGAACGTAGGACGGGCGCACGACCAGCGGGAAGCCGATTTCAGAGGCGACCAGGCGGGCCTGTTCGACGGAATAGGCGATGCCGTTGTTCGGCTGGTTCAAATCGAGCTTCATCAGAAGCTTCTGGAAACGGTCGCGGTCTTCGGCAAGGTCGATCATGTCGGGCGCGGTGCCTAGGATCGGGATGCCGTTCTTTTCGAGCGCTTCGGCGAGCTTCAGCGGCGTCTGTCCGCCGAACTGGACGATGACGCCGACCACTTCGCCCTTTTCCTGCTCGGCGCGCAAAATTTCGATCACGTCTTCAGCCGTCAGCGGCTCGAAATAGAGGCGGTCGGATGTGTCGTAGTCGGTCGACACGGTTTCCGGGTTGCAGTTGATCATGATCGCTTCGTAACCGGCATCCTTCAGCGCGAAGGCGGCGTGGCAGCAGCAATAATCGAACTCGATGCCCTGGCCGATGCGGTTCGGACCACCGCCGAGGATGACGACCTTCTTGGCAGTCGACACTTCTGCTTCCGAGCGCAGCTCGCCGACGAAAGGCGTTTCATAGGTCGAGTACATGTAGGCGGTCGGCGAGGCGAATTCGGCAGCGCAGGTGTCGATGCGCTTGAAGACGGGGCGGACATTCAGGCTGTTGCGCAGTTCCGCCACTTCCTTCGGCCGCTTTTTGGTAAGGCTTGCGAGGCGAGCATCGGAGAAGCCCATGGCCTTCAGCATGCGCAGGTTCTCGGCATCGTCCGGCAGGCCGTGTTCGCGGACGCGGGCTTCCATGTCGGTAATGCCCTTGAGCTGGGCGATGAACCACGGATCGATCTTGCAGGCCTCATGGACTTCGCCTTCGGTGAGGCCAAGGCGCAGCGCCTGGGCGACCATGCGCAGCCGGTCCGGGGTCGGCGTACCGATTGCGGCGCGGATGGCGTTCCTGGAGTTCTCACCGTCCTCGAAGCCGGGGATTTCGATCTCGTCGAGGCCGGTCAGGCCGGTTTCCAGGCCGCGCAGCGCCTTCTGCAGCGATTCGGCGAATGTGCGGCCGATCGCCATGACTTCGCCGACCGACTTCATCGCGGTGGTCAGGACCGGCGAGGCGCCCGGGAACTTTTCGAAGGCAAAACGAGGGATCTTGGTGACGACGTAGTCGATCGACGGTTCGAACGAGGCAGGGGTGGCGCCGCCGGTGATGTCGTTGTCGAGTTCGTCGAGCGTGTAGCCGATCGCGAGCTTGGCGGCGACCTTGGCGATCGGAAAGCCGGTGGCCTTGGATGCCAGAGCAGACGAGCGCGAGACGCGCGGGTTCATTTCGATGACGACGAGGCGGCCGTCCTTCGGGTTGACGGCGAACTGCACGTTCGAGCCGCCGGTCTCGACGCCGATCTCGCGCAGGACCGCGATCGAGGCGTTGCGCATCATCTGGTATTCCTTGTCGGTCAGCGTCAGCGCCGGCGCGACGGTGATGGAATCGCCCGTGTGGACACCCATCGGGTCGATGTTCTCGATCGAGCAGATGATGATGCAGTTGTCCGCCTTGTCGCGGATCACCTCCATCTCGTATTCCTTCCAGCCGAGCACCGACTCTTCGATCAGCACTTCGGTGGTCGGCGAAGCGTCGAGGCCGCCGCCGACGATCTCGAAAAATTCCGAGCGGTTATAGGCGATGCCGCCGCCGGTGCCGCCCATGGTGAAGGAGGGACGGATGATGGCGGGCAAGCCGACCACGTCGATCGCCTGGGCGGCGATCGCCATGGCGTGGCTGATATAACGCTGCTTGCGGTCGGTCTCGCCGAGGTTCCACTGGTTTTCGAGTTCGTCGAGTGCCTTGTCGAGTTCGGCACCCGTCAAGCTTTCCTTGACCCGATTGCGCTCGATTTCATGGGTCTTGCGGTCGGCATCCTTGATGTCTGTGGCGTTGGCCAGCATCGACTTCGGGGTTTCGAGGCCGATGCGGGACATGGCTTCGCGGAACAGGGCGCGGTCTTCGGCCATGTCGATGGCGGCCGGCTTGGCGCCGATCATCTCGACATTGTAGCGGTCGAGCACGCCCATGCGCTTCAGCGACAGCGCGGTATTCAGCGCGGTCTGACCGCCCATGGTCGGCAGCAGCGCGTCCGGGCGCTCCTTGGCGATGATCTTGGCGACAACTTCCGGGGTGATCGGCTCGACATAGGTCGCGTCGGCAAGGCCCGGATCGGTCATGATCGTCGCCGGATTGGAGTTGACCAGGATGACCCGGTAACCTTCTTCCTTCAGCGCCTTGCAGGCCTGGGTGCCTGAATAGTCGAACTCGCATGCCTGGCCGATGACGATCGGACCCGCGCCGATGATGAGGATCGATTTCAAATCTTGGCGCTTGGGCATGGCGTATCTTTCCGCTTTTTTCCTGCGCGGAAAACCGGCGCGGTGTGGAGAGGCACCGGTCGGGTCGCGCGCGCATGTCTTTTCAGGCTAGACGCGGCTTATAGGCAAATGTTCTGGCGAACGGAACCCCATAAATCGCCAAATCGACAGAAATCGAGGTCCGGTCTTGAGGTGTTCAGATAGCGAAACCTTAATCAGATTTGCATAGTGTCAAGAAATCGGGGGCCTCCTATCGAGACGTGAACAGATGCAGCAGCGCGTGGCATGCACAGAGCAGGCGGTGCGATTTTTGATATGTGTCGCCCGCGAATGCCGGGTTCGCCTGCGCAAGGATGCGCTGCTTTACGCACTTATCGGCTTCTATTCGCTCGGAGGCCTGATATTCCTCGGCCTTACCGGCACGACGGAGATGATTTCCTATCAATTTTACTTCGATCAATGGCCAGCAGTGTTTGCTGTTTTTCTGCCGCTGATGACAGTCATTATCGATCTGTCCATGCTGATACTGCGTTTCGACAGGCGGCGGCCGCTTGCCTATCGCCGCGTTTTTTCCGCCCGGCGTGTCGCCTCTCTGGTCTCCGGCGTGCTGTTGATGATGGGCCTGATGGTTTTCCAGGGCACGTTCACCTCGATCAAAAACGCCTTGCCGACGCTGGAAGGTGGTTTCCGTTACGACAAGATACAGGCGGATATCGACGCCTGGATATATTTCGGCTTGGATCCATGGCGGCTGCTGCATGCGGTGGCCGGTTACGACGTGGTTCTTGCCATCGTCGAATTCAACTACAGCGTGGCGTGGTTCATCATCTGCTTCGGCGCGCTCTTCTTCGTCCTGACGTCACCAGCCGCCGATGGTATTCGCCAACGTTACATGCTGCTTTTTCTGTTTGTCTGGGTCATATGCGGCAATGTGCTTGCGGGTATGTTCCTGTCGGCTGGTCCGGCCTTTTACGGTGCCGTGACCGGCGACCACGCCCGGTTTGCTGCGCTGACGGCGTTTCTTCCTTCGAGCCAGTGGGCGAATTCCGCGGCGCATTACCAGTCCTATCTCTGGAGCCTCTACGAACAGGGCACCCCTGGTTTGGCAAGCGGTATTTCCGCCTTTCCGAGCGTCCATGTCGGCCTGATCACCCTCAATGCCTACTTTATGGCCGAACGTTCCCGCAGCCTCGGCATCCTAGGCTTTACCTATGTAGGCTTTGTCCAACTGAGCTCCGTCTATCTCGGCTGGCACTATGCCATCGACGGATATGTCTCGTTCATGATCGTGACGCTGGCCTATTTCTTCGCATCGGTGTTCTGGCGAGCGCCTTTCGTGTTCATCCGGCGTTCGGACGCAGCCGCAGCGTCATAGCCAACGGGTGGTAATCTAGTCGAACCGCGACCGCACCGCGTCCATATAGGTGCGGCTCACGGGGATTTCCGTGCCGTCCTTCATGATCAGCACGAGCTTGCCGCCGTCGCGTCTCAGTGTTTCGACATGGGCATCCGCTACCCAGTGTGAGCGGTGCACCTGGAGGCCTCGCGTGAGCCCAAGTTCTTTCAGGGCGTCGGCAAAACGCAGGAGGATCAGTTCATGGCCGCGGCTGGTGACCACGTCGGTATAGTGGTCTTCGACGGAAAGCCGCAGGAGCGGACCGCGGTTCTGGGGTTTCAAGCGAGCGAGGATTTCGGGTTCTGATGTGGGCGAGGCCGTCGGCGCCGGTACAAGCGCGGGCGGGGCGGAGGCCTCGGCGATCTGCCGGTGCGTCGCCGTATAGGTCAGAAGACAGAAGAGGGCGCAGAGTGGCAGCGCGAACAGCGCCCGGTGAAAACCATCGCCCATCCCGGTCCAGTGGCCGACGAACGCGAAATCGATGGCGCCGAGTGCAAAGCCGATCGGCAGGGCTGCAACCAGCGAACCGATCATCATGCGGGCGAGCGTATGGTTGACGCGGTCGCGCAGCAGGATTTCCGCCATGATCGACAGACATATCGCGATCGTCCAGGTGACGGCATGGACGATCAGCCAGTAACCGAACCGGACGCCGAGCGTCATCCGCTCCAGCGTGCCGTAGGGGCCGGTGACGATAAAGATCAGGATGACGAGCGTAAAGGTCGTCCAGAAGCGCCAGGAGCGGGTGAAGATCTGCAATTCACGAAGCGTGGAGCTCAAAAACGGGTGATTCACGAAGTTTGTCCGTCGTCTGCGCCATTCCGATTGAGGGCAAGCCAGTCATGGCGGAAACAGGCGATCAATTCAATCGCCTCCCGTTCTCGCTGATTTCGACAGGGACCTCCCATGAACCTTCAACCGCTTCTTGACGCCCCGCTTGCCGTGCAGGTCCATGTCGCGGCCGTTCTGCCGGCATCGGTGCTCGGCGCCTATATCCTTCTCAATCGCAAGGGTACGCCGGTCCACCGTCTGCTCGGCAAGATCTGGATGGCGCTGATGGTCATCACCTCGCTCTCCAGCTTCTTCATCCACCAGATCAACCTCGTCTACGGCTTCAGCCCGATCCATCTCCTGTCAGTCTTCGTGCTGGTCGGGGCGTGGCGGTCGATCAGCGCGGCACGCGCTCATAATATAAGAGCGCACAAGGCGACCGTTATCGGCATGTATTTCGGCGGCATCGTCATCGCCGGCCTGTTCACGCTGATCCCGGGCCGGATCATGAACACCGTGGTGTTTTCCGGCGGACCGAGCTGGATTTTGCTTCTGACGCTCATCGCGATCGCCGGGACGCTTCTTCTTCAGCAGAGGCTGGCGTCGCGGCGAATTTAGGAGCTTGTATCAAGAATTTCCTCGAAGCGTACCGTTCGGCGCCTTCCTGTCATGGACAGGCCCGGCTTGCGGGATTAGAGCTGCAACCAAGACACTTGCAGCAACGGCCATCCGCGATGACGACCGCTTGCGCGGAGGAAATTCAATGGCCGATGCAACATCCAAACCCGTTTCCGCAACTGCCGCCGAAGTGACGATCCTGCCGATCATTCTGGCGGTCAGCTTCTGCCATATGATCAACGACATCATGCAGTCGATGATCTCAGCGATCTATCCGATGCTGAAGACGGATTATGCGCTCGATTTCTGGCAGATCGGCATATTGACGCTTGCCTTCCAATGCACGGCCTCGCTGCTGCAGCCGGTGATCGGCATCATCACCGACAAGAAGCCGTTCCCCTATTCTCTGCCGGTCGGCATGGGCTCGACCTTCATCGGCCTGTTCATGCTGGCGAACGCGCATTCCTATGGGGTGCTGGTGATCTCCGCCTCGCTGATCGGCATCGGCTCGGCCGTCTTCCATCCGGAATCCTCACGTGTGGCGCGGCTCGCTTCCGGCGGCCGTTACGGGATGGCGCAGTCGGTCTTCCAGGTCGGCGGTAATTTCGGCCAGTCGATCGGCCCGTTGCTCGCAGCCTTCATCATCGTGCCGAACGGTCAGGGCAGCGTTGCCTGGTTCTCGGGAATCGCGCTGCTCGGCATTGTCGTCCTGTCGTGGGTGGCGCGCTGGTACAAGGCGCATATGCTCGCCAACCACGGCCGCAAGCGGGTGCTGAAGGCCCATAACCTTTCAAAGCGGACGGTGACCGTCTCGCTCATCGTGCTGACCATCCTGACCTTCTCCAAGAACGCATACATGGCGTCGATCAGCAGTTATTATACATTCTTCGTCATCGAGCGCTTCCAGGTGACGGTGCAGCAGTCGCAGATCATGCTGTTCATCTTCCTCGGCGCCGTCGCGCTCGGCACGGTCATCGGCGGGCTGGTCGGCGACAAGTTCGGCTCCAAGGTGGTGATCTGGTTCTCGATCCTCGGCGTGCTGCCGTTCACGCTCGCTATGCCGTTTGCCAACCTGCCGGTGACGATCGCGCTTTCGGCGATCATCGGTTTTATCATGGCATCGTCCTTCCCGGCGATCGTGGTGATGGCGCAGGAACTGGTGCCGGGCCGGGTGGGGATGATCGCCGGCATCTTTTTCGGGATCGCCTTCGGGATCGGCGGCATCGCCGCGGCGGTGCTCGGCATCTTTGCCGACCGTTACGGCATCACCTTCGTCTACAATGTCTGCGCCTTCCTGCCGGTATTCGGATTACTGACGGTTTTCCTGCCGGGCAAAAAGGCGCTGCGGGTCGCCTGAAGACGAATCTTCGGCTATGTGATGCGGGGACGGATCGCTTTTGCGGCCGCCAGCGTTATATCGGCCAGGATTCGGTCGAACAGGAGAGCACGACATGGAATGGAGAGGGCGCCGGCAATCGGACAATGTCGAGGACCAGCGCGGCGCTTCCATGGACGGCAGTCCGCTTGGTCGCGGCGGCCTGCGCATCCCGATCGGTGGCGGTGGCCGCCGTGGCGGAGGGCTCGGCATCGGCGGGATCATCGTCATCCTGATCATCTGCTGGATCACCGGCATCAACCCGCTCTCGCTGCTATCAGGCGAGCTCGGCATGGACGGTTCGGGTTTCGAACAGCAGCAGACGACCGGCAACCGCACGCCGGCCAATGACGACACGACAGCGTTCGTGCGCACCGTGCTGGCGGAGACGGAAGATACCTGGAACGGCATTTTCCAGGCCAACGGTCAGCAGTATCAGGAGCCGACATTGGTGTTGTTTTCCGGCAAGGTGAACTCGGCTTGCGGATTTGCGTCTTCCGCGACAGGACCCTTCTATTGCCCCGGCGACCACAAGCTTTATCTCGACACCAATTTCTTCAGGGAGCTGGAACAGCGTTTCGATGCTGCGGGCGACTTTGCAGAGGCCTATGTGATCGCCCATGAGGTCGGCCACCACGTGCAGAACCTTCTCGGCATCCTGCCGAAATTCAACCAGGCCCGCCAGCGGATGAGCGAGGCCGATGCCAACCGCATGTCGGTGCGCGTCGAGCTGCAGGCCGACTGCTTTGCCGGCGTCTGGGGCAAGTTCACCCAGCAGAAGGGCATTCTCGATACCGGCGACCTCGAAGAGGCGCTGAACGCCGCCCAGCAGATCGGCGACGACACGCTGCAGAAGCGCAGCCAGGGCTATGTCGTGCCGGAAAGTTTCAACCACGGCACTTCGGCGCAGCGCGCACGCTGGTTCAAGCGCGGGTTCGACACGGGCGACATGAAGGCCTGCGATACGTTCTCGGGGAATGTTTAGCTTCCAGACCTGTAGGAGAGGGCGGAGCCAGATCGCCCCCCTCTGCCCTGCCGGGCATCTCCCCCTCAGGTGGGGAGATCACAAGAAGCACGATCCCCGCTTCCAAATAAGCGGCACCCTCAAGAGCCAAATCACTTATACATCCCCTCGCGCAGGTTGATGCCGTATTCCACATAGGCCTTCAAGGCGCAGAGCATCTGCGACCAGCCCTGACAGTTGCCGTAGGAGGCAGAAAGTCCGCCGGGTGTTTCGCGCCAGCCTTCCTCGGCGATCGTCACCAGCGTGCGGTCACCCTCCAGTGGCTCAAAGGTCATGGTGATGGTCGTTTTGTAGGTGTTTTTAGCCTCTGAAGGAACTGGATGGGTTGTGGGGTCGTCGTCATTGGCATCCCAGCGCAAGACAATCTTCCTGTTCTCCTCCACCTCGACGACCTCCACCGGAAACGCCCCGGGAAAATCGGCGAAATCCCACGTGACGATGGTGCCGGTCTCCAGCCGCCCCTTGGCGCCGCCAGTGGTGAAATAACCCGAAAGCTTTTTGGGATCGGCGACGGCCTCGAACACTTCCTTGACCGGTTTTGAAATCCGGCCGGATACCTTGAATTTCAGTTCCATGATCTTTCTCCCTTGTTTCTCCCTGCATTATGTTATAAAAATATAACATGTCAAGCAGTGAAAAAAACGACCGTATTTTCAAGGCTCTAGCGGCTCCGGTTCGCAGGGAGATTTTGGACGAGCTGAAGGATCGGCCGCAGACGACGGGCGATCTCTGTGCCCGGTTTCCGAAGCTCGACCGCTGCACCGTCATGCAGCATCTGAAAGTTCTGGAGGGGGCCGACCTGGTGCTGGTGAAGCGCGAGGGCCGGGAGCGCTGGAACCATCTGAACCCGCTGCCGATCAAGGCGATCCACGACCGCTGGATCGGCGCCTATGCGGCGCATGCCGTGGATATGCTCGACCGGATGAGACGGGATCTGGAAGACTAGCGGATCAACAGCGCCGTGCCGTAAAGCCCAAGCGCGAAAACGGTGTGGGCGGCGAAATTGAGAAAGCGAACCTTGTTCGGCCTCGGTGTCTTCGAGGCGGCCCAGCCGAGGCCGAGGCCCGGCTGCATCAGGAACCAGCCGGCGCCGATGGTGACGATGCCGAGGATCCAGGCGGGAATGAAGGTGGGCGCAGCGAACCAGTTCTGCCCCATGACCAGGGCGAGGATCAGACCGTAGAGAACACCGATGGCGTAATGGCCGGCCCAGCCGAGAGCCAGTTCATGTTCGTAGGGTTCGGCTGCCGCGATGCTGTCGTGAAACACCTTTCCGCGGTGCAGGTGCCAGAACCAGCGCCCGGCCGGAGCCCAGTTGGCCTTGGGCTGGCCGAAGACTCTGTTCAGCACGATCGCCCAGAGGTCCATCAGGATGGTGGCGCCGAGCCCGATGAGAATGCCGCGCCAGAGAAGTTCGATCATGAGAGGCCGCCGGAGAGAGGGAAGTTCAATTCCAATCTCTATGAGGTCCGGTTTGGGCTGTCGAGATCCTCCGGGCTCCGAGACTAGGGAAACATCTTGTCGGCGGTGGCGGTCGCCAGCGTCTTGCCGCCGGCGTCCAGAGCATTCACCGTGAATCGGTATTTGTGCTTACCGGACGGCGGGCAGGGGCCGGTATAGCTGAAGGCGCCGTAGGCGAGTGATTTCTGGCCGGAATAGTCCACCTTGCCGCCGCCGTGGTTATACTCCGGCGCGTTCATATCCTTCATGCGGATATCGAGCGCCTTGGTGCCGGCCGGCACGCCCGACAGCGAGATCGGCGGCGATTTCGAATCGAAACATTTTTTTGTCGGTCCCCAGTCGAAGGAGACCTTCATATCCGCCATCGCGGCGGTACACGATGCCAGGAGAAATGCGATCACCATCAATCCGCGCATGACAATCCCCAATCGATCACGGTCGAAGCAACAGGAGGTAGACTAGGCTTTCGCGTGCATCTGTCAACGGAGGTCGCGCATAAATGGTGGATGGCCGGGCTGAGGAACTAACGTTCTGGAAGCAGAGGAGCGCCGGGCTGCATGACCATGCATTGCGGTTGTGCCTTTCATCAAAAACTTTGAAATGTTCACGTATTGTTTCGGTTTTCCTTTACCGCTATGTAGGCAGCCCGGCGAATTGATCGTCTTTCAAGAAAACACCATTGCTAGAGAGACATTTAATGCTCGACCCGAAATTTGTCCGCCGAGGCCTTTTCCTCGTCTTCATGATCCTGTTTCTGGATATCATCGGGATCGCAATCATCATGCCGGTGCTGCCGACCTTCCTGCGCGAGCTGACCGGCGACGACATGAGTGCGGCGGCCGTCGACGGCGGCTGGCTGCTGCTTATCTACTCCGGCATGCAGTTTCTGTTTGCGCCGCTGCTCGGCAATCTCAGCGACCGTTTCGGCCGGCGGCCAATCCTGCTCGCCTCGGTCCTCACCTTCGCTCTCGACAACCTGATCTGCGCGGCCGCCACCAGTTTCTGGATGCTGTTCGTCGGTCGTGTGCTGGCCGGCATTTCCGGCGGCAGTTTTGCCACCTGCTCGGCCTATATTGCCGATATCAGCAATGAGAAAAATCGCGCCAAGAACTTTGGCCTGATCGGGATCGCCTTCGGCGTCGGGTTCACTGTCGGGCCGGTGATCGGAGGGGTGCTCGGCGAACTCGGGCCGCGTGTGCCGTTCCTTGGCGCCGGGCTCTTGTCGCTTGCCAATTTCGTCGCCTCCTGGTTCCTGCTGCCGGAGACGCTCGACAAGGCGAACCGCCGCAAGTTCGAGTTGAAGCGCGCCAATCCGCTCGGTGCGCTGCGCCAGATGCGCCATTATCCGGGCATCGGCTGGATCATGCTGGTGATGTTCCTCTATTGGTTGGCGCACGCGGTCTATCCGTCCGTCTGGTCCTTCGTGTCCACCTATCGTTACGGCTGGAGCGAGGGGCAGATCGGCCTGTCGCTCGGTCTGTTCGGTATCTGCGCCGCGTTTGTCATGGGCTTCATCCTGCCGAAACTGGTACCTGTGCTCGGCGAATGGAAGACTGCGGTGCTCGGGCTTTGTTTCTGCTGCCTCGGCCTTACCGGTTATGCCTTCGCGTGGCAGGGGTGGATGGTCTATGCCGTCATCCTTGTGACGACGATCGAGAACATCGCCGATCCGGCGCTGCGCAGCATTGCTTCGGCCAAGGTGCCGCCGTCGGCCCAAGGGGAGCTGCAGGGCGCGATGACGAGCCTCACCAGCCTGACCACGATCGTCGGTCCGGCGATCTTCACGCAGCTGTTCAGCGCCTTCACGGGGGAGCATGCGAAAATGGAGTTCGCGGGCGCGCCATACATGATGGCGGCGATTTTCATGGCTTGTGCCATTTTGGTGTTCCTGAGCCGGATTTCACGGAAAACACAGGTGATCGGGCGCGAAACCGAGCTCACGCATCAGATTTCTTGAAGAAACGTCCAAAAATACTGCTGAATCGCCTGTAAGTGTTGCCGCACGGATGATGCTCCTCTATAGGCTGTGTCATCCGCCGCTCGCCAGTTTCTGGAAGCGGCTTTTTTCGTCTGCGGAGGAGTGTCATGTCGAGCCTTTCCACCACCATGGCTGTGACGGTGACGGACAATTCCTGGTCCACGCATATGCGCGCGACCCTTGCCCTCGGCGTGCCGCTGGTCGGCGCGCAGCTGGCACAGATGGCGATCAATACGACCGACGTCATCCTGGTCGGCTGGCTCGGCACGACCGAACTCGCCTCCGTCGTGCTCGCCACGCAGATGTTCTTCCTGGTCTTCATCTTCGGCACCGGTTTCACCAGCGCCGTGGTGCCGATGGTGGCGCAGGCGCTCGGGCATGGCGATAGCCGCTCGGTGCGTCGGTCGGTT
This sequence comes from Neorhizobium sp. P1_A6, assembly GCF_056406795.1. Lineage (NCBI taxonomy): Bacteria > Pseudomonadati > Pseudomonadota > Alphaproteobacteria > Hyphomicrobiales > Rhizobiaceae > Neorhizobium > Neorhizobium sp. P1_A6. Next base: position 365,838 of record NZ_JBFTZM010000004.1, on the reverse strand, counting down.
CGCATGGGGCTGTGGATCGTGCTTGCGTTCGGGGTGCTGACGGCGCCGATTCTGTGGTTCTCGGCACCCATCCTTCTGGCACTCGGGCAGCAGCCGGATGTCGCGGCAAATGCACAGAGCTATTTGCGCATCGCCCAATGGGGCATTTTCCCCGCGCTCGGGCTGATGGCGCTTCGAAGCTTCGTCACCGGGCTCGAGAAGGGCGGCATCGTGCTTTACGTCACGATCGTGATGTTCCTCATCAATGCCAGCCTTGCCTATCTGCTGATCTTCGGTCATTTCGGTGCACCGGAAATGGGCCTGCACGGGGCGGCAATCGCTTCCGTCGCCGCCAACCTGTTCGGTTTCGTGGCCGCTCTCCTTTATGTGGAAAGCCAGCCGAAGATGCGCGCTTACGAGATCTTCGTGCGCTTCTGGCGGCCGGACTGGAGCATGGTGCGCGAGATCGTCGTGCTCGGCCTGCCGATCAGCTTCACCATTCTGGCGGAAACCAGCCTGTTTTCGGCTGCCTCCCTGCTGATGGGCATCATCGGCAAGCTGGAACTCGCAGCCCACGGCATCGCGCTGCAGCTCGCAGCGATCGCCTTCATGATCCCGCTCGGCCTGTCGCAGGTGGCGACGGTGCGCGTCGGGCTGGCCAATGGCCGCGGTGATCTTCTAGGCGTCAAGCGGGCGGCGCTTGCCGTGCTTGCGGTCAGCGTCCTGTTCACCACAATCGGCAGCGTGCTGTATGCGACGATCCCGCACTTCTTCGGCAATCTGTTCCTGGATACACGCAAGGAGGACGCCGCGACCGTGCTGAAATTGGCGGTGCCGCTGATCGTCATCGCCGGGGCTTTCCAGCTGGTCGACGGGCTACAGGTGGTTGGGGCCAGCCTGTTGCGTGGCCTCAAGGACACCAGGGTGCCAATGGTGCTGGCGCTGATCGCCTATTGGCCGATCGGTTTCGCCTGCGCCTGGGTCTTCGCGTTCCCGCTCGGGTTTCGCGGCGAAGGCGTCTGGTTTGGCTTCGTCACCGGCCTCGCAGCGGCCGCGGTTCTGCTTTGCGGCCGCTTCTGGCTGCTGGTGAGACGCCAGGCCAGAACGACCCGCTGAAGAGCCAGCGGACCGTCTTTGTTGGTCAGGCCGGTTGGAGCTCTTGTAAAACCGCCCTGTGGTAGAAGCCGACATTGGTCTCTACGCCGAGGCGTCGGCTCAACGCCTGCCTATCGATGCCTGCCTCCTCATCGGATTTTGCGACTGCGGCAATGACCGGCTGAAGAGCGTGCTCGCCTTCGAACTGGAGGATGGTGATGACGTTGAATAGTCCGGCGCTGGAAGCCTGTTCCAGGATCAGATCGTCGACGAATCCCGGCTGGGCGCGGATAACCTTATGCGTCCTGTGAACCAACGCCATGAATTCTTCGCGCCCTTCGACCGGGACCGCAAACCTGTTGACGCGAAAAATGCGTCGATTCTGTATTTCGCTCATATGAAAAACCCCTGCTCGATCTTGAACAGGGGCGTTTATGGGACCTCAACCAATGTTGAGGTCAATAGGCGGCTGCGGATTTTTTAAGGGCGCCCGAATTCAGCGCTCGGCGAGGGCAGGTTCGCCCTTCTTCTCGCGCACCATGTTGATGAAGCGACGGAAGAGATAGTGGCTGTCCTGCGGGCCGGGCGAGGCTTCCGGATGATGCTGGACCGAGAACACCTGCTTGCCGGTGACGCGCAGGCCGCAATTGCTGCCGTCGAAGAGGGAAATGTGAGTCTCCTCAACGCCTTGCGGCAGAGACTTCGAATCCACCGCGAAGCCGTGATTCATCGAGACGATCTCGACCTTGCCGGTGGTGTGGTCCTTGACCGGATGGTTGGCGCCGTGATGGCCCTGATGCATCTTTTCGGTCTTGGCGCCGAGCGCCAGGCCGAGCATCTGGTGGCCAAGGCAGATGCCGAAGGTCGGGATATCCGTCTTGATGACGTCCCTGATGACCGGCACGGCATATTCGCCGGTCGCGGCCGGGTCGCCCGGGCCGTTCGACAGGAAGATGCCATCCGGCTTCAGAGCCATGATGTCTTCCGCAGAGGTCTGGGCGGGCACCACCGTCACCTTGCAGTCGAGGCCAGCGAAAAGGCGCAGGATGTTGCGCTTCACGCCGTAGTCGACGCAGACGATATGGTATTTTGCGTCTTCCGGCTTCAGGTCTTCATACCCTTCGTTCCAGACCCAGGGCTTCTGGTTCCATTGCGAGGACTGGCCGGAGGTGGCTTCCTTGGCGAGGTCGAGGCCTTCGAGCCCGCTCCAGGCGCGAGCTTCGGCCTTCAGAGCCTCGATATCGAAGACGCCGTTGGGGTCATGGGCGATGACGGCGTTCGGTGCGCCGTTCTGGCGGATCCAGGCGGTGAGCGCGCGGGTGTCGATGCCCGAAAGGCCGATGATGCCACGGGCTTTCAGCCAGCCGTCGAGATCCTTAGAGGCGCGGTAGTTGGAGGGTTCGGTGATGTCGGCCTTGAAGATGGTGCCGACCGCGCCGCGGCGAGCTGCCGGCGTCAGGTCCTCGACGTCTTCTTCGTTTGTGCCGATATTGCCGATATGCGGGAAGGTGAAGGTGACGATCTGGCCGAGATAGGAAGGGTCAGTCAGGATCTCCTGGTAACCGGTCAGCGCGGTGTTGAATACCACTTCGGCCGGCACCTTGCCGGTTGCGCCGATTCCGGTTCCTTCGATCACGGTGCCATCGGCCAGAACGAGCAATGCGGTGGGTTTCTTGGTGGTCCAGGGAGCGGTCGCGGTCATATCCATCCTTCTGCCTCACCGGTCCCGTCCCTTGAAGAGACAGGCTGCGAGGGCCATTTATGGTCGTGGGAGACGGGCGCGCGGAATCCCGGCGCAAGCCCTAACCTCTAAATCTCGTGCAGGTGCCGGAAAATAGACAAAGCAGGCGAGGTGGTCAATCTCGGCGCCGAAGAATTCCATGGGGATTATAAGCCATCGGATTCAAGGATTTGGGCGAATTGATTTGATCGCCTCCGGCCCGTCGTCTATGACAGCGGTGTGAATGCCAAGGAAAAGCCGCAATTCACGATGCCTGCGCCCAGGCTTTTCCCAAGGAGAAAAATGATGTTGCGCGACAAGCTTTCGGATGCGCTCAAGGACGCTATGAGGGCCAGGGAAACCCGCCGGCTTTCGACCGTGCGGCTGATCCAGACCGCGATCAAGGATCGCGATATCGCCAATCGCGGTCTCGGCAAGGACCCGGTCAGCGACGACGATATCCTGCAGATCCTGCAGAAGATGGTGAAGCAGCGCGAGGAATCAGCGAAGATCTACGAAGACGCCGGCCGTGCCGAACTTGCGACGCAAGAGCGCGAGGAAATCGACGTCATCAAGGGTTTCATGCCCGAGCAGCTTTCGGACGAGACGGTGCAGGAATTGATCAAGGCGGCGATTGCCGAGTCGGGCGCCCAAGGCCTGCGCGACATGGGCAAAGTCATGGCGGTGCTGAAGGAAAAGCATCCGGGCCAGATGGATTTCGCCAAGGCTTCCGGCGTGGTGAAAGAGCTTTTGAAGTAGGCGGCCCTTTTGAGGCCGGTAAACGAAAGGCGGGAATCCGGTGACCGGATTCCCGCCTTTTTGCTCTTTCGGATCTTGCCGGCCGACTGCGGACTTGCCGCCGGCGAGATGGTCCGGGGCGCTGCGATACACTGCGACACGTCCCGTCCGAAGAGCGAAGGAGCTGCACGGTCGAAAAGGCCGTGCCCGATGGCATTTTCGCTGGGGGCGTCGACGCTTTCGATTTTGAGGTGAGGCTAGATGCGCCAATCTGCGTTTGCAAATTACAAAAAAATAATCCGGATTGCTTGTTTCCGGCCTGAAATTTGCCGAATATCGAAGCATGGGAGCGTCATTTCTTGTGACTCTTCTGTTCGCGCATGTAGTGCCTGAGCACCGCGTTGATGCGGGTCTGGTAACCTTTGCCGGTGGACTTAAAGAAATCGATGACGTCCTCATCCACGCGAAGAGAGATTGACTTTTTGGGCTTCGGCACGACGAGCACGGCCTTGGACCAGTCGATATCCTTGAACTCCGCCCAATCGGGATCGTCCGCAATCGCGCGGTCGATATCCTCATCGGTCATGGCGTCGATACGCGCCCAGTCGGTCTGGCTTTTTTCGCCTTGGGCACGCTTCAAGCGAAGTTCATCGACGGTAACGGTCGTAATAGAGTCTTTGCTCATTCTGTCTGGCCGCCCGTGCTGAGATGATCCGGCATTTTTCGCCTCTCATGGTATAAACGACGGCTATGAGGCGATCCGTATCGGGACAAATTGCAAGGGTGCGGACTTCTCCATTTCGATCCGAGCGAAGTTCGAGACGGGGCTCTTGGAGGGCGAACACCACATCTTCGAAATCGATCTGATGCTTTTCAAGATTGGTTCTCCGCTTGCCTTCATTCCGCTCGAAGAGGGAGAGCGGTTCTTGCTCACGATTCATAACGATACCTAAAAGACTTCAGTTGCCTTCAGGCACGTAATGCGCCATGTGTATAGGCAATATGTATATACAGAGGCGCAAGTTAGTCAAGCCTTTGGACAGCTTGCCTGTGAATAGCGGGCAGCATTTCTCTTGTTGGTGGCGTTCCTTTCGAGCCGTGCTTATATGGACGCCAAGCAGAGGTGAAGATGCGCTTTTCCAACAGTTTTCTCGACGAGATTCGCGACCGCGTGCCGATATCTGGCGTGATCGGCCGGCGGGTGACGTGGGATCGCAAGAAAACCAACGTCTCGCGCGGCGACTACTGGGCCTGCTGCCCCTTCCATGGTGAGAAGAGCCCCAGCTTCCATTGCGAGGACCGCAAGGGCCGATACCACTGCTTCGGCTGCGGTGTCACAGGCGACCATTTCCGGTTCCTGACCGATCTGGAAGGGCAGAGTTTTCCCGAAGCGGTGCAGACTGTCGCAGACATGGCCGGCATCGCCATGCCGCAGCCGGACCCCCAGGCCGAAAAGCGCGAGAAGGAACGCACGACGCTGCTCGACGTCATGGAGCTGGCGACGCAATTTTTCCAGGATCAGCTCCAGAGCGCCGTCGGGGCGAAAGCGCGCGCCTATTTGCGCGATCGCGGGCTGACCGGCCGTACCATCGAGACCTTCCGCCTCGGCTATGCGCCGGAAAGCCGCAATGCGCTCAAAGAACATCTGGCCGCCAAAGGCGTGCCGAAGGACCAGATCGAGGCTTGCGGCCTTGTCGTGCATGGGGAGGGGATCGCCGTCTCCTACGACCGCTTTCGCGATCGTATAATGTTCCCGATCCTGTCGTCGCGGGAAAAGGTGATCGCGTTCGGCGGCCGTGCCATGGCGCCGGATGCGCCGGCGAAATATCTGAATTCCAACGAGACCGAACTCTTCCACAAGGGGCAGGTGCTCTACAATTTTTCACGGGCACGACGGGCTCAGGGTGTCGGCAAGCCCGGACAGGGCGAAGGCACGATCATCGCCGTCGAAGGTTATATGGACGTGATCGCGCTGCACCAGGCGGGCGTCGAAAATGCCGTGGCGCCGCTCGGCACGGCGCTTACCGAAAACCAGCTCGAGCTTCTCTGGCGGATGACCCCCCAGCCGGTGCTCTGCTTTGACGGCGACGGCGCCGGCCTCAGGGCAGCAAGCCGTGCCGCGGATCTGGCGCTACCGTTCCTGAAACCGGGAAAATCGGTGCGTTTCGCCCTGCTTCCCGATGGCAAGGATCCGGACGATCTCGTTCGCCATGAAGGCCGCGCGCCCTTCGACAAGGTGCTCAACGAAGCAAAGCCGCTGGTGGAGATGATCTGGCAGCGCGAGGCGGCTTCGGCAAGCTTCGATACGCCGGAAAAGCGTGCCGAACTCGAGGCGCGGCTGAAGCAGATCGTTTCCGTCATCGCCGACGAGAATGTGCGCCGCCATTACCAGCAGGCCATCCGCGACCGGCTGAACAGCTTCTTCGCGCCGGCTCAGCGCGGCGGCAACGACCGGCGCCAGAATTTTCAGCGCGGCGGCGGTGCTGGTGGCAGGCCGGGGCAGGGTGGCCCGCCGCAGGGGCCGCGTGCTGCGGGAAGGGCCGCCGGCGTTTCCGACCGGCTTGCGCGCTCTGGTCTCGTGCGTGGTTACCGCGACCTGCCAGCACTGCGGGAAAGCGTGCTGGCGCTCACCATCGTCAATCATCCCCAGTTGCTGCTGGAGGAATATGACGAGATCGCCGCGATCGATTTCGAGAACCGCGACCTGCAGCGCTTCTGGTCGGCGATGTTGCCGGCAGCCGCGACTGCGGGCGCCAACCTGTCACGCGAATACCTGATGCAGCGGCTTGCCGGCGAGGGGTTTGATGTCATCCTGAAGTCGCTGGACCAGCAGGTGCGCAACGCGCGGCTCTGGACTGCGACCGAGATCGCCGCGCTGGAGGATGCCCGCGAGGGGTATCGCCAGGCGCTCTCGTTGCACAAGCGCACCAAGGCGCTCAGGCTCCAGAAGATCGATCTGGAGCGAGAAATCGCCGAAACGACGGAAGCGGGCGATGCCGGCGAGATCGAGCCGCTGCTACGTGCGCTGTCGGAAGTCCAGCTCGAAATTCTCCGCATGGAAAACCAGGAAGCGATCATCGACGGGTTCGGCGTGCTTTCCGGCCGGGTAAAGGGGGCGGCCGTTAGCCACGGCTGAGGGACCTGCGGCTGGTGAAATCCTGCCCTTGCCGAATGATGACGCGGCTCTATCCTATGCGGCATCGAGTCGCTTGAGCGGGGAGCTTGATGCGGATTACCGGAAGCTGTCATTGCGGCAATATCGCCTTCGACGCGGAGGGCGAGTTCGATACGGCGATGGAGTGCAACTGTTCTTTCTGCCGGCGCAAAGGGGTGTTGCTGGCTTTCGTTCCGCGCAGTCAGTTCCAGCTCGCTACCTCGCAGGAGAAACTATCTTCCTACCAGTTCAACAAGCATGTGATCACGCATTACTTCTGCGCCTATTGCGGCATCGCGCCGTTCAGTGAGGCGACGATGCCGAATGGTACGGAGATGGCGGCGATCAATCTGAGATGCGTGCCGGAAATCGACATTGCTACACTGACGGTAACCCAGTATGACGGCGCTTCCCGCTAAGGAATATGCCGGACCAAAAGCATAAACCTTTATGTCTAGGCAAACCCTTGTCTTTCAGGGCCTGCCGCCTACATATCGGTTAAATCTGGTGAGCGTACCCCTATTAGACCCCCTCAAAGGGCATATTTTCGACTTTTCCTGGGTATGACCTATGGAAAAGCTTGACGGAACGTTAATTTGTGGGAATCACCATTTCAGGCAAAATAGGCGGAGTGGGTCAATAGCACCGAACATGACCGGTGATCCTCTAGTAGGACGGTCCTGAGTCAAAAACGGCCGCCGAATGGTAATCGGGAATTAAAGGTCATTCCGTTACGTGTTGGACAGTGATTCGCGGCAAAGGCGGTCAAACCCGTCTTCAGCCGGTGGCCACGAAGCGCGGCGAAAGTGGCGTTCAGGGAAAGTGACTAAATACATGGCAACAAAAGTCAAAGAAAACGAAGAAGCTGAGAACGAACGCGAAGGCTCGCACGACGGTCCGCTTCTCGACCTTTCTGACGACGCCGTCAAGAAGATGATCAAAGCCGCCAAGAAGCGCGGCTATGTGACCATGGACGAGCTGAATTCGGTCCTTCCGTCGGAGGAAGTCACCTCCGAGCAGATCGAAGACACGATGGCGATGCTGTCGGACATGGGCATCAACGTCGTCGAAGACGAAGAGGCAGAAGAAGCCACCGCCAGCGACGATGATGCTGACGGCGATAGCGACGATAACGAGAGCGAAGGCGGCGAAATCGCCACCACCTCCAGCACCGCGCTCGCGACTGCGAAGAAGAAAGAGCCGACCGACCGTACCGACGACCCGGTGCGCATGTATCTGCGCGAAATGGGTTCCGTCGAGCTTCTGTCGCGCGAAGGCGAAATTGCGATCGCCAAGCGCATCGAGGCCGGCCGCGAAACGATGATCGCCGGGCTCTGTGAGAGCCCGCTCACCTTCCAGGCGCTGATCATCTGGCGTGACGAACTCAATGAAGGCACGACCCTGCTTCGCGAGATCATCGATCTCGAAACGACCTATTCGGGTCCCGAAGCCAAGGCTGCGCCGCAGTTCCAGAGCCCGGAAAAGATCGAGGCCGACCGCAAGGCTGCCGAAGAAAAGGAAAAGACCCGCAAGGCCCGCTTCTCCGCGGCCAATGACGACGACATCACCGCCGTCGGCGGCGAAGGCATGAACCTCGAGGAAGAGGAAGAGGACGACGACGAGTCGAGCCTTTCTCTTGCCGCGATGGAAGCCGAGCTGCGTCCGCAGGTCATGGAGACGCTCGACACGATCGCCGACACCTACAAGAAGCTGCGCAAGCTGCAGGACCAGCAGGTAGAGCAGCGTCTGGCGGCAACCGGTACGCTGTCGTCCGCCCAGGAGCGCCGTTACAAGGAACTCAAGGACGAGCTGATCACCGCGGTGAAGTCGCTGTCGCTCAACCAGAATCGCGTCGATTCTCTGGTCGAGCAGCTTTACGACATCTCCAAGCGCCTGATGCAGAACGAGGGCCGCCTGTTGCGTCTCGCCGAATCCTACGGCGTCAAGCGTGATAGTTTCCTCGAACAGTACCAGGGTGCGGAACTCGATCCGAACTGGATGAAGTCGATCGCCAATCTGGCCGCCCGCGGCTGGAAGGAGTTCGCGCGCGCCGAGAACACGACGATCCGCGATATCCGCCAGGAGATCCAGAACCTTGCGACGGAAACCGGCATCTCGATCGCCGAATTCCGCCGGATCGTCTCGATGGTGCAGAAGGGCGAGCGCGAAGCGCGTATCGCCAAGAAGGAAATGGTCGAAGCGAACCTTCGCCTCGTCATCTCGATCGCCAAGAAGTACACGAACCGCGGTCTGCAGTTCCTCGACCTCATTCAGGAAGGCAATATCGGCCTGATGAAGGCGGTCGACAAGTTCGAATACCGTCGCGGTTACAAGTTCTCGACCTATGCGACGTGGTGGATCCGGCAGGCGATCACCCGTTCGATCGCCGACCAGGCCCGCACGATCCGCATTCCGGTGCACATGATCGAGACGATCAACAAGATCGTCCGCACATCGCGCCAGATGCTGCACGAGATCGGCCGCGAGCCGACCCCGGAAGAACTGGCCGAAAAGCTCGCCATGCCGCTCGAAAAGGTCCGCAAGGTCCTGAAGATCGCCAAGGAGCCGATCTCGCTCGAAACCCCCGTGGGCGACGAAGAGGATAGCCATCTCGGCGATTTCATCGAGGACAAGAACGCGCTTCTGCCGATCGACGCCGCCATCCAGGCGAACCTGCGCGAAACGACGACCCGTGTTCTCGCCTCGCTGACCCCGCGTGAAGAACGCGTGCTGCGCATGCGCTTCGGCATCGGCATGAACACCGACCACACGCTCGAAGAAGTCGGCCAGCAGTTCTCGGTCACCCGCGAACGTATCCGCCAGATCGAGGCGAAGGCGTTGCGCAAGCTGAAGCATCCGAGCCGCAGCCGCAAGCTGCGGAGCTTCCTGGATAGCTGAGCGGTTTCAGCGGTTGGAAAATCAGAGACCCGGTTTGCGAGAGCAGGCCGGGTTTTTCCGTTACAGGAGGATGCTGCGCCCGCCGAGGGCGTTTGCCGCGGAAGCGAACCGCTTGTCCAGCGTAATGATTTCCGCGCCGGCTTCCATTGCGACGGCGAGATGCAGTGCGTCGCCCGAGCGGAGGCCAACGTCGATATCGTCGGCGAGCCGCGCGGCCGCGACGAAATGGCGAGAGAATATCGGGAGTATTTCGAGGGATTGAGAGGCCATGCGATTGAATCCCGCCAGTGCCAGTTGCCGCAGTTCCTGGGGCATTCGTTCGYGTCTCGCTTTCACCGAGAGTGCGGACGAAAACTCGGTGATTGTCCACTCGCTGACGAGAGTTCGCCGGTCTCCGTTCTTCGCAAACCAGTCGAGCACCCTTTCGACGGATGTCTCTCCCACCAGCAAAGCAATCAGGGCTGATGTATCGATGTAGAACATCAGTAGCGCTCGTCGTCCCTGAAACGTCGCATGAATGTTCCGGCGTCTTCACTTTGCGGAGGCATTTTCTCTCGGATCGCCTTGAGCATCTCGAAGTCGATCGGCTGCTTTCTCAACCGCGGAGGCGCAAGCTGCGCGACAGGCTGACCATCGCGTGTAATCTCAACCGTCTCGCCCTGGGCGACGCGGTCAATCAATTCGCCGAGTTTTTCTTTCGCTTCCGCCAGAGTGATCGCAGTCATGGTGATCTCCTGATCAATCTCTGCAAATATACGTCTGAAGCGCCATTTCCGCAATCAATGCCCGACCGAACCGGAAAACACGTTGACCACCACGACGCCGGAGATGATCAGGCCGAGGCCGATGATGGCGGCGGTGTCGAGGGTCTGGCGGAACAGGATCAGGCCGACGGCCGAGATCAGCACGATGCCGAGGCCGCTCCAGATCGCGTAGGCGATGCCGACCGGCAGGGTGCGCAATGCGATCGACAGGAGATAGAAGGCAGTCGCATAACACATCCCCATCAGGATGGTCGGCAATGCGCGGGTGAACTGCTGGCTCTGCTGCAGGAAGGTCGTGCCGATGACTTCCAGCACGATTGCGCCGGCGAGCGAGCCGTAGGTGAGGATTGCCGGGTTCATTTTCGTTACTCTTGTTTCGTGAGGTTATGCAGCTGGTCGCGGAGTTCGGCGAGTTCTTTTGCCGGTAAACCGTCCGCCTCCATAAGATTGGCAAGCCAGATACCGTCGGCCGCGTAGCGCGCGAGTTTGAAGGCCGGATGACTGTCGGTCTGCGCATGTTGCGCGAGCCGATCGCGCATCCATTCCGACCAGATTTGCCTGAGCCGCGCGTCGGTCATGCAGGAGATCGACAGCGCAGCCCAGGGGCTTTCAGGTCCGTCGCGGGTCACCYGGAAAAAGGCGTCGACATAGGCGCGCGTGAACCGGCCCCGGCCGATTTCATCCTCGCTCATCAGCCGGTCGATCTCCATATCGAGCTTGCCGAGCAGGTCTTCGAAGACGGCTTCGATCAGCGCCTGTTTGCTCGGGAAATGGTGCAGCAACCCACCCTTGGTGACGGAGGCAGCGTCGGCGACCGCCTGCAGGGTCAGGCTGCCGAGACCTTCGTCCACGGCGCATCGGGCGGCATGATCCAGAAGAGATCGCCGCACTTGTTCGGGCTGTTTTTCGCGTCTGTGAGCTTTCGACATGAGTTAAACATACCGTATGGTCGGTTTATTTGCAACGGCAAATTCCTTCCAAATCCCATGGGGAGAGGGGCGGCGGCGCAACTCGCTCCCGGAAAGCTGGATTTTGCGCTGTTTTGATCGCTCGGGGACTCGATCCGGCCGGCTTTCCATCTTACATCCGCTGCCATGACGGATTTATCTGGAAAGCCGCGCGGCGACATAAGATGGGGCATTCCTGCCTCCATCCTGGTGCATGTCGTTTTCGTGGCGGCCCTGTTCTTGCACCTGCCGGCCGATTCCTCCGAGCCGCAGAAGGAGGAGACCGTCCAGGTCGAAATCGTGCCTCCGCCGGAAGAGCCCGAGAAGAAACCGGAAGAGAAGAAGAAGCCCGAGGAAAAGAAGGCCGAGGAGGCGAAACCGGAGGAGAAGAAACCTCCGGAACCTGCAAAACAGGAAGAGGCTAAGAAGGCGGAGCCTCCACCCCCGCCGCCCCCGCCGCCAAAGCAGGAGGAGGCGAAAAAGCAGGAGCCACCGCCGCCTCCGCCGGCGCCTGAGGAAAAGCCCGCCGAGCCCCCGCCGTCCGCCAAGGAGGCCAAGGCGCGGCCTTTGCCGATTCTGCGCCCCGTCGTTGAATTCGGTGAGAAGGATGCTGGGCCGAAGAAGTCTCTGACCGGTAATGCATCGAAGGAAACGACCAACCCGCCTGCCGAGAGCAAGGCGGAAGCGAAATCCGTCGAACCGGTAAAGCAGGCGAAGGAAGCGCCTACCGTCGTGGAGGCACCACCGGCCAATCCGGTGCCGGACGATATCCATCTGCCTGAGGTCGGCATTGCGGCAGCCAACGGATTGCAGAACGGTCCCATTGCCGGCACCTCGCCGGATGCGACCAAGACCGAGATCGTGACGGCGCCGCCAACCGCGTCGCCCAAGAGCGACCCGTCCAAGACGCCGACCCCCGGCAAGCCGGTCGAACTGACCGAGGCGAAGACGCTGTTTTCGCAGAGCGAAACGGGCGATGCTATTGCCACGACGGCGATGGGCGATGTGCCGCGAGGGGTGCGCGCCGGCCAGCTCTGCGCGACGGAACTTCGCGAGCAGCTGCGACATTCCGCTCAATCCTACAGACCGGAAATGCTGCCGGCCTATCGTCTACCGAGCGGCACTGTCCTCGAAGTCAGGCGGGGCGCATTCCGGGCCAATGCGCAGTGGTACGACCTGAGTTTCCGCTGCGAGGTCGACGACAACGCAACCAAGATCGTGTCCTTTGCATTCGATATCGGTGCGCCAGTGCCGCAAAGTGAGTGGCGCAAGCGTGGCTTTCCAGAATTGTAAGAAGTCTCCTCCGCACGCCTAGTCGTGACGTAGTCGACGCAGGTATCGCAAAAGGCGCCGCTTGGGTTGATTGACCCGCAAGCCGCGTCGACTATGCTGCGGCCACATTCAAGATGAGGCCTGCCATGAAAGCCATGTTCTACGATGCCTTTGAAAAGGCGCCGGAAATCCGCAATGTTCCCGATCCGGAGCCGACATTTGACGGTGTCGTGGTCAAGGTCGGCGCGAGCGGGCTCTGCCGCAGCGACTGGCATGGCTGGATGGGGCATGATCCGGATATAAAGCTGCCGCATGTGCCGGGCCATGAGCTGGCCGGCAAGGTGGTGGCGACCGGCAAGGGCGTCATGCGCTTCAAGATCGGCGATCGGGTGACGGTGCCGTTCGTGTCCGGCTGCGGCCATTGTTCGGAATGCCATTCCGGCAACCAGCAGGTCTGCCCCAACCAGTTCCAGCCGGGCTTTACCCATTGGGGCTCGTTCGCCGAATATGTGGCGATCGACTATGCCGACACCAATCTCGTGCACCTGCCCGAAGAAATCGACGATGCGACGGCGGCGAGCCTCGGCTGCCGGTTCGCCACCTCCTTCCGGGCGGTTGCCGACCAGGCCCGCACCGGGCCTGGCGACTGGGTCGCGGTGCATGGCTGCGGCGGCGTCGGCCTGTCGGCGATCATGATCGCCACGGCGCTTGGAGCGAACGCGATCGGCATCGATCTTTCCGAAGACAAGCTGGCGTTCGCCCGCCAATGCGGTGCGGTCGCAACCATCAATGCGAGCACGGTCGCCGATGTCGTTGAGGCGGTTCGCGAGATCACCGGGGGTGGCGCGCATGTGTCGATCGACGCGCTCGGCCATCCCGTCACCTGCTTCAATTCGATCAAGAATCTCCGCCGCCGCGGCAGGCATGTGCAGGTCGGGCTGATGCTCGGCGAGCACGCCACGCCCTCGATCCCGATGGCGCAGGTGATCGGCCACGAGTTGGAAATCTATGGCAGCCACGGCATGCAGGCCTGGCGTTACGACGCGATGCTCGCCATGCTGAAGGCTGGCAAGATGAAGCCGCAGCAGCTGATCGCCAAGCGGATCAGCCTGGAAGAGGCAGTGCCCGGCCTGATGACGTTGGACAGATCCGAAACGCCGGGCATCAGCGTGATCACCACGTTCTGACGGGCGACGCGGCGATTGTTCGCCGTCGATGGCCGGAGCATTCCGCTTCGGCCGCTTGGGCGGCGGTTTGGGGCGCCCTATATCGAACACATGCGTCGAACCCGAAAGGACGAACCATGAATGTCAGGGCACAGAAAATTCCAGGGCCGGATCACCCGATCACCGTCGAGCATAACCCCTCGCGGGTGGTCGTGAAGCTCGGCGGCAGGGTGATCGCCGACAGCGTCAATTCGCTGACCTTGCGCGAGTCCTCCTATCCGCCGGTCCACTATATCCCGCGGAAAGATGTGGATATGTCGCTCCTTGAGCGGGCCGACCACCAGAGCTATTGCCCGTATAAGGGAGAGGCTTCCTATTTCAGCATTCCGGCTGGCGGCGAACGTTCGAAGAATGCCATCTGGTCCTACGAAAACCCTTACGAAGCCGTCTCCGGGATCAAGGAACATGTCGCCTTCTATCCGGACCGGGTCGATTCCATCGAGGAGCTTGGCGCGCCTGAAGCAGGTCAGTTCTGACAGGCGGATGGGCGGTCGAGCGCGCGCTTGCCGCCCTTCGGAGCTTGTGCGGGAGAAAACCTGAAGGGTGAAGAAAAATCCTCTGCCCTTGTCGACTACGCTGTTATTCCCACGTCCTTGGGGTGTGACCCAACCAAGGAGGAAAACCATGCCTTATGTCGACGGGTTTATTCTTGCCGTGCCCAAGGCCAATCTCGAACGCTACAAGGACATGGCGCGCGTAGCCGGCGCCGTGTGGATGGAAAACGGCGCGTTGTCCTATGTGGAATGCTTAGCCGACGACGTGCCTTATGGGGAACTCACCTCGTTTCCGCGGGCGGTGCAGGCCAAGGAGGACGAGACGGTCATCTTCTCCTGGATCACCTATGAAAGCCGGGCCCGCCGGGACGAGATCAATGCCAGGGTGATGAAGGACGAGCGGTTCTCCGGAAACGAGTGGACGCAGGTCTTCGACGGCAAACGGATGATCTTCGGTGGCTTCGAGCCCTTCCTGACATTGTAGACCGCCGGTGATAGGAGTGCCGTCTCACTGTCGGCGCTTCTATTTCTGCTGCTGGCGCCTTCGCCGATAAAGGATCCCTCCATGTCCCAGACCGTGATTTCGATCTCCACAAGCGGCCAGGGGCTCTACGAATTCACCGACGCGGCGCAGGACTTTTTGCGCCGCATGCAGGTGGGCGAGGGGCTGCTTACGGTGTTCGTGCGTCATACGTCCTGCTCCCTGATCATTCAGGAAAATGCCGATCCGGATGTCCGTCGCGACCTGAAGACCTTCTTCTCCCGCCTGGTGCCGCCGACCACCGATCCCCAAATGCGCTGGGTCACCCACACGACCGAAGGGCCAGACGACATGCCGGCGCATATCAAGGCGGCGTTGACCGCCACTTCGCTCGGCATTCCCGTCCAGGACGGCCGGTTGATGCTTGGCACCTGGCAGGGCATCTACCTCTTCGAGCATCGCGACCAGCCGCATGTCCGCCAGGTCGTGCTGCATCTTTCACCATGATTCCGGCTTTAAGCAGGATATGAATACCGGCTGAATGACCGGTTAGGATGTTGTTCAGACCCCTTGGGCTAGGGTCGCGCCAATCGCTGGGGAAGGCGAGAACAATTACCTTGGGGGCCGCGAAACCCGGCCCGGATTTCGGAGAACTATTTTATGACCAGCATGATTGTCAAAGCCGGCGCGGCCGCTCTCATCGCCTTCACCGGCTTTTCCGCAACGGCCCGGGTGGCTGCTGCCGCCGGCCCGGACTTCGCCATCCAGGTGCAGTATCGCGACCGTGACCGCGATTGGCGCCCGGATCGTGGTGGCGATCGCGACTGGCGTCCGGATCGCGGTCCGCGCGGTTGCGCTCCGGGGCTGGCAGAAGAAAAGGCAAGCCGCATGGGCCTGCGCCGCGCCCGCGTCGTGGATGCCGGCCGCCGCGTCGTGGTCGTCGCCGGCTTCGGTTATCGGGGTCCGGAGCGCATCCTGTTCGCCAACGAGCGCGGCTGCCCGGTCATCCGCCGCTAGGCTTTAACCCAAAGAGCCCTTCCGTCTCCATCGCCCGTTGACGGAGGACAAGCGCCCCCACCAGGTCTGACGATCTGGTGGGGGCGTTTTATTTTTCGCCTTATCTGCCGGACGGGGGCGGGCGCCATTGGGAAGGGCGTCCGGCTCTGTTCGACAACCCGTCATTATTGCTCGAGGGCAAAGGTGACGTTGACGGTCACCGTATAGGTGTTTTCGCCGCCGGCGACCGGAACTGCCTCGGCGGCCATGTCCTTGGCCATCGCCATGCGCATCATCGGCTGGGGTGCGGGGCGCATGGAATTCTCGCTAATTTCCAGGATCCGTCCAAGCTTGACGCCGGCCGCTTCCGTCAGCGTCTTTGCCTTGGCAAGCGCCTCAGCGACCGCCTTCTTGCGGGCCTCCGTCATCGTGTCGTCCGGCTTGTCGTTGGTGAAGGTGATCTGACCGCCCTGGTTGACGCCGAGCTTCACCGAACGGTCGATCAGGCCGCCGAGCTTCTCGAGATCGCGGACCTTGAGGGTCAAGGTGTTGGAGACCTCATAACCGATGACCTGCGGCGGCTGCATGACGCCGTTCTTCGCCTCGGGCTGGCGGTATTGCGGGTAGATCGAGAGATTGCTGGTCTGGATATCGCGATCGGCGATGCCGTCGCTTTTCAGCGCCGACAGCACATCCTTCATGGCGGCGCTGCTGGCCGAAAGCGCGGCCTGCGCAGTCTGGCCATTGCGAACCACCGCAAGCGTCAGGATGGCCATGTCGGGCGCCACGGAGGCCTGGCCTTCGCCGAGCACATTGATGACCGGTTCGCGGGGACGGACATCCTGGGCAAAACCCTGACCCGCAGAAGAAATGGCGATCGCACCGGCAAATGTGGCTGCAAGGACGATACGTGACGACGAAAGCGCAGCGCGCATGGATGTTCTCCCCGATCTGTCCGGGCGGAAGGGACGTTTCTCCCTCGACCCGCCCGTCATGTTGCATCTACCCCGCGAACAAATCCAACCGGGAATCGGCTCGGCATATTCGCGCCAGACGAGCCTACCTGCCGGTTGATTGTGAAGCTATTGCGGCAACGGCTTGTGGCTTCCGATGAATTACGTTAGAGCGAACCTCCGGGTGAGGGCGGACCATTGCGCCCCACTTCTGCCGGATCGGCGGGCCTGTAGCTCAATGGTTAGAGCCGGCGGCTCATAACCGCTTGGTTGGGGGTTCGAGTCCCTCCGGGCCCACCAATTCTCTGTCTGTCTGACCGGAGACATAGGTAACAAAACGTACCTAAGACATGGGTGACAACCTCGTGCCGAACGGGTTGTCTATGGTTTGCAATGTCCTCTGCTCCAGGTCGATTTATCCCAGATCATGTCGTCGTCTGCCTGACGGGGCACATAACCGGTCAACCCTCAAAGATGCGTCGTCACCCATCGAAATATTGATCTGAGACATCAGTAGGTATATTATAAACATCGAATATCCGGGTCTGCATAATAAAAGCGATGGTTGAATCGTGATTACTGCTGCTCAGATGCGCGCCGCGAGGGCTCTTCTCGGCATCGACCAGCGGAAGCTGGCGGAGCTGGCAGGGATTTCGGTGCCGACGATCCAGCGCATGGAAGCGAGCGCCGACGTGGTGCGGGGAAACGTCGATTCCCTGATGCGCCTGCTGGCGGCGCTCGACAGAGCCGGGATCGAGCTGATCGGCGAGGGGGCGGCCAGCGAAAATGGGGGGCGGGGGGTCCGGCTGAAGGCCAGAGCGGGACCTTCCGGAAACGAGAAGCCGGAACCATCCGGACGCACGCATGGAGCGAGGAGGCGCCCATGACGTCGGTACTTGTCATGCTGCTATGCGTTGCCGCGCTTCTGGCGACAGCGGCGCTCGCCGTTTTCATGGCCCGATCGAAGCAGGCAACGCCTGTCATCTACGGACTGAGCCTTTCCATTGCGGCTGTCGCCTTTGCAACCGCGTTGGTGCAACTCGTCTCGCCGCCCGCCGAGGTTCCGATCCTCATGCTTCCCTTCAGCCTGCCCTGGCTCGGGGCGCATTTCAGGCTCGACCCGCTGGCCGCCTTCTTTCTTCTCGTCGTCGATCTGGGTGGTGCCTTCGCCAGTCTCTACGGCCTCGGCTACGGACGTCACGAACATGCGCCCCACAGGGTCCTGCCTTTCTTCCCCGCGTTCCTTGCCGGCATGAACCTTGTGATCCTGGCGGACGACGCATTCACGTTCCTGCTGTCCTGGGAATTCATGTCACTGGCCTCGTGGGCGCTGGTGATGGCGCATCACCGCGACGCCGAAAACCGCCGGGCGGGCTATCTCTACATCGTCATGGCGAGCTTCGGTACACTCGCCCTGCTGCTCGCCTTCGGCCTCATGGCCGGGCCTGACGGCGCCTATGGCTTCGCCGCCATGCGGGGCATGGACCACACTCCACTCGCGACCGGCCTCGTCCTTGTCCTGCTGCTGGTCGGCGCCGGTTCGAAGGCCGGTCTTGTGCCTCTGCATGTCTGGTTGCCGCTGGCACATCCGGCCGCACCCAGCCATGTCTCGGCCTTGATGAGCGGCGTCATGACCAAGGTTGCCGTCTACTGCTTCATCCGCGTCCTCTTCGACCTCGTCGGCACGCCGGCCTGGTGGTCGGGCCTCCTCGTCCTGCTGATCGGCAGCGGCACCGCCGTGCTCGGCATCCTGCATGCCCTGATGGAGCGGGATCTCAAGCGCATGCTCGCCTACAGCACGATCGAGAATATCGGCGTGGTCTTCGTCGGCCTCGGACTGGCGCTCGCGTTCAAGGACGCCGGCATGGAACTGGCGGCGGCGCTTGCCATGACCGCCGCGCTCTTCCACGTCCTCAACCATTCCTTCTTCAAGAGCCTCCTCTTCTTCGGCGCCGGTGCCGTCCTGACCCGGACGGGCGAGCGCGACATGGAAAAGCTGGGCGGCCTGATCCATCGCATGCCGGTCACCGCCTTTACTTTCCTGGTCGGCTGCATGGCGATTTCGGCGCTGCCGCCGTTCAACGGCTTTGCGTCGGAATGGCTGGCCTTCCAGGCGATCCTGCAAAGCCCCGACCTGCCCCAATGGGCGCTGACCATTCTCGTGCCGGCCGTCGGCGGATTGCTGGCCCTGTCGGCGGCGCTGGCGGCGGCCTGTTTCGTCAGGGCGTTCGGCATCGCTTTCCTCGGTCGGCCGAGAACCGACCCGGCCGCGAATGCCTCGGAAGCGGACCGCTTCTCGCTGGCGGCCATGTCCATTCTGGCAGCTCTGTGCCTGCTGGCCGGCATCCTGCCCGGGATCGTCATCGACGCCCTCGCGCCGGTCACGCAGCTTCTCGTCGGCGGCCGGATGCCGGTACAAACCGACATGCCGTGGCTGTCGATCGTGCCGGTCACGGAAAGCCGCAGTTCCTATAACGGCCTGCTCGTGTTCCTGTTCATCGGGTTCTCGGCCTGGCTCGCCGCCGGTCTCGTCCACCGTTTCGCTTCGCGTGCCCTTCGCCGGGCGCCGGCCTGGGACTGCGGCTTTCCGCAGATCGACGCCACGATGCAATATTCGGCCGGCAGCTTCGCCCAACCGGTCCGGCGGGTCTTCGGGACGCTGGTCTTCCGCGCCCGCGAGCGGGTCGACATGCCTCCGCCCGGTACGCTGAGCCCGGCACGCTTTGCATTGGAAACCCATGATCTCGTCTGGGAAGGTCTCTATCTGCCGATCGCCGGCGCCGTGGGTTACGTGGCCGAGAAGCTCAACTATCTGCAATTCCTCACCATCCGGCGCTATCTGAGCCTCGTCTTCCTCGCGCTCGTCCTCCTGCTTCTGGTGCTGGCGTTATGGTCCTGATCCACGACCTTCTCGTCCAGATCGTCCAGATGGCGTTCGTCGTGGCGCTTGCGCCGCTGCTGACCGGCTTCGTCCGCAAGGCGAAGGCGCGGCTCCTGCGCCGGCGGGGAGCATCGGTCATTCAGCCCTATCGCGACCTGTCGAGACTTCTGCGCAAGGAGGCGGTGGTGGCGGAAAACGCATCCTGGCTGTTCAGGATGGCGCCCTACCTTATCTTCGCGGCGACCTGGGTTGCAGCCTCGGTTATTCCCACCTTCGCGACAGGCCTCATTTTCAGCTGGACGGTCGATCTGATCGCCATCGTCGGCCTGCTCGGCAGCGCCCGTTTTTTCCTGGCGCTCGCGGGCATGGATGTCGGCACCAGTTTCGGCGGGATAGGATCGAGCCGCGAAATGCTGATCGCCACGCTCGCCGAACCGGCGATGCTGCTGATCATCTTCGCGGTGGCGCTTATTGCCGGTTCCACCCAGCTTTCGACGATCGCCGCCTTCATGACGTCCCCGCAGGTGGGATTGCGCGTTTCGCTGGCCGTGGCGCTGATCGCCATCATCATGGTCGCGATCGCCGAGAACGCGCGCATCCCGATTGACAATCCGGCGACCCACCTCGAACTCACCATGGTGCACGAGGCCATGGTGCTCGAATATTCCGGCCGGCATCTGGCGATGATCGAGCTCGCGGCCATGCTCAAGCTGCTGCTCTATCTCTCCATGATCGTCTGCATCTTCGTGCCCTGGAACATCAAGGGCCCGGAGGCGGGGTATCCGGCCTACCTCGTCGGCTTTGCATCCTACGTCGTCAAGCTTGCGGCCGGCGGCGCGATGCTTGCGCTGTTCGAGACTGCGACGGCCAAGATGCGAGTCTTCCGGGTGCCGCAGTTCCTCGGCGCAGCGCTGATGCTCGGCCTGCTTGCCACGCTGCTCAGATTCGTATCGAGGAGCCTGTGATGCAGGGACCGGTCTATTTCGACATCGCCCACATGCTCGCTGGCGGCCTCGTCCTGGTCAGCATGATGATGCTCTACCAGGACCGGCTCTATGCGCTGCTCAACGTGTTCGCCCTGCATTCGCTGCTGCTCACCCTTTCGGTCGCCTGGCAGGCCTTCATCCAAGGCGCCCCGCATCTCTATGTCACGGCGGCGATCGCGCTCGTCTTTAAGGTCGTCGTCATCCCGGTCGCGCTCCATCATATGATCCGCAAGCTCGGCATCCACCGGGAGATCGAGACAGTGGTTGGCATAGGCCTCACCATGCTGGCCGGCATCGGCCTCGTGGCGCTGTCGATCGTGGTGATGCTGCGGGTGACGCCCGAAGCCGACCCGCTGACCCGCGAGGACCTCGCCTTCGCGCTCTCCGTCCTGCTGCTCGGGCTGCTGATCATGGTGACGCGGCGCAATGCCGTCAGCCAGGTCGTCGGCTTCATGTCGCTCGAAAACGGACTGGTGCTCGCCGCGACCGGCGCCAAGGGCATGCCGCTGGTGGTGGAGATCAGCGTCGCCTTCTCGATCCTGATCGCCTTCATCGTCATCGGCGTCTTCCTGTTCCGGATCCGCGAGCGGTTCGACACCGTCGACGTCAGGGCGCTCGACGACGTCAGGGGAAGGCGGCGGAAATGAACGCATCCTCCCTCTTCACCTTCGATGCGGTCGCGGCCATTTTGGCGATCCCGGTCGTCGCGGCGGCGCTGCTCGCTCTCATGCCTGGCTACAAGGTGACGGCGCGCGTCAACGTGGCGGCCAGCCTGCTGACGCTCGTCGCCGCCCTTTGCCTGTTCGTCACCGAGCGGCCGGAGCCGGGTCGGTACCTGCTGGTCGACGACCTCAACATCGTCTTTATCGTTCTCAACACCTTCGTCGGCTTCACGACCAGCCTGTTCAGCGCCAGCTATATCGCCCACGAACTGGAGACCGGCCGGCTGACGCCGGCGAACCTGCGCTTCTACCACGCCATGTATCAGATCATGATGTTCGGCATGAACCTGGCGTTCGTCTCGAACAATATCGGCCTGATGTGGGTGGCCGTGGAACTGGCGACGCTGACCACCGTGCTGATGGTCGGCATCTATCGCACCCATGAGGCGCTGGAAGCGGCCTGGAAATACTTCATTCTGGGCAGCGTCGGTATCGCCTTCGCGCTGTTCGGCACTATTCTCGTCTATCTGGCAGCACAGCCGGTGGTCGGAGAAGGGTACGACGCCATGGTCTGGACCCTTCTCGTCGAGCGGGTTGCTGACTTCGACCCGGCGCTGCTCAACGTCGCCTTCATCTTTCTGCTGCTCGGTTACGGCACCAAGGTCGGCCTCGCGCCGCTGCATGCCTGGCTGCCGGACGCGCATGCCGAGGGGCCGACGCCAATTTCCGCCGTGCTGTCGGGACTGCTCCTGAATGTCGCGCTTTATGCCGTGCTGCGCTTCAAGATCCTGCTCGCCGCCAGTCCGGAAGCGATCAGCCCCGGGCCGCTGATGATGACCATGGGGCTGGCGTCGCTGATCTTCGCGGCGTTCATGCTTTACCGGCGCCGCGATATTAAGCGTATGTTCGCCTATTCCTCGATCGAGCATATGGGCATCATCGTTTTCGCCTTCGGCCTCGGCGGCCCGCTCGCCAATTTCGCCGGGCTGCTGCATATGGTCATGCATTCGCTGACCAAATCGGCGATCTTCTTCGCCGTCGGCCACATCTCCCAGATCAAGGGAACCCAGCGGCTTTCGGCCATCCGCGGCCTCACCGAAACCCATCCGGTCCTCGGCTGGGGTCTGGTGATCAGCGTTGCAGCCATTGCCGGCCTGCCACCCATGGGCGTCTTCATGAGCGAGTTTCTGCTTGTCAGCTCCACCTTCGCGCGACATCCCCTGCTGGCCGTGCCGTTGGTGTTCGGGCTGCTGGTGGCGTTCGGGGCCTTGTTGCTGCGGCTGACGGGCGTCGCCTTTGGCCAGCCGCGCGGCAGCCGGAAACCAGCCGATGCCTCTTATCTGCCGATGTATTCGCATCTCGTGCTGGTCCTGATCGCCGGCATCTATCTGCCGCCGCCGCTGGTCGCCTGGTTCCAGCATATCGCCAACCTGCTCCGATGAAGGACTGTTTGTCATGCCGGCCTTGATCGCCACCGCCCCGGAGAGCCGTCTGGTCGGGCACCATCGTCCATGGCCGCGCGCGGTCGCCAATGCTGCGGGCTGGATTGCGGTAACCGAGACCCTTGCAGACAGGCAAAGGACATTGCTCGGGCTCTGGGGAGAAGCGGATGCCGTGCACATGGCGGTGTTCGACGAGGCCGACGGCACCGTCGGCGTCATCAGCCTGGAAGGGCTTGAAGGCTACTATCCTTCGGTGGCTCGCCGTCATCCTCCCGCTCTTCGGCTGGAGCGAGCGCTCCGGGACCTGACCGGCCTTGAACCGGAGGGCCTGCCCGACAGCCGGCCGTGGCTCGACCATGGCCGCTGGACCCTGCGCTTTCCGCTGGGTGAGAAGGCCATCAGGCCTGCGGAAGCTGTGCCTTACGAATTCCTGCCGGCGGAAGGCGAAAGCCTGCACCGGATCCCGGTCGGTCCGGTGCATGCGGGCATCATCGAGCCGGGACATTTCCGCTTCACGGCCAACGGCGAGACGGTCGTCCGCCTCGAAGAGCGCCTCGGTTATGTCCATAAGGGCATCGAAGGTCTGATGACGGGGGCCGATCTCGGCAGGGCACTCCAGCTTGCCGGCCGGACCTCCGGCGACAGCACTGTCGCCTATGCCTATGCCTTCTCGCGGGCGGCCGAGGCAGCGCTCGGGCTCGACATCCCGCCGCGCGCAGTCTGGCTCCGGGCGCTGATGGCGGAGTTGGAACGGCTCGCCAACCATCTCGGCGATATCGGCGCCATCTGCAACGACGCCGCCTTCCCGCTGATGCTCGCCCATTGCGGCGCGCTGCGTGAGCGTGTGCTGAGGGTTGCCGATGCCGCTTTCGGCCATCGCCTGATGCGCGACTGCATCGTGCCCGGCGGCGTCGCCGCCGATCTCGACGAGGCCGGTGCGGCGGGCCTGCGCACGCTGCTTGCCGAGATCCGCAGAAAGTTTCCGGCGCTGGTGGATCTCTATGACAATACCGCATCTTTGCAGGACCGGATGGTGGGCACAGGCATCCTCGTGCCGGATCTCGCCCGTCTTTACGGCGCCGGGGGCTATGTCGGGCGTGCGTCCGGGCGCGCCTTCGATGTCCGGCGCGCTTTGCCCTATCCGCCCTACGATGTTCTCCGCTTCGATGTGCCGGTACTCGACCAAGGAGACGTCAACGCGCGCATCTGGATCCGCATCCGTGAGGTCGAGCAGAGCCTCTCGCTCATCGAACAGATTCTCGACCAGTTGCCGCCCGGCCCCACACGGCATGACGTAGCCGACAACGGGGAGGTGCGCGAAGGCATGGCCGTCGTGGAAGGTTTTCGCGGCGACATCCTTGTCTGGCTCAGGCTTGCCGGCAACCGGGTGGATCGGTGCCATCTGCGCGATCCTTCGTGGTTCCAGTGGCCGTTGCTGGAAGCCGCCATCGAAGGGAACATCGTTGCCGATTTCCCGCTCTGCAACAAATCCTTCAACTGCTCCTATTCCGGCCACGATCTCTAACGGAGGCAGATAGCCATGCGCAGGCTCCTTTTCGAAAGTCTGATCCGGCCGCCGCTCACAGAAGCGGCCCCGCGACAATCCGATGCGGCGATAGAGGAGCTTGCCACGGCCGTCGACAGGTCGGCCCGTCGCCGGCTTGGCCGCAGCCTGTCGATCCGCGCTGTCGACGCAGGCTCCTGCAACGGCTGCGAATTGGAAATGCACGCGCTGAGCAACGTCTTCTACGATATCGAGCGTTTCGGCATCCGCTTCGTCGCCTCGCCGCGGCATGCCGACGTGCTGATGGTCACCGGTCCGGTGACGCGGAACATGGCCGAGGCGCTGGAACGGACCTACAACGCTACGCCCGGTCCCAAATGGGTCGTGGCGCTCGGCAGTTGCGCCCGCGACGGCGGCTGCTTCGCAGATAGCTATGCGGTCATGGGCGGGGTTTCGAAGGTCGTGCCGGTGGACCTTCATATTCCAGGCTGCCCGCCGCCCCCGACAGAGATCCTGAAGGGCCTGCTTGCATTGCTCGATCAGGCGGACAAGGGAGCCCGCGCTTCGTGAGGCTACTCCAATGGCTCGACGTCTTCAGACCACAGGGCGAATGACAGGTATCCGGAAGGGGCCGGTCGCGGCGCTGTCTTGCAGGTTCGCCGTCGTCCGGAGCCTGCTGTGGCCCGAGCAGCCTCCACGTCTTCAGGTGCTATATTGGCTGGGCCTGGAGCATCCGACATCTATCGGCCGATATTGCGCCACGTGCGGACGTCCTCGGACGTCACGCGAATATGGCCGGTCGGATCGAATTGTTTTCCGTCGAACTTGTCGCTCGCAATCCGGCTGAAGACTTCGATATGTTCCTGCAGCCTGAATTCATCGGCGCGTGGGGGATCGGCGATGGCCTCAAGCGCATTGTGGGTAACCACGACGACTTGGTCGCCGATCCCTGTATCCATCAACAGGCGACCCTCCTGTCCGGAGGATGTCAAGAATCCTGACTTCAATTTCAGCGGCATGGTAACCTCCCTTTTGGGTTAAAAGGTGAAACTACGCGCATCAGCAGCGTCATCAGTGATCGAGATCAATCCGGGCACTATTTTCGAGTGCTCACGGGATCGGATGCGCGGCGACCGGTCGCTACTTCGCGCGTGCTGATTTCCCTTCGGAGGCCGACCTTTTTTTAAACATCTTGGTCCGGTCTTCTTTCCTGGAACAAAGCCTCAGGTCGTGCGTTGCGGCTCCATGTCCGGCTGACGGCCGAATGGCACGATGGGTGCTTGTCGAATGGATGATGACCGCTTGACCGGCGTTGGCCGGCCAATCCGATCAGGACGAGACATCGGCCGGGACGGCATTTCGGGCGGCCATCGGCCGGCAATCCGAGCCACGATCATCCTTCTTCTGTTTCCGCTTTTGGCGTCATGTTCCGGCGTCCAGTCGGCACTCGATCCGGCAGGCAGCGAGGCAAGCGCGGTCGCAACCCTCTTTTTCGTCATGCTGATCGGCGGCGCGGTGATCTGGGCGGGCGTCGTCGGGCTGCTGTTCCATGCCGCGCGCAAGCGTCGAACCTATTCGGAAAAAGGCGCGGGGCAGCTCATCCTCTGGGGCGGGGCTGTTTTGCCGTCGGTCATCCTTGCAGCCCTCCTTTCCTATGCCGTCTGGCTGATGCCCAATGTCCGGCCCTGGTTCCAGGCAGAAGATCGCGGCCTGCGGCGCGTCGAGGTGACCGGCGAGCAGTTCTGGTGGCGGGTGCGTTATCTCGATGACGGTGGCGCGGTCGTTTTCGAAACGGCCAATGAAGTGCGCGTACCGACCGGAGAGCGCGTCGTCTTTCTGCTGAAATCGCCCGACGTTATCCATTCCTTCTGGATACCCGTGCTCGGCGGCAAGATGGACATGATACCCGGCCGTGAGAACCGCCTCACATTGCAGGCGGAAAAGCCCGGTACCTATCGGGGCGTCTGCGCAGAGTTCTGCGGCGCCAGTCACGCGCTGATGGCTTTCACCGTCCATGCGATGGAACCGGAAGCGTACGAGGACTGGTACAAGGCGCGGCAGGCATCCTCCGGCACCCGTGACGCACAGGGGTTGGAGCTGTTCCTCAGACATGGCTGTGGTGCCTGCCATGGCATTTCCGGCACCGAGGCACGGGGAGCGATAGGCCCCGATCTTACCGCCTTCGGCGAGCGTGGCTCGGCCGGAGCCGGAACCCTGGCCAACGAGAAGGATCAAATTGCGCGATTTCTGCGCGATCCCGATGCCGTGAAGCCGGAGGCCCGCATGCCTCATTTCAGCATGCTGCCGGAGGCCGAGATCGATCGGATCGCCGCCTACCTGAAGGGGCTCAGATGACCATGGAGCTCGGCAATTTTTCGCCGGAGGAGAGGGCGGCGCAGGAGGAACGGCTCCGCAAGGTATGGGAGACGCCGAAGGGCATCCGCTACTGGACCTCTGTCAACAACAGCGAGATCGGCCTTTGGTACGGCGTCACCGCCTTTGCCTTCATGCTGTTCGCCGGCCTGCTCGGGCTCCTGATGCGCCTGCAACTGGCGGTGCCGCAGAACGACCTCATCTCCGCCGAACTCTTCAACCAGGCCTTCACGCTGCATGGCACGGTGATGATGTTCCTGTTCGCGGTGCCGATCTTCGAAGCCGTCGCGATCTTTCTGCTGCCGTCGATGCTCGGCGCCCGCGAATTGCCGTTCCCGCGGCTGTCCGCCTTCGGCTTCTGGAGTTTTCTCATCGGCGGCGTCTTCGTCTGCGGCTCGATCTTCTTCAACGCCGCCCCGAACGCCGGCTGGTTCATGTATCCGCCGCTTGCGACCGACGACGAATATGCCGGCATCGGCGCGGATATCTGGCTGCTCGGCCTGTCCTTCATCGAGGTGGCGTCGATTGCCGCAGCCGTCGAGATCATCGTCGGCATCATGAAATGCCGGGCGCCCGGCATGCGTATCAACATCATGCCGATGTTCGCCTGGTATCTGCTGATCGTCGCGGGCATGATCCTTTTTGCCTTTCCGCCGTTGATCGCGGGCGACATCCTGTTCGAGATGGAGCGGATGTTCGACTGGCCGTTCTTCGACGCGAGGCGAGGCGGCGATCCGCTGCTTTGGCAGCACCTGTTCTGGATCTTCGGCCACCCGGAAGTCTACATCATCTTCCTGCCCGCAATCGCTTTGATGGCGATGATCGTGCCGACCTTCTCGCAGCGGCCGATCGTTGGTTATTCGTGGATCGTCCTGGCTGCCGTCGGTACGGGTTTCCTAAGTTTCGGGCTCTGGGTGCACCATATGTTCGCGACCGGCCTGCCGCAGATCTCGCTTGCCTTTTTCTCGGCGGCATCGGAGGCGGTGGCGATCCCGACCGGCGTGCAGATTTTCGTGTTCATAGCCACCATGCTCGCCGGCCGGGTGATCTTTTCGGTGCCGATGCTGTTCGGGGCCGGCGGGCTGATCATCTTCGTGATCGGCGGACTGACGGGTGTCATGGTGGCGCTCGTACCGTTCGACTGGCAGGCGCATGACACGTATTTCGTCGTCGCGCACCTGCACTACGTGCTGATCGGCGGCATGCTGTTTCCGGTCGTCGCCGGCATCTATTACTACTTTCCGTTCGTGACGGGTAAGAAGCTCAGCGATGCCTGGGGCAGGATCGCTTTCTGGCTGATGTTTGCCGGTTTCAACGTCGCCTTCTTCCCCATGCACTTCTCCGGCCTGCGCGGCATGCCGCGGCGGGTCTTCACTTATCCGGAAGATATCGGCTGGGATTGGTTCAACTTCATCTCGACGATCGGCGCCTTCGTTTTCGCAGCCGGTGTCGCGGCCTTCGTCATCGACATCTTTCGCCCGAAACAACAACCGGCAGGGCGCGATCTCAACCCTTGGAATTCCGGGACGCTCGAATGGACCAACGATCCATCGGAAAGCTGGGGCATGCGCTCGGTGCCGATCATCAACAGCCGTTATCCGCTCTGGGATCAGCCGAACCTGCAGGCTGATATCGAGGCCGGGCGCTTCTATCTGCCGGATGCGAAGTCCGGCAAACGCGAGACCCTAGTGACCTCTGTTCTGGATGCCAAGCCGATCCAGTGCCTGAGGGTCGGCGGCGTTTCCTACGTGACGATCATCGCGGCGATCGCGCTCGGTGGCGTGTTCATCGCGCTGACCTTCAAATTGTGGATCACGACGATCGTCTTCGCGATCATCACCTTCATCGCCATCATTCACTGGCTGTGGAAGGGGACTGCGCCGATCCCCGAAGCGTCGGAGATCGATGTCGGGCTTGGCCTTAAATTGCCGATCTATGTCTCCGGGCCGGCGTCAGTCGGCTGGTGGGCGATGTTCATCACCATGGTCGGCGACGGCACGGCGTTCGCGAGCCTGATTTTCGGTTATTTCTTCTACTGGACCATCCATGACAACTTCACCACGGTCGCCAATGGACCCGGCGTCCTGTGGCCGATGGCGGCGCTGGTGCTCTACGTCATCGCCTGGGGCCTGACGTTGCTGGCGCGTCAACTCAACGACAAGGGCCGGCCGGATGCGCGGTTGGCGCTCACCGCAGCCTTCGCCGTTTCGGTCGCCGCCTCGCTTGCGGGCCTTGCCGGTCCCTATCTGCATGGCATGGATCCGACAGCGAATGTCTATCCGGCCATCGTCTGGATCGTCGCAATCTGGACGGTGACGCACGGCGTGGTCGGCGCGATCATGCAGGCCTATTGCCTCGCCCGCAGCGTCGCTGGACGGATGACCGCGGAATATGACCAGGATAGCCGCAACGTCGCGCTCTACTGGCACTTCATGGCCTTTACCGCCGTCGTCACCTTCGCGGTCATCGGCCTTTTCCCGATGGTGGCATCATGAAAAGCATCATTCCGCGCGAAGTCGAAACGCTTTGGACCCTATTTACGGCGCCGACCGTCTGGGCGCTGCATTTCATCGCCTGTTACGTCACGGTTGCGGTGTTCTGCGCCAAGCGGCTGCCATCCTCGTTCACTTTCGACGGCGTGCGGATCGCACTTGTCATCGTGACTGTGCTGGCGCTGGCGATGATCGTGCTGTCGGGGTATCTCGCCTGGCGGCAATGGGGTTTCGGAGCGGCCGATCCGCCGCATGACGAGCCGACCCGCGATGCCCGTACCCTGTTCCAAGGCTTTGCGACACTGCTGCTGTCTGGCCTCAGCTTCGTCGCCGTGGTTTTCGCGTCGATCCCGCTGATCTTCATCGCCGAGTGTCAGCCATGACAAAGGCGGCGCTCACAACCGGCTTCGTCCTGCTGCTGTTGCTGTGGGGCATGTTTCTGCCCTTTGCCGACCGCAATTCCTTTTCCGTCCACATGATTGCGCATATGGGAGTGGTGGCGGGCGCCGCGCCGCTGGTTGCTGTCGGAATATCGGGGACGGAGCGGGATTTTACCGCCGGCCGGCCGTGGTTCACTCCGCTGCTTGCCTCTGTCATCGAGCTTTTCGCGGTCTGGGTCTGGCATATCCCGGCGCTTCGGGCGCTTTCCGAAAGCTCGATTGCTTTCGCGGCACTCGAGCAGGCAATCTTTTTCGGGGCAGGGCTGGCGCTTTGGCTCTCCTGCTTTGGCGGGTGGCAGGCCGGAAGGGAGGAGCGGCGCCTTGCCGGCACGTTCGGCCTGCTTTTCACATCCATGCATATGACCCTGCTTGGCGCTCTGCTGGCACTTTCGCCGCGCCCGCTTTATGGAGAAGGAGACGTGACCTGCCTCGGCGTTACGCTCGACGCGGCCGCGGATCAGCAGGTCGGCGGCGTTGTCATGCTGCTGGTCGGGGCTGCGGTCTATTTGGCCGGCGGCGTGGCGCTAATGGCCCGCACGCTGAACGCGCCGGTGCCGGATCGCTGAGTCGCGGCGGAAAAGTGGATATGCTCCGCTCCGGTTGGTTGGAAGAGCAGGTCCACAAGCCTGCGGTTGCGGGACAGCTCGCCTCCGGTCATTGGAGAATCCGATCTTACGGAGAACGTGTCGTTGTGGCGTGGAAAAGGCGGAGGAAAGAACGGTCGACCGTTGACATCGTCATTTGCATGACGCTGATCGATGCAATCTCTCCAGCCATCCGGCGCGGCGCTGACCTTCCTGCCCAAATTGGCGTTGCAAGTTTCAGGCTCTGGCTTATTTGATGGAACGTGAACAACGGATATCGGAGTATCAGTTGAATCAAACCCGGCCAGCGCTGCTTCTCGTTACTGCGTCGCTCATCCCGCTTATCATTCTCGCCGCAGTGATGGGCAGGTTCTTCATTCAGGAGCAGCAGAACGCGCTCGACGCCGACATTCGCAGCAAAGCGACGGCCATGGCCGCCACGCTTCAGCGCGAGCTTAAAAGCCAGATTCAGCTTCTGACCGTCGTTGCGGATTCGCCCCGTCTCGATCCGCCCATTCCCCGTTCCGCTTTCGCCGAGACCGCTCGACGCCTGCGGGAGCGAGTGCCTGAATGGGAGCAGATCCGGATATCGGACGAAAAGGGCGAGGTGGTGCTGTCGCTGCCGCCGCTGGAGGGTTCGGTTGAAAAACAGGTCGTCGACATCGAGAGCCATCAGGCCGTGGTTCGCACGGGCGGCGCGGTGATCGGCAATGTTTCGATCGGGCCTCGGGGGCAGGCGGCCTTTGCCGTAAGGGTTCCGATCCAGAGGAATGACAAGCTGCGAGCTATTCTGTCGGTCGTCATCCGCCCGACGATCGTGACAAACCTCCTCTACGCCAATGGGCTGCCGGAAAACTGGGCGGCCTGGATCGTCGATGGTCAGGACCGCCTTGTCGCTTCCACCGGCGCTCCTGCGCTCGCCGGTAACGCGGCAAGCGAGTTCGCAAACTTTTCCGGAACGGATTTTGGTCTGGCAACGCTCAAGAACGGGCAGGAGTTGCGGGTTGCCGAAGTTGCGCTGGGGGAAACCCCATGGCGGGTGAGGGTGGGTCTGCCGGTTGCCGAATATGACAGGCTGGCGCGTAAGGCGACCTTGCTGCTCGCCGCAGCCAGCTGCTTTACGCTGCTGCTCTCAGGCTCGGCTGCCTTTCTCTTTCACAGGGAGATTCGGGCCAGGAACCGCGAACGCGAAAGCATGGCAAACTGGCAGCGCATGGATGCGCTTGGAAAGCTGACGGGCCAGGCAGCGCATGATTTCAACAACCTGCTCATGGTGTTTCAGTCGGGCGTCGAGGGCATCAGGAGGAGGCGGAACGATGAGCAGCGGGTGACGCAGCTCCTTTCGCACATGAGTGACGGAGTGACGAGGGGAAAGACGATCACCCAACGACTGCTGTCTTTCTCCAGGCGCTCCAACCAAGGTGCCGGACATGTGGAGCTGGACATCAAGCTTGCCGAATTGAGACCGCTGCTGCGACAAGCCGTCGACGACACGATTGTCATGGACATCAACGTTCCGGATGACATCTGGCCCGTTCACGTGGATCCCGCGGGCCTCGAGATCGCGCTGATCAATTTCCTGACCAATGCGCGCGAGGCGATGGGCGGCGGCGGTCAGGTAACGATTTCGGCAAGGAACGTCCTCGATGGCGCTGTGGAAGATCCGACCCTCCAAGGGCAATTTGTTGCCTTGACGATCGCAGATACCGGAACAGGCGTCGCATCCGAGCATCTGGGGCGGGTGTTCGAGCCGTTTTTCTCCACGAAGAAGAATGGCGGCCCGGGCCTGGGGCTAACCCAGGTCCATAGCTTTGCGAAGGGGAGCGGCGGTGCCGTCAAAGTGTCGAGCGTGGTTGGCCATGGCAGTGCCTTCACGCTGCTGCTTCCCCGCTCAAGCGAACAGCGCATTCCACGCGAACCCGCAAAGCCGGGGGTAGATCTTCCTGGCCAGCTTTTGATAGTGGACGACACGCCATCATCGCTGGAATCGGTGCGCCTGGCTTTGGAAGGACTGGTTTCCACGATTTTCGTGGCGACAAGCGGCAGCGAGGCAATCGAGGTTCTCGAACGTCACCCGGAGATCGAGGCCGTGATCAGCGACATCATGATGCCGGGCATGTCCGGCATCGAGCTTGCCGAAGAAATACGTCGGAAGAACTCGCGCCTGCCGGTTGTTCTGATGACCGGCTACAGCGACAAGCTTGAGGCTGGCACGGAGGTCGGGTGCCCGGTTGTGGCCAAGCCGTTCAAGATCGAAGACCTGACTGCTTCACTGGAGGCGGCCCAGATTTCGACGGAGAAATCAACAAACGTCGTGCGCCTGGAGATCCCGGCGAAAAGCTGATCGGCGCGAGAGCGCTTCAACTTACCCGACCAGGCTAAGCGGTTTGTGGACCTGCAGCGGTTCGGGAGCCTCCAGAAGCCCCGTCAGATAGCGTCCATAGGCGCTCTTCCCATATTGCCTGGCGAGGCATTCGAGCTGAACGGCGTCGATGAAGTTCAGGCGATAGGCAATCTCCTCGGGGCAGGAAATCTTGACGCCCTGGCGGCGTTCCAGCGTCGACACGAATTCCGACGCTTCCAACAGGCTGTCCGGTGTTCCTGTGTCGAGCCAGGCATACCCGCGTCCCATCATCTCGACATGGAGCGTGCCGCGATCGAGATAGGCCCGATTGACGTCGGTGATCTCCAGTTCGCCTCGGGCGGAAGGTCTCAGGTTGGCAGCAATGTCGACGACGTCCTTGTCATAGAAATAGAGGCCGGTAACGGCCCAGTTCGAACGAGGGCGTTCCGGCTTTTCTTCAATCGAAGCCGCCTTCATCTGCTTGTCGAACTCGACCACGCCGTAACGCTGCGGATCGTTGACATGGTAGGCAAAAACCGTGGCGCCGCTTTCCCGCGCCATGGCGCTTTTGAAGAGGTCGGTAATGCCGTGGCCGAAAAAGATGTTGTCGCCGAGGACGAGGCAGGACGAGCTGGAGCCGATGAAGTCGGCCCCGATGATATAGGCCTGCGCAAGGCCGTCAGGAGAGGGTTGTTCCGCATAAGACAACGAGAGGCCCCATTTGGAACCGTCGCCGAGCAGCAGCTGGAAATTCGGGAGATCCTTTGGGGTCGAGATGATCAGGATGTCGCGAATCCCCGCCAGCATCAGCGTCGACAGGGGATAATAGATCATCGGTTTGTCATAGATCGGCATCAACTGTTTGGACAGCACCTGGGTCATCGGGTGTAGCCGCGTGCCGCTGCCTCCGGCGAGAATAATCCCCTTCATCATTTCACCTCCCGAACTTTCTGTTTTCAAGATCGGCCGGCTCCAGCAGGCGCCTGACGACATATCCCGTCGAGCCCCGCCAATCGGGCATGACGATGCCGTGGCGCCTGTAGAGTCTTGAACAGTCCAGTTGCGAATTGGCGGGTCGCCGGGCGGGTGTCGGGTAGGCGCTGGTGGGGATGCGGACGACCCTTGCGGAAGGCCCGCCATTTGCCGCCGAAATTTTGAAAATCTCGTCTGCGAAGTCTGCCCAGCTCGCCGCGCCCGTTCCGGCCATATGAAAGATGCCGCGCAGGGCACGGTCGTTTGAAGCCAGCAGATTTTGCCCGACGGCGATGATGGCATCGGCAATATCGATCGCCGAAGTCGGGTTTCCGATCTGATCCTCGACGACCTGCACCTCTTCCCTTGCCTCGGCGACCCTCAGCATGGTGCGCAAGAAATTCCGGCTGAACGGGCTGTAGACCCAGGCGGTGCGGAGGATGGCATGGTTTTCGGTTGCGGCCGCCACGTTCCGCTCGCCTACCAATTTGTCGCGGCCATAGACGCCAAGCGGTGCGACCGGATCGGATTCGACATAGGGGGAGGACTTGCTGCCGTCGAAGACATAGTCTGTGGACAGGTGGACGATCGGCACTTGGAGTGCTGCCGCTACGCGCGCCAGTTCCGCAGGACCTGTTGCGTTGACGGTAAAGGCCACCTCCCTGTCGATTTCGGCCTGGTCGACTCCAGTAAAAGCGGCTGCGGAGACGATCAGGTCGGGGCGAGCGGCCTCGACGGCTGCGGCAATGGTCTCCGGCATCGCTAAATCGAGTTCAGGGCGGCCAAGCGCAATGATTTCGACATCGATTCGCTTTTTCGTGTTTTCGAGGAGAGACTGAACGACCTGTCCCTTGAGTCCGGTGACCACGTATCGCTTGGGATTACCCATCATCCAGCACCGGCCTTGAGAAGCCCGAGGCGACTGCCGTCATATCCCTGGCGAAGCGGCGCCCACCACCATTCATTGTCGAGATACCAGCGCACCGTCTTTTCGATCCCGGTCTCGAAGCTCTCCTGCGCCCTCCAGCCCAGTTCCGTTTCCAGTTTGCTCGCGTCGATCGCGTAACGTGCATCATGCCCCGGCCTGTCGGTCACGAACCGGACCAGATTTTCATGGCGGCCTCCGCCCGGCCGCAAATCGTCGAGGATCGCGCAGATGTGCTTTACTACGTCGATATTGCTGCGCTCATTGCGGCCTCCGACGTTGTAGGTTTCGCCGACCCTGCCGCGCTCGGCGATGAGATCCAGCGCCCGGGCATGATCCTCGACGTAAAGCCAGTCGCGAATATTCGCGCCGCTCCCATAGACCGGCAGAGATTTGCCTTCGAGCGCATTGAGGATCGTCAGCGGGATCAGCTTTTCCGGAAAGTGGAAGGGGCCGTAATTGTTCGAGCAGTTGGAGACGATGACCGGCATCTCGTAGGTGCGTGCCCATGCCTTGGCGAGATGGTCCGATGCGGCCTTCGATGCAGAATAGGGTGAACTCGGATCGTAGGGTGTGGTTTCCGAGAACAGCCCATCCCGCTCCAGCGAGCCGTAGACCTCATCCGTCGAAACGTGCAGGAAGCGGAAAGCCTCCTTTTTCCGATGCTCAAGCGATGCCCAGTACTCCCGGGCACATTCGAGCATGGTGAAGGAGCCGAGAATATTGGTTTCGACGAATTGACGTGCGCCGAGGATGGAACGGTCGACATGGCTTTCGGCGGCCAGATGCATCACGCGGTCTGGCCCGAATGTCGAAATCGCGGAACTCACCGCCGCAGCATCGCATATGTCTATCTTGAAGAACCGATAGGACGGCTTGCCTTCAACCGACCTCAGCGACGTCAGCGTGCCGGCATAGGTCAATTTATCGATGTTCAGGACCTCGTAGCCCTTTTCGAGCACGAGGTGGCGGATGACCGCCGATCCAATGAAACCCGCCCCACCGGTCACAAGCACGCGCATGCCTTGAATTACCCCCAAGAGCTCTCGTCAACCGCTGCGGCTGAGTTTGCCGAATTGATCGTTGACGGCATAACTGAAGTTGGACTGAAGCTCGGCGAGCGTCGGCTGCCCCCGATCCTTTTCCGACAGGATCGCCTTGTCTGCCGCGACGGGCCATTCGATCCCAAGCTCGGGATCGTTCCAGAGCAGGCCACGCTCGTGTTCCGCGCTGTAATAGTCGGTCACTTTGTAGGTGATGACCGTATCTGCCGCCAGGGTGCAGAACCCATGTGCAAAACCCGGCGGCAGCCAAAGCTGAAGGGCATTCTCGGCCGATAGTTCCACCGCGACGAACTTGCCATAAGTCGGCGATCCGGCACGGATATCAACCGCCACATCCAGGAATGCGCCGCTCGAACACGAGACCAGCTTGCCTTGTGCACGAGGATGGATTTGAAAGTGGAGACCGCGGACAGTTCCCGCCTCTGCCGAGTAAGACCGGTTATCCTGAACGAACGTGAAAGGACCTACTTCCGATTCAAAAAGGCTTTTCCGAAAGGTTTCCAGGAAATAACCTCGGGAATCGCCGAATTTCTTCGGAACCAATAATAAAACGTCCTCAATGATCGTTCTATCGAAGCGCACAGGGCCCCCATGATCCTGAAACTGCGGAATGTTTAGCCATAAGGGCACATGGGAATTAGCAGCGCAATTCAGGCGCGGCTCATCAGATCGGCGATGGATCGTCCAATAGCGGTAGTGAAGCCTACGCCCGCTATCTTCCGTCGTTCCGACGGCAAAAGTGTTGGGGGAACGAATACGGGCAGATCGACGCCGCGGTAAATCGTCGTCTGGGTGCTCGACCGAGATCACCCGTTCGGGACGAAAGTGTTACCTATGTCTCTGGAGTAAACCGTAACCCATGTGTCCAGAACGGACCGACACAGCTTGGCTGGGGCGCCTGGATTCGAACCAGGGATGACGGTACCAAAAACCGTTGCCTTACCGCTTGGCGACGCCCCACCATGACGGCGGTGATGATACCGCCCAGGCAATGCGGCTTGCTCTAGCAAAGCTTCATTCGGCGAGCAATCACAGAACGGTCGTTTTTTGTTAAATCTCATACTTTCATTGGCTTCGGAAATTTACTCGAAACTGGTGCGCCGCCGCCCCGCGCTCCGAATGCCAGCGTTCACCTTTCGCAAAGCCTGCGCTCACCCCGAAAAGGTTGATAGGTGCAGTCGGAGGCCCGGAAAGAGCGGTAGCTGCGGGAGCAGGCGGTGATATTGCAGGAGGGCGCCGCGCCCGGCTCGCCGGTTGCCAGACCCTTGTTCAGGTCGAAACCGGGAGCGGGCTCGGCCATTGCCGCGCGGATGAAGTCCCGCCAGATCCGGGCTGGAAGCGAGCCGCCCGTCACGCCTTTCATCGGCGTGTCGTCATCATTCCCGACCCAGACGCCGACGACCAGGGGCTCGGTGAAACCGACGAACCAGGCATCGCGATTGTTCTGGCTGGTGCCCGTCTTGCCGGCCGCGAATGTGCCGGGATCTGCGTCACGGCCGGTACCGCGTTCGATGACGAGCTGCAGCAGGCCAAGCAGGTCGGACTCGTAGGGCGACAGATCGATGGAGGGCGTTGTCTTTTCGCCCACCCTGAAAGTCTGGGATTGCCCCGATGCTCGAAAATCAACAATCCCCCATGGCTCGACCGGCGCCTTGCCGAGGCGAACCGACGCATAGGCGCTGGTGAGGTCGAGCAGGTTCACCTCCGATGTTCCGAGCGCCAGAGATGGGGTCGGCGCCAGGGGCGTGTCGATGCCGAGTTCCTTTGCTGCGGCGACGACGTTGTCGAGCCCGACATCCTGGGCGAGGGCGACCGTTGCGGCGTTCAGCGAACGGGCGAAAGCTTCGGCCAATGTGACCCAGCCGCGGTAAGCGCCGCCGGAATTTTCAGGCGACCACCCGTCGATTTCGATTGGTGCGTCGAGGACGCGGTCAAAAAGGGTCAGTCCTTTCTTCAGGGCGGCGTAATAGACGAAAAGTTTGAACGTGGAGCCGGGCTGCCGCATCGCCGTGACGGCGCGGTTGAACTGGCTCGTCTTGTAGTCGTGCCCGCCGACCATGGCGACGACGGCGCCCTCTGGCGTCATCGCCACAAGCGCCGCCTGGCTGGCGCCAAGCGACTTTCCGTCTTCGTCGAGAGCCTGTGTTATCACCTTTTCGGCAATGCGCTGAAGACGCGGGACCAGGGTTGTGCGTACCGTCGTCGAGCCTGGGGTGGCGCCTGCGATCTCGCTTGCCTGCGGCGAAATCCAGTCGGCGAACCAGCTTCCCGAACGGGGTGTCGGCGTCGTCGGGCGGAGCTTGCCAAATTCCGCCCTGGCGGCGGCTGCTTCGTCTGGCGTCAGCTTGGCATTGTCAACCATCGCGGCGAGCACAGTCGCTGTCCGTTGGCGGGCGCCCTCGATATTGTCGATCGGGTTCAACTGGCTCGGCGCCTTCAAGAGGCCCGCGAGTAGCGCTGATTCCGAGACGTTGAGGTCTCGGATGTCTTTGTTGAAGTAAATCCGTGCGGCGGCCGGCATTCCGGTCGCACCCGAACCGAGATAGGCGGCATTCAGATAGCGGGTCAGGATTTCCTGCTTGCCCAGTTTCCATTCCAGCCAGAACGCAATGACCACTTCCTGGATCTTCCGCTTCAGCGTCCGATCGCTTTGCAGATATTGCAGCTTGATCAATTGCTGGGTGATCGTGCTGCCGCCCTGGACCACCGAGCCTGCCTGAAAATTCCTGACGAATGCGCGGCCGATGCCCTGCGGATCGACACCGTAGTGGGTCATAAATCGCCTGTCCTCGATCGACAGGACAGCGTCGACGAGGGACTGCGGAAACTGATTGTAAGCTGCATATGGTCCCTGATACGGGCCTTGCCGCACAAGCGGCGCGCCATCCGCCGTTTCAAGCACGATGACAGGCTTCAGTGTGCCTGCCGCGATCTCCCGCCACGGCACGTCCTTCAAGGCC
Source organism: Neorhizobium sp. P1_A6 (assembly GCF_056406795.1). NCBI lineage: Bacteria > Pseudomonadati > Pseudomonadota > Alphaproteobacteria > Hyphomicrobiales > Rhizobiaceae > Neorhizobium > Neorhizobium sp. P1_A6. Next base: position 327,492 of record NZ_JBFTZM010000004.1, on the reverse strand, counting down.
CATACTAGAACGCCCGCCATGACGAGGACGCAGGCAAATGATGCGAGTGCAGCCACGGTTATCCAGGACAACCGTCTTGACTGCCGGTTCTGCCTTGAAATTGGCCGCCAATGCCGCAAGGCGACCATTGCGGAGAGGGCTTTACTGCGGAGGCCTGAAAGGCGTTCCGCTGCCGGCCTGGATGTCGGGTCGGGTTCTCGCTTTTTCGGCCTTGTGTATTTCTCCCGAACCGTAGCGGCGGCGTTCCTTATCCAGAGAGAGCCCGATCGCCACGACGTTCCGAGATCCTGGCGGAGCGCGGTCAGCAACTCACGGACGGCGCGCCCGCTTTGCCCAAAGACAGGGGCAGAATGACCGCTCGTTTTCTGATCGTCTGGCGGTTCGCCCGGATGCAAGCCTTCTTCGTGAAGGTCGCTCGTTTCCGGCACGTCTTTTGGTGCCGCCTCTGTGTCAGTCATCGGCGCGGGCTCGCTGAGGGCACGTTCATCCGGTTTCTTCGAGCTGTCCTCAGGGCTGGTCATTCACTGCGGTGCGGTTGGTTCTCTTAAATGAAATAGTGCATGACAGCACAAAAGGAAGGTGCTGCCGCGCCTATCGGTGATCGAAGCCGTGACGCTCTACTCCCAATGAAGTAAGCGCGGTCAAATAGATAGACGGCGAAAGCCGTGTCACTATCGGATCTGCAAGTTTGATCTGCAAGCGGAGGAAAAGCATGAAAAAACGGGTGATGAGCGATCCGAACTGGCCGGAGCCGGTGATCGTGACGGTCGGGCGAAGGTCTCCGGAAATTATTCGAACTCCCGCAGAGGCCTTGATCTACCTTACCAACAAATGGCCTGGCGCGCGCAACGAGCGCTACAGGACGGCAACCGAATTCTGCTCGGCTGCGCTGCGCAGACAGGTAGACGCCGCATCTGCACGTGAGACGTTTCTGTCCGCCGCACTCGAAGCGGGAATGCTCCAATAAGCCTGATCTTTTGCGATACAGCCAATCTTCATGGACCTGTTCGCGGATGGATATAGCGAAGCGCCGAAATATCCCGGGCGGCCAGACGGCGGCTGTCGAGCAGCGTCGGTTGCAGACTGGGTATACGGGCCGGAAGCGGTAGGTCACCTGCCATAGCGCGGTGACCATGCCATGTCGTTCAATCCCTGTCGTTCATGGCCGCACGGAGCGTATCGTTGATGCGATCCTGCCAGCCGGGGCCATCTTCCTGAAAATAGGCGATCACGTCGCTGTCGAGCTTCAGCGACACGAGTTCCTTGACATTGGGTGGCGCCCGCCGCTCGACGGCTGGAGCCGGGGCAGCCTTCTTGGCCGGCGAGAACAGCGCCTCGGCAGCTTCGAGTGGATTGACGGGCCGGCGCGGGGGACGTGTCATGATGATCTCCTTGGTCAAAAAGGGGAGGGTGTTCGCCGTCGCAGTTCTGGCCTGCAGACGCGGCTCTTTTCCCGAACTATCAGCAAGCTTGGCGAAATAGCAATCGCGGAGCAGGGCGGTCAGCGGGAAGAGGCATTGCCAATCGGCATGTGGGCCGTACCGGCTCCGCAAACCTCGGAAACCCACTATGGGATTTCTGATCTTGGTCGTATAACCGTCCTCGATCCCGAGAACGCTCTCCCGAGCACTTCTGTTGACGCACGCCGTCTCCGTCGATCGTCCTCGGATCAGTCCCGTTCGACTGGCCTCCGGTCAGTCTGTCCAAGTCCGAAGCCCATCCGTCTCACCCAAGGAGAACGACCATGGATCGCACCGCCGTTGAAAACCGCCGCAAGGCATCGTTGAACACTCCCTCCGATCTGCCCTCCAACGCCACCGCCGATATTGCCGGTGCGCTTGCGGCGCTGCTTGCGGACACGTTCGCGCTCTATCTCAAGACCAAGAATTTTCACTGGCATATGAGCGGCCCGCATTTTCGCGATTACCACGTGATGCTCGACGAACAGGGCGAGCAGATTTTTGCCATGACCGACGCGATTGCCGAACGTGCCCGCAAGATCGGCGGCACGACCATCCGCTCGATCGGCCATATCGGCCGGTTGCAGCGCCTTCTCGACAACGACGCCGATTTCGTCACCCCGCGGGACATGCTTGCCGAACTGAAGGACGACAACCAGCAACTCGTGTCGTTCCTGCGCCAGGCCCACGAAGTCTGCGCCGAACATAACGACGTAGCCACCACGAGCCTGCTGGAAGTCTGGATCGACGAGACGGAACGCCGCGCCTGGTTCCTGTTCGAGACGACACGCGGCGCCGAATAAATCGGTCACCAATTGAAATCTATAAAGCCCCCCCCCGGCGGCAACGGCGTCGCTGCCGCCGATCGTCGCGATGACATCTCATCCATCGTTCAGAACCCGTACAGGCATTTCATGATTCAAGACTTCTCCTCCATCATCGACCGCTTCGGCATCGGCAGCCGCGGAAGTTCGGCTGTCGTGCATCAAGGCACCGGCTACTTCGCCGTCACGCCTCAAGCCCCCTATGACGGTAATTTGAGCACCGCCGAACAGACCCGGCAACTGCTCGCCAAAGCCGAAGCGCGGCTTGCCGAAATCGGCAGCGCCAAGCAGGGCCTGATCTTCTGCGCGATCATATTGGCCGACATGGACGGTTATGCCGAAATGAACGAGGTCTGGGACGCCTGGGTTTCGGGCATGGCTCCGCCCGCCCGGGCCTGTTTCGAGGCGCGGCTTGCCAATCCCAATCTGAAAGTCGAGATGATCATGGTGTGCGCTGCGGCATCGACCAAGGCGGAATAGCGGGCATTTCCGCAAGACCAATGCAGGTTTTGCATGGGTGCCCTGAGGCTTTGTTGCTTTTACAGGCAGGTGGGAAGGATTATATCCCTGTCATCGAACGACGCCGGAGCCAAGAACGGTTGCTGACGTCAGACAGTCTCAGGAAAGGGACCCGATCATGAACGTAGCACGCTCTTTCAACAACTGGCGCAAGTATCGTCAGACCGTCACCGAACTCGGCCGCATGACCAGCCGAGAACTGCAGGACCTCGGCATCGACCGCTCCGACATCCGCAACGTCGCCCGCGCAGCCATCGCTCGCTAATCCCGATATTGCTGCTTGGACCATGCACGACGCCCGCCATTGCCGCGGGCGTTTCTGCGTCAGAAGATGTTCTGCGCGCCAGACCTCTTTGAGACTTTCACTACCCGTTTGCAGGTATGCATTTTTCGTATAGCTGCACTGCAACATAATGACTATCAATAGTGCAGCATCGTTGTATAGTCATACTTATCGAAGCGATGCACCTCCTCCCGCAGAGCTTCGTGTTATCAGACGGCCCACTCCTCCTCCCAGGGACGTCTGTAGGAACGGCGGCACTCCTCCTCCCAGCCGCTGTTCGGTTCTTTACGGAAAGCCTGCCGCACCTCCTCCCGCGGCAGGCTTTTTCGTTTTGGGGCTGAGGGTTTTTCAGAATTCAAAATCGCGCGTTTAACCGAGGTCGCTCAGGTGGCATCCGGCGATGTCGATTCGTGCCTGAAAGTCGAAGACGCGGCGAGGCGATCCGTTGCCGCATCGCGGAGAAGGGGCACTCGCCGGAAAACGGTCTTCTACGGATTCTCACGGCAACCGAATCTCCATAACAGCCAGAATCGCAGCCATCATCGAAGCGCCGGAGGAGATGATTCGCGTCCGGCGCATCGCCCTGTCGATCTGCTTTTCCCTTCCTCGCTCCCGGTCTTCTCTTCGTCGCGAAGCCTATGTTGCCGAGGTGGACCTGGTGCAAGGGAAGATCGTAACGATCGGTTAAAACCAGGCCCTCCAAGGGGCTCTTGTTTACCAATTGTTAACCATATCGGGGCTAAAAAATGGTCACGATTTCTTTACGCAGATGACCAAAATGCTAACAGACGCTCGCGCTATCCGTATCAAGGGCCGTTCTTTTCTGGCGGTCGTGCTTGCTCCCGACCTTCCCTTCGACGACTGGCTTGTCAGGCTGGATGATCTCGCGGCGCGTTCCGCCGGGTTCTTTCTGGGCCGACCGGTCGTGCTCGATGTCACCGATCTGCCGATCGATCGCGCTCAGTTGAAAGAGCTCATCGCCGAGCTTGCCGGGCGCAGCGTCAATATCATGGGCATCGAAGGCGGCCGTCCTTCGATCCTTGGGCCAGGCATGCCTCCGGCACTCAAGGGTGGTCGGCCGGTCTCCGACGAAGCCGTCGCCAAGGAGCCGATCATCGAACTGCACAACAGCGAGCCGAAACCGTCGGTGCCGGAGATGCGTCCGACCTTGCAGTCCATCGTCATTCGCGATCCCGTGCGGTCGGGGCAGTCGGTGATCTTCCCCGAAGGTGACGTGACGATTATCGGATCGGTCGCCTCGGGAGCTGAAATCATCGCTGGTGGCTCGATCCACATTTACGGGACCCTGCGTGGCAGGGCCATGGCAGGATCGCTCGGAAACGCATCGGCACGCATCTTCTGCCGCAAGCTCGAAGCCGAGCTTTTGGCAATCGACGGCATCTACAAGATGGCGGACGACATGGCCCCCGGCCTTCGCGGACATTCAGTCCAGCTTTGGCTCGAAGGGGATTCGATCATGGCAGAGAAACTTATTTGAGCCGCAACCGGCCAGCAAACAGGAGAGCAAGATGGGGAAAGTCATCGTAGTCACTTCAGGCAAGGGCGGGGTTGGCAAGACGACCTCGACTGCCGCACTCGGAGCGGCTCTGGCCCAGCGAAACGAACGGGTTGTCGTCGTCGATTTTGACGTCGGGCTGCGCAACCTCGACCTCGTGATGGGCGCCGAACGTCGGGTCGTTTACGATCTGATCAACGTCATCCAGGGCGAGGCGAAGCTCTCGCAGGCCCTGATCCGCGACAAGCGCCTGGAGACGCTGTTCCTGCTGCCGGCATCGCAGACGCGCGACAAGGACAACCTGACGCCCGAGGGCGTGGAGCGGGTCATTACCGAATTGAGGCGGGTCTTCGACTGGGTCATCTGCGATAGCCCCGCCGGTATCGAGAGCGGCGCCACGCTCGCCATGCGCCACGCCGATATGGCTGTGGTGGTCACCAATCCGGAAGTCTCGTCCGTCCGCGACTCGGACCGCATCATCGGTCTGCTGGATTCGAAGACGATGAAGGCCGAGCGCGGCGAGCGGATGGAAAAGCACCTGCTTTTGACGCGTTACGACGCCAACCGCGCTGAGCGGGGCGATATGCTGAAGGTCGAGGACGTGCTGGAGATCCTCTCCATCCCGCTGATCGGCATCATCCCCGAAAGCATGGATGTCCTGCGCGCCTCGAATATCGGTGCGCCGGTCACCCTGGCGGACGCACGCAGCGCACCGGCCATGGCCTATTTCGATGCCGCACGCCGGCTTGCAGGAGAAGTTCTGCCGATCACGATCCCCGGGGAAAAGCGGGGGATATTCGGCAAGATCTTCGCACGGAGGGCCGCATGACCATATTCAACCTTTTCCGCAAACAGCGCTCCGCACCCACGGCCCGCGAACGCCTGCAGGTGCTTCTCGCCCACGAACGCTCGTCGACCGGCTCAGACCTCGTATCCTTGCTTCGCGAGGAAATCCTTGCGGTGATCGCCAAGCATGTGCAGGTCGACAGCGACAAGGTGCAGGTCAAGATGGACCGCGACGAGAACGTCACGATCCTCGAGATCGACGTCGAGATCCCATTGGGTGCCGTCAGCCAGGCTGCCTGAGCCGGCAGTATTCGGCAAACTCGAATTTTGAAACGCGGACAACCTGGTTGTCCGCGTTTCGTATTTCGCTTTCTCGCGCGAAGGAAGACTGGCGACGCGCTGAGTGGAAACGGCCGCCAATCCGGCCCGCTTGACAGGATTGCTGAAAACCGACAGTTATCGTCGTAATTCCGAGGGGGGCATCTTGACGATGCTGAGATGGCGGCGAGCCGGACCCTTGAACCTGATCCGGGTCATGCCGGCGTAGGAACGGAAATAGGCGTCGTCCGACGGCACTTTCTCTTCTCCGCTTCACCTGGGTCTCCGTGATTGACTGATCTGGAGATCGACCGATGACATCCATTCTTTCCGTTGTCCCCAACGGGTATCCGGCCGTCACGTGCAGGTTCGACGCGTAGCGTCATGCGTGCATCCCATGCGGTCATCGGCCTCGTCCTGCTTGTCGCCCTCTGGCAAGCCGGGGTCTGGCTGTTTGCTCCGCCCCGCTATATTCTGCCGTCGCCTGTAGCCGTCGCGTCCGCCTTCCTGCGGCAGCCTGGTTTCCTGCTGCAGAACAGCGCCGTCACGCTGATCGAAATCGCGCTAGGCCTCGCGATCGGCGCAGGCCTCGGCATTGCCACGGCCTTCGGCGTTGCGGCGCTGCCGCGGCTCGGCCGTCTCGTCTGGCCGATGGTGCTGATCCTGCAGGCCTTTCCCGTCTTCGTGCTGGCGCCGATCCTGGTTCTCTGGCTGGGTTTCGGGCTTGCCTCGAAAGTGGCGATGACGACGATCATCATCTTCTTTCCGGTCGCCTCCGCCTTTGCCGACGGTCTTCGCCGCACCGATCAGGAAATCCTCGACGCCGTCTCGCTGGAGGGCGCCAGCCATTGGCAGACGCTGGTGTCGATGCGCGTGCCGCTGGCGATCCCGAGCCTAGTTTCCGGCCTTCGGGTCGCCGCCCCGCTGGCGCCGCTTGGTGCGGTCGTCGGGGAATGGGTGGGCGCGTCCGGCGGGCTCGGCTTCGTGATGGTCCAGGCCAATGCCCGCATGCAGACCGACACGGTGTTCGCGGCGATGACCATACTCGCCATTCTCACTCTCATTCTAAGGCTTCTCATCGACCGGCTGACCGCCGGGCTCGCCCCGTGGGCCAGCGAAACCGACCCTTCATCTTCATCCGCATCAGGGAGTTCCGTCCGATCATGATCCGTATCCTCACCGCGTCCCTCATCGCGCTGGCAAGCCTCGCCGCGCCCGCGCCCTCGCAGGCGGCCGACAAGCTCAGCGTGCTTCTCGAATGGTTCGTCAATCCGGACCACGCGCCGATGGTGATCGCCCAGCAGCGCGGACTGTTCGCCGATGCCAATCTCGACGTCGAGCTCATCCCGCCGTCCGATGCCTCCGCGGTGCCGCGGCTGGTTTCGGCCGGCCAGGCGGATATCGGTATCCACTACCAGCCAAACCTCTATCTTGATCATGAGGCTGGCCTGCCGCTCGTGCGGTTCGGCACGCTGGTCGAGACGCCCTTGAACACCGTCACGGTGCTGGCGGACGGTCCGATCAAGAGCCTCAAGGATCTGAAAGGCAAAAAGGTCGGCTTTTCCGTCACGGGTTTCGAGGATGCGATGCTGAAGCGCATGCTGGCCTCCGAAGGGCTTTCCAGCGACGACGTGGAGCTGATCAACGTCAATTTCTCGCTGTCGCCGTCGCTGATCGGCGGCAAGGTGGATGCGACACTCGGCGGGTTCCGCAATTTCGAACTGACCCAGATGAAGCTGGAAGGCCATGCGGGCCGCGCCTTCTTCCCGGAAGAGCACGGGGTTCCTGCCTATGACGAGCTGATCTTCGTCACCCGCCGTGATCTTGCTGGCGACAACCGGCTGCCGCGTTTCCTGCATGCGGTCGAACAGGCATCGATCTACATCACCAACCATCCGCAGGAGGCCTGGCAGCTTTTCATCAAGGCCTATCCGAACCTCGACGATGAGTTGAACCGCACCGCGTTCTTCGACACGCTGCCGCGTTTTGCCAAGCGTCCGGCCGCACTCGACCAAGGCCGCTACCAGCGCTTCGCCGCCTTCATGAAGGAAACGGGGCTAATCAAGGCAGCGCCTCCGGTCTCCGACGTCGCGGTCGAAATCAAATAAGCCAAGTTGCTGATATCGTTTGATTTGAGCTCCGGGGTTCGCGTAACGTGATTTTCATGCCAGACAGGCTTTCCACGTTACGTGACCCGGAGTTTGCTTGACCATCGGACTTGCCCATGCGGAACTGATCGCGGTTCTGTCCGCCGTCACCGGCGACGAGCCGCGCGTGATGACGGTACGCTCGGGAGATGCGCTGCCGTCCGGCCCTTTCGAGCTCGGCCATCGCAGCCTGCAGGCCGGGCTTCGCGAATGGGTCGGCGACCAGACAGGCCATCCGCTCGGTTATCTCGAACAGCTCTATACGTTCGCCGACCGCGACCGCACCCATGAGGATGCCGAGGGGCGGACGATCTCGATCAGCTATCTCGGCCTCGTTCGCGAACAGGCCGCACCCGGCGCCGGAAAACCCGGCTGGCACGGCTGGTACGAATATTTCCCCTGGGAGGACCATCGCGGGGGGAGGCCGGAGATACAGGCGGCCATCACCGACCGCCTGCAGGATTGGGTCGCTTCGGAAACGGCGCGCCGCGAACACCGCCAGCGCCGCGTCGATTTTGCCTTCGGGCTAGACGGTGCCGCCTGGAACGAGGATCTCGGCCTGCAGCGTTACGAGTTGATGTATGAGGCAGGCCTTGTGACCGAGGCCGGTTGTCCGCCGGCCAAAAATTTCGGTCGCTCGATGTTTGCCGATCACCGCCGTATCCTGGCGACCGGGATCGCGCGGCTGCGCGCCAAGATCAAATATCGCCCGGTAGTCTTCGAACTGATGCCGGAGAGTTTTACGCTGTCGCAATTGCAGCGCACCGTCGAGGCGCTCGCCGGCCTGACGCTGCACAAGCCGAATTTCCGCCGGCTGATCGACCAGCAGGAGCTGATCGAGGAAACCGGGGAGGCTACCAGCGAGACTGGCGGCCGGCCTGCCAAGCTCTTCCGCTACCGTCACGCGGTCCTCGAAGAGCGTGCGCTTTCCGGTTCGAAACTTCCGCTTTCACGCAATTGACATAAACTCTAAACGAGAATATGTCTCTGCGCCGGATATACTCACTTCGAGTATAAAAGGAGTCGCTCATGAATTCCCCGGTTTCGGTTTCCCAGCTTTACGATCGTGTCAGCCGCGTCATCCCGAAGGCCGAGTGGATGAGCTACGAGGCGGATGTCGCCGCGATCCTGGAGCTCAAGCGCACCCGCAACGCCGTCATCCTCGCTCACAATTACCAGACGCCGGAAATCTTCCATGGCGTCGCGGATATCGTCGGCGACAGCCTGGCGCTTGCCCGCAAGGCGATCGACGTGGATGCGGATGTGATCGTGCTCGCCGGCGTGCATTTCATGGCGGAGACGGCAAAGCTCTTGAACCCGGGGAAGACGGTACTGATCCCGGACATGGCGGCGGGCTGTTCGCTGGCGGATTCGATCACGCCCGAGGACATCGCGCTGCTGCGGCAGGCGCATCCGGGCGTGCCGATCATCACCTATGTGAACACGTCTGCAGCGGTGAAGGCGGCGTCCGATATCTGCTGCACCTCCGGCAATGCCAAGCAGGTGGTGGAATCGCTCGGCGTTCCGAAAGTGCTGATGATCCCGGATGAGTACCTAGCGCAGAACGTGGCGCGGGAAACCAATGTGGAGATCATCGCCTGGCACGGCCATTGCGAAGTGCATGAGCTGTTCAATGCGCAGGACGTCCGCGATCTGCGCGAGGCGCATCCGGGCGTGGTGGTGCTGGCGCATCCGGAATGCCCGCCGGAAGTGGTGGCCGAGGCCGACTTTGCGGGATCGACCGCCGTCATGTCGGACTATGTCGGCCAAAAGAAGCCGGCCCGCGTCGTGCTTCTGACCGAGTGCTCGATGAGCGATAATGTCGCCGTGCATCACCCGGATGTGGAATTCGTGCGGCCCTGCAATCTCTGCCCGCACATGAAGCGCATCACGCTCGCCAACATCCGCAAGGCGCTGGAGGAAAACCAGCACGAGGTGACCGTCGATCCGTCGATCGCGGTTGCCGCCCGCCGCGCCGTCGAGAGGATGCTCGCCATATGACCGAGATCCTGGACCATCTCGCCGGCCGCGTTGCGATCGTCGGCAGCGGTCTGGCGGGGCTTGTGACGGCGCTGACATTGGCGCCGCAGCCCGTCGTCCTGATCACCCGCGCCGCCTTGGGTGCGGAAACGTCGAGCGCCTGGGCACAGGGCGGCATTGCCGCAAGCCTCGGGCCCGACGACAGCGCGGACCTGCATCTGGCCGATACGCTCGCAGCGGGTGACGGACTTTGTGATCCGGCTGTAGCGGCTTCGATCCTGAACGAAGCCCCGAACGCCATCGCCATCCTGGAAAAATTCGGCGTGCGTTTCGACCGGGCCGGCGATGGCTCGCTTTCGCTCGGCCTGGAGGCTGCCCATTCGCGCCGCCGTATCGTGCATGTGGCGGGCGACGGCTCGGGTGCGGCGATCGTCCGGGCTCTGGTCGAGGCTGTCTCCGCAACGCCGTCGATCACGGTGCTGGCCGGTGTCGAGGTGCGGCGGCTTCTGACGAACGGCGGCGCGGTGTCCGGCCTGCTTTGCGCGACGGGCAAGGGCGCGATCATCCTGCCGACCTCGCGGGTGGTTCTCGCGACCGGCGGTCTCGGCGGGCTCTATGACGCGACCACCAATCCGACCGGTAATTTCGGGCAGGGCATAATGCTCGCCGCGCGTGCCGGCGCGATGCTGGCGGATATGGAATTCGTGCAGTTCCATCCGACAGCGCTCGATTCCCAACGACGGCCGCTGGCGCTGGTGAGTGAAGCGGTACGGGGGGAAGGGGCGGTGCTGGTCAACGAAAAGGGCGAGCGTTTTCTCGCCCGCGAACCGGGCGCGGAACTTGCTGCGCGCGATATCGTGGCGCGGGCTATCAGCGCCGAGATCGCCCGCGGCGGGCGTGTCTTTCTCGATGCCCGGCCGGCGCTCGGAAGCGGTTTCTCCAGCCGTTTCCCGGCAATCGACGCACTCTGCCGGGAGGCGAGTGTCGATCCCAATTCCGACCTCATCCCGGTTCGTCCCGCCGTTCATTACCACATGGGTGGTGTGGCGACGGACGGAAACGGCCGCAGTTCCGTGCCTGGCCTCTGGGTGGTCGGGGAGGCGGCTTCGACCGGCCTCCACGGCGCCAACCGGTTGGCCAGCAACTCGCTGCTCGAAGCGGCCGTTTTGGGCATGCGGGCCGCGCAGGATCTCTCGGCAACCTCCGCTGAAATGCCTCACCGGGTCGCCAATGCCGAACTGCCGGTGCCGGCGGATATTTCCGCCGTGCGGCCGATCGTGTCGCGGCATCTCGGTGTACTCAGAAATGCCGGTGCCATCCATGGTGCGATCGCCAGCCTGCTGCCGCTCGTCGAGGGCGAAGGATTCGCTGCCGATCCGGCCATCGTCGCGCTGCTGATTGCAGTCTTCGCCTCGCTGCGAAAGGAATCCCGCGGCGCGCATGCCCGCACCGATTTCCCATTGAAGTTCGCCTATGCGGAGCGGCGGCAGATGTGCTTCGCCGACGCGCTGGAGATCGCCCGCGCGACCGCCTCCCATCCCCTTGCCCGGAGTGCCTGACATGATCCTTGCTGCTCTTCCGCGACTTCTCGTCGAACCGCCGGTGCGCGCCGCACTTCTGGAAGACCTCGGCCTGGCCGGCGACGTCACCTCGACGGCGGTCATTCCGGCCGGTCATCGCTCGACGGTCGTCATGGCCGCCCGCAAGCCCGGCGTCATTGCCGGCCTCGATGCGGCGGAACTGGCCTTCCAGCTCGTCGACCCCAAGATCGTCATGACCCGCCATATCGAGGACGGCGAGGCGGTGACGCCGGGTGACGTGATCGCCACGATCGAAGGCCCGTCCAGAGGCCTTCTCACCGGCGAACGCACGGCACTCAATTTCCTCGGCCATCTCTCCGGCATCGCCAGCGTCACGGCCGGCATCGTCGCGGCGATCGAAGGCACAAGGGCCTCCGTCGTCTGCACTCGCAAGACCACGCCGGGGCTCCGCGCGCTGGAGAAATATGCGGTGCGCGCCGGCGGCGGCATGAACCATCGTTTTGCGCTCTATGACGCGGTGCTGATAAAGGACAATCACGTGGCGATTGCCGGCGGCATTGCCGAATCCATCCGTCGTGCCAAGGCCGGCGTCGGTCATATGGTCAAGATCGAGGTGGAGGTGGATACGCTCGAACAGCTTCGCGAAGCCATGGACGTGGGTGTCGATGCGGTGCTGCTCGACAACATGACGCCGGACCAGCTTCGCGAAGCCGTCGGCATCGTCGGCGGCCGGGCGATCACCGAGGCGTCCGGCGGGATCACGCCGGTGACGGCCGCAGCCGTGGCGGCCTCGGGCGTCGATCTGCTCTCCGTCGGCTGGATCACCCACAGCGCGCCGACGCTCGACATCGGGCTCGATTTCCGGTCCGCAAATTAGGTGACCGACGGCGCCGGAGGCTTCCGGTGTCGTTGAAAACAATGGTACATCCTTGATCCGGAACACCGAACGGGCAAGGAGTGCAAGATGCCGAGAATACCCGAAGACCAGATCGACGCCGTGCTGGCTCTTGTCGATGCCGAAATCGACGAGAGCCTCGCGCGCCTCTTCGACCTGATCCGTATTCCGAGCATCTCCACCGATCCCGGCTATCGCGATCAGTGCAAGGCGGCGGCCGAGTGGCTGAGCCGCGATCTCGGAGCGATCGGCTTCGATGCCTCCGTCCGGCCGACCACGGGCCATCCGATGGTCGTTGCGCATCAGAAGGAGGCGGCCGGGCCGCATCTGCTGTTCTACGGGCATTACGACGTCCAGCCGGTCGATCCGCTGGCGCTCTGGACCAGCGATCCGTTCGAGCCGCGGCTGGAGCCGTTGCCGAACGGCGATACCGCGATCGTCGCGCGCGGCGCTTCGGACGACAAGGGCCAGATGATGACCTTCGTCGAAGCCTGCCGCGCCTGGAAGGCGGTGACCGGCAAACTGCCGGTGCAGGTCAGCATCCTTTTCGAGGGCGAGGAGGAGGCGGGCAGCCCGAGCCTTGCGCCGTTCCTCGATACCAGCGCGGAGGAACTGAAGGCCGACATGGTCTATGTCTGCGACACCGACATGTGGGACCGCGAAACGCCGGCCGTCACCACCATGCTGCGCGGTCTCTACAGCACCGAGGTCGAGATCACCTGCGCCGACCGGGATCTGCATTCGGGCATGTTCGGCAATGCCGCCCGCAACGCGCTGCAGGTGCTGTCGGATGTCGTGTCGAGCCTCAGGACGCCGGATGGCGGGGTGGCGATCGAACGTTTTTACGATGGCGTCAAGGAATTGCCGGAAGCCATCAAGGCGCAGTGGCAACGGCTGCCGTTCGATGAGAAAGGGTTTCTGGCCGATATCGGGCTGACCATTCCGGCGGGCGAGGCGGGCCGGTCGATCCTCGAACAGGTCTGGGCGCGGCCGAGCTGCGAGATCAACGGCATCAGCGGCGGTTATACGGGCGAGGGGTTCAAGACAGTGATCCCCGCCAAGGCAATGGCGAAGATCTCGTTCCGGCTGGTCGACGGCCAGGTTCCGGAAAAGATCCGCGACGCCTTCAAGGCGCATGTCGCGGCGCGCATTCCGGCCGACTGCTCGGTAACGTTCAAGGATTTCGGCCTGGCGCCGGCAACCGTCATGCCGATCGAAAGCCCGTTCCTGACGAAGACGTTAGCCGCACTTTCCACCGAATGGGAATGCGAGGCCGCACTTGCCGGAACTGGCGGCTCGATCCCGATCATTGGCGAGTTCAAGCGCCGGCTCGGCTGTGACGCGCTGCTTGTCGGCTTTGCCCGTTTCGACAACCGCGTTCACAGCCCGAACGAGAAATACGACCTGTCGAGCTTCCACAAAGGCATCCGCTCCTGGGTGCGTATTCTCGCAGCGCTCGCCGACTGATCATATCGCCGCTCAGGCTTTTTCGAAGAGCGGCGAGATCACCATTTCCGGCACCAGGACAAGTCCCTTGTCGGTGATGCGGATCTCCGGGATGACCGACAACGGGATGAGGTTGAAGCCCATATAGGCGATGGTGCAGCCGGCCTTTTCCCATTCGAGCTTGAGGACCTTCACCTCGTCGGCGACCTCGTGGACACGTTTGTCGGAGAGCAGGCCGGCGATCGGCAGCGGCACCATCGCCGTGACCTTGCCGTCCATGACAACGCAGACGCCGCCCTGTTTTTCCTCGATCGCATCCAGCGCCAGCTGCATGTCGAGCTCATTCGTGCCGGCGACGATGATGTTGTGGCTATCATGGCCGACGGAGGAGGCGACGGCGCCCTTTTTCAGGCCGAAGCCGTTCAGTAGCCCGTGCGCGACATTACCGGATGACTTGCCGTGGCGCTCGACGACGGTGACGAAGCAGAGGTCATGATGGTCGAAATGCGCCTGCCAGTCGTTGGCGGGTTCGAGCGTCACTGTGACATGGCCGAGCGTGATGCCGGGAAGCTCGGTGCGGATCGTATGGGCGGTGACCGTGTCGGTCGGAAGATCGGGCGCCAGCTTGAGGTTCTTCGGCAGCTTGACGGTGTGGTAGGCGGCCTCCGGATAGCGATAGGGTTTTGAAAGCGCTTCATCCAGGATTAGCGTGATCTTGCGGTTGTCGACCACGAGTTCGCCGCCGTACCAGGTGCTGACCGGCTTCAGGTCGTCGGTCAGAAGCACGAGGTCCGCCCTTCGTCCGCCGCCCATGCCGCCGATTTCGCCTTCCATGCCGAAACGGGTCGCGCCGTGCAGCGAGCCCATCGCCCAGGCCTGTTCCGGCGTCATGCCGGCCTTGACCGCCTCGCGTGTCACCCAGTCGAGCCCGAAGGCGAGCAGGTCCTCGGCGTCGCGATCGTCGGTGCAGACCGCGACGCGTTTGTGCGAGGCGCCGAGTTCGGTGATCGTCTTGATTGCATGCGGCAGCGAATGCCAGGGCGTCGTCGGCGGGCCGCCGCGCAGGAAGAGCCAGACGCCGGCTTCGAGCAGATCGTCGGCGATGTCGCGGTCGATCGCCTCATGGGTATCGGTGACGCCGGACGCGGCATAGGCGGCGACGAATTCCCTTCCGTAGACATGCCCCGAGACCGGCCGGCCACGCTGGAGTGCCGCGGCAAGGATCGCATGGCTGCGCTCGTCGCCCATCGCGACGGGGACGAAATCCATCTTTTCGCCGAGCGCCACGGCCTCCGGCCACTTGTCGAACAGAGCGGCGATTTTGGCGGGCGTCAGGTCGCCGCCGGCGGTTTCGAGTTCCGGAGACGTCGCAGGCACGGTGCTCGGCACGGTCAGGAAAATCGACAGCGGTGCTTGGCGCGCATCTTCCAGCATCGCCTCGACGCCCGCGACATCCATGACGTTGCCGATCTCGTGGCTGTCGCAGAAGATCGTCGTGGTGCCGTTGAGAAGCGCGGCCTCGGCATAAGCGCAGGCTGTCACCATCGAGGATTCGATGTGGATATGCGGATCGACGAGGCCCGGGGCGATGATGCCGCCCTTGGCGTCGTAGAGCTTTGCCGAGCCATTCCGGTAGCTGCCGGCCGGTTTGACAGCGGCGATGCGGCCGCCCGAGATCCAGACTTCGCGACCGTCGAGAATGCGCTCCGAATAGGTGGACAGCACGCGCGCACCCTGGATGACCAGATCGGGGTCGCGACGGGCCGAGGCGACATCGGCGAGACGGCGGGTCATGGTCGAAAGCGGCTGAACGGAGAAGCGGGTGAGGGTGCTCATGAAAATCTCATTTCCAGGATTCGGGCAGGACAGGTGGATTGTAGGGAAAGCTGGCGAGGCAAGGAAGCGCCAATAGGGGAGGCAACACAATTGGAGCGTTGCCGAAATTCGAACTCTTGCGGCGAAATATGCTGCTTTTCAGCAACGCCAAGGTTTGGGATAGTGCTGCGGATGCAATGAGAGGCAAACGATCCGATGGCCTATATCATCACCGAACCCTGTATCGACGTGAAGGATGGCGCCTGCACGGCTGCCTGTCCCGTCGACTGCATCTACGAGGGTGGGCGGATGTTCTATATCCATCCGGACGAGTGCATCAATTGCGGCCTCTGTCTTTCCATCTGTCCGGTCGATGCCATCGCCTACGACGAGGAGGCGACCGAGGCGCAGATAGCGTTCGTTCCGGTCAACCGGGATTATTTCGGTCCCGATGTCACCGGGCTGGGATCACCCGGCGGCTGGGACAAAAGCCGGACGAGGGCCATCGATCACCCGGTGGTGACATCAGCACCCGTGCGCGAGGCGGCTCACTAAGCGTTGGTCCAGCTTCCGTAATAGGCGCGGGTGGCGGCGATCAGCTTGCCGCATCTCTCCCGCTCGATTGCCAGGCGCGGCAGGTCGGCCTTGGCCTGGGCCAGCAGTTCCTTGCGGGCCGTCTCGAAATCGACATTCACGAGCCTGCCGTCCTGCATGACCGGCCGGCCGGCGACATAGACGGCCTTGGCATGGGCGGCGGACATGCGGTTGAGGAGCACCTCAGCTTCGTCGAGATCGTCGAAGACACTGTCGGCGATCAGGGCTTCGTAGTCGACGACCGTAAAATCCTCTCCGAGCGGGGCGTTGACGACGGTCGCGCCGGTGCGGATCGCGGCGTCGAAAATGTTGGCAGCGGTGAAATCTCGCTCAAGCTCGCGTCCGCCATGCAGGAAATAGAGGAGCCGCATTTCGCGCCAGAGATCCTGGTCGTCGTCGAAGGCGCTTCCGTCCAGCCCGATGCCAAAGCGCAGACCGCTTTTGACGGCATCCGCCAGCGGGGCCATGCCGGAGCGTAGGCGCAGGTTGGCGGAAGGGTTGGAGACGAGCTGGACACCGCGTTCGGCCAGCAATTCATACTCGTCCGGGCGGAGCTGCACGCCGTGTGCAACGGCAAGGCGCGGCGAAAGGAAGCCGATGTCGTCGAGATAACGGACGATACCCTGTGGGAAGCGACGGTCCAGCCATGCCCGTTGCCGCGGGCTTTCGAGCAGATGCATATGGATGCGGCGATTGTTGGTGGCCGACGCCTCCGCAATCGCCTCGAGCAGGGCGTTGGAGCACCATTGTGGGCCGACTGGGCCATACTGGACATCGACCAGCGGATTAGTATTCGCGGTTGCCACTGCATCGGCGGCGGCGAGCTGATCGCGGAAAGGCGCATAACGGGGCGCAAGGGGCGACAGTGCCTCCCAGTCCGCACCGCTCAGGAACGACTTCAACCGTTCGGGGCCGCCGTCATAGGCCCAGGCGTCGTGGTCAAGAAGCGGGCAGGAGAGGCCAAGCCGGATGCCGACATCCTTTGCGGCGCGGATCACCTCCAGGGCCTCGTCGACCATGCGGGCCGCATTGAGGGAATTGTGGCAATGGATGGTCGCAGCGACGCCGGTCTTTGCGAGGCGCCCGAAGGCGACGAGGGCTTCGAGATAGGCGTCAGTGCAGGGCCTGAGCCGCATGGTCGGGATCCAGGTTTCCAGCGCATCGTCGAGGCTGCCGAAATCCAGGGTGCGGATGCCGTAACCGTGGTCGTGGGCGTTGACCGGCATGGGTAGAAGCAGCTCTCCGTCGGAAAGCGGAATGGCGGACGCTGGAGCGGGAAGGGCGGCTCGTACTGCCTGGCCACGCAGGGCTTTTTGATGGCCCGGATGCTGCAGGAAGCGCTTGTCTTCGTTCGATGTCACCGTTTGATGACCTCCGCGATCTGGTTGCTGAATTTTTCGAGATCGACGCTCAGCGCCTCGATCACGGCTTCCGTGGCATGGGTGAGCTGACGGTTATGGGGCGCGACGATGCCGACCTCCATGTTCTGCAGGCGGGAGCCGGCGATCGGCAGGGCAACGACGTCGCCGGCCTTCAACTCCTTCAGGAGGCCGAGCGGCGTGAAGAAGGCGACGCCTTCGCCGGAGAGGATCAGCGGTTTCAGCATCATCTGGTTGTTGGTGGCCACAAGCGTGCGGCCGACGCGATCGAGCGAGGCGAGCTCGACGGCGATCATCGAGCTCATCACCTCGTTGTCGAGTTGCAGCAGCAGCTTGAACTGGGCGCATTCCTGCAGGGTGGCGCTTTTCTGGCGGGCCAGCGGATGGTGTTTGGCAACCATCACCATCAGCGGCATGCGCACGCCGTGGACCAGCTTGATGTCGTGCGGCCGGGCGAGATCGAAGGTGATGCCGATATCGCAGTCGCCGTCGGCAACGAAATGAAAAATGTTGTTGAAGTTGTCGGCGCGGATGCGGAAATCGACGGCCGGGTTCTTGTGATGAAATCCCATCACGAATTCCGGCATGAACTGCACGGCCAGACTGTCGAGGCAGGCGATGTGGACGCGGCCGGTGCGCTTGCCCTGCAAGTCGCCGAGATCGGATTTCATGATCTCGTAGTGATGAATAGTCTCCTTGGCGTGCTTCAGCACCACCTTGCCGGCGGAGGTGAGGCGCAGGCCATCGGAGAACCGTTCGAACAGCGGCGTGCCGAGCTCGTCCTCAAGCTTGCGGATTTGCCGGCTGACGGCGGAGGTCGCGACGTGCAGCTCTTCGGAGGCCTTGCGGATCGAGCCGGCGCGCGCAACTTCGACGAAATATTTCAGGATACTGGCGTGCATATTCATCCCCCAAGATCCTGAAATTCATACCATGGCTGAAGCGTGTTGCGATCCTTCGGATTCGCTTGCCACGCTTCCGTTCCTTGTTCGATGCATGTCTTTACCGCAAAACCGCCGCACACTTTTGCGCGACATGCATCAGCGGCCCTGCCAAACCGGAGCGCGCTTTTCGCGAAAGGCCGTCACGCCTTCGACGGCGTCTTCGCTCTGAAGCGCACGGATCAGCGCGGGGGTGCGCAATCCTTGAGCTTCGGCGGGGCTGAGATGAGCGGTGCGGTTGACCGTCTGCTTGATCGCCTTCAGCGACAGCGGAGCACAGGCGATGATGTCGCCCACCCATCTGTCGACGGCTGCATCAAGCGCATCGAAGGGCACGGTCTCGTTGACGATGCCGAAGCCCTGCATTTCGGAGGCGGTGAACTGCCGGCCGGTCAGCATCACCGACATGGCGAGGTTGTGGGGGATCTTGCGCTGCAGGAGCACCATGCCGCCATCCAGCGGCATGCGGCCGACGCGTGCTTCCGGCAGGCCGAACTTGGCGGTGTCGGCGGCGATCACGATATCGCAGCCGAGCACCATTTCGAAGCCGCCGCCGAGCGCATAACCGTTGACGCGGGCGATCACGGGCACGTCCAGCGATTTGCGGAAGGCGAGGCCGCCGAAGCCGTTGGTGCGGCTTTCCGCCCAGTATTCGAGCCCGCTCTTGGTGGCGCCGCCCTTGAGATCGGCGCCGGTGCAGAAGGCCTTTTGGCCGCTGCCGGTCAGGACCACGCAGGAAATGTCGTCGCGGGCCTCGATCTCGGTCCAGATCGCCTCGAGTTCCTTTTCGGTCGCGGCATCGACGGCGTTCATGCGGTCCGGGCGGTCGAGCGTGACCCGTGCGACGCGGTTCTCGACGGAAAATCCGACGGTCATGCCGCGTCTCCGCGTGCCGCTTGCAAAGACTGGGCCTCCAGCGAGGCGAGGATCTCGTCATTGTGCTGACCGAGGCTCGGCGGTGCGATGCGCACCGAAACCGGAGCGGCCGACATGTCGATTGGCGAACCGATCAGGCGGATGGGACCGGCAGCCGTTTCACCCGCTTCGAGGATCATCTTGTTGATGACGGTCTGCGGGTCCTGCAGCGCTTCGGCAAGGTTACGCACGGGCGCACAGAGGATATCGACATCTTCCAGGCGCTTCAGCCAATGCGCATTGCTATTCCTGGCAAAGTTCGCGCGAAAAATCTCCTGCAGTTCCGGGCGGTGCGCCATCTGGGAGTCGAAGTCCTTGTAGCGTGGCTGGGCGGAAAGATCTTCGATTTCGAGCGCGTTGCAGATGTCCTGCAGCGGGTTCTGCTTGAAGGCGCCGACCATGACGATCGCGCCGTCGGTCGTGTCGAAGACGCCGGTCAGCGGAAAGGCGCCCCAGTTCAAATCCTTCTCGCGCATCATGTGCGCGGCACCTTCCTGCATCTGCATGGCGAGCATGGAATTGTAGAGGCTGACGGCGACCTGCTGGCCTTCTCCGGTCTTTTCCCGGTGCAGCAGCGCAAGCAGGATACCCTGCACGAGGTGCATGCCAGCGGAGTAGTCGGCAAGCGGTGTGGCGTAGATGGAGGTCGGATGGGCGCTGTCGGACTTGCGGCGCATGACGCCGGAAAGCGCCTGGGCGAGAATATCCTGACCGCCCTTGTGCTGGTAGGGGCCGGTCAGGCCGAAACCGGTACCGACGGCGTAGATCAGCCGCTTGTTGATCTTCTTCAGGTCATCGTAACCGAAGCCCATGCGCTCCATCACGCCGGGGCGGAAGTTGTTGACCACCACGTCGGCGCCCGCGATTAGGGCTAGAACGGCGTCGCGCGCTTCGGTGAGCTTCAGGTCCAGCGCCAGGCTCTTCTTGTTGCGGTTGAGCGAGCAGAAGACCGGGTTGTTGAGGCCGTCCGGATCGGAGCCGAGCGACCAGCGGGACAGGTCGCCGATCTTGGCCTTCTCGATCTTGATGACCTCGGCGCCGTAATCGGCGAGCGTCTGGGTGCAGCAGGGGCCGAGCATGACCTGCGTGAAATCGATCACGCGGATGCCGTCGAGGGGTAGAGAATTCATTCCGCAGCCTCCAAGAATGTTGCATTGTCGGAGGGCACGTCGCCGGGATCGGCACCCTGGGCCCGCATCTGTTTCTGGATCGCGCGAACATCGGCTTTCCGTACGGTGGTTCCGGCATTGAGCGCCACAATGGCGGCGACGCCTGCGGCCTCGCCCATCGCCATGCAGGGCGGGATCTCGCGGCTCGACTTCTGCGCCTGGGGTGTCGCCGAGTAGTGACGTCCGGCGACGATCAGCTGGTCGACCTCGCGCGGCAGCATCGAGCGGTAGGGCGTGTAATAGTCGCGGCCGCGGCAGACGGTGTCGGAGAAGTGGATACGGTTCATCACGTCGTCCTTGGTGACCACGTATTCGCCCTCGAGCAGCCGCGTCTGGCGCACGCCGGTCTGCGGCGCGAAATCGACCACATAGGCCTTTTCGAAACCCGGCATCTTTTCGCGGGTGAAATCGAGCAGGCGGGCGATGCGGTTGCGGCCTTCGAGTTCGGCCTTGGTGAGGTCCTCGGTCTTGAGACCGGAGAGGTTCGGCATATGCGGGCAGTTGAGCCATACGACGCCCGGCAGCGGGGTCTTCAGCCACCAGAAGGACCAGCAGCCGCCGATCAGGCGTTTCGCCTCGTGGTCGATCTTCTTGAAGGCTTCCGGCTCCTCGAATTCGAAACGCTCGGCTGCATCCGTATCGACGCCGCCCCAGCGGGAGACGGTGGTCAGGATGAAGTTCGATTCCACATGCGAGGCGCCGGCAGACGCCGCGACATCGAGGTCGCCGGTCGTGTCGATGACGATATCGCCGAGGATCGCTTCCATGCCGGACTTGGTCTGGCAGATGACGCCCTTGATGGTCTTGCCTTCCATGATGGCGGAGGAGAACCAGCTATGGGTCCTGAGCTTGACGCCGGCTTCGGTCAGCACGTCATAGGAGGCGCGCTTGAAGCCGTCCGGGTCGAAGGCGGCGGAAAAGCAGATCGGGTGCGGCATTGACTGGGTGTGAAAATCGAAAAGGCCCCAGCGCGCCCAGCGCTGCCAGGCGTCCGGCGTCTCGCGGATGTCGAGCTCGCGGTCGCGGCCGGTCGGGGTGACGCAGAGGCCCCATTTCTTCATCCGCTCGATCATCTCCATGCAGATGCCCTGCACGGTGATTTCGAGGTTGTTGATCATGTCGTCGAGCACCAGCACCATGCCGCCGGCGGCAAGCCCGCCGACGTAAGGATAGCGTTCGAGGAGGGTCACCTCGGCGCCGTTGCGGGCCGCGGAAACGGCTGCGGAAATGCCCGCCGGTCCCCCGCCGACCACCACCACATCGGAACGGTCGACCACTGCGACGTTGCGCGCCGCCTGAAGAATTGTCTGTTGCATTGGTTCAAACTCCCAAAGAGTTGGGCCTGAGGACAGTTGGCTCGGTGTGTTGGGCTCAGTGCGATCCGGCCGGCTTCCAGCGGATCATCCGGGCTTCGATCACCGAGACGATGAAGAAGAGGACGACGGCAAGGATCGCAGCGATCACGACGGTTGCGTAAAGCAGCGGCGAGCGGAAATTGTAGGTCGCCTCGATGATCAGGGCGCCGAGGCCGAAGCTGGAGCCGATCCATTCGGCGACGATGGCGCCCATGACGCTGCTGGTCGCGGCGATCTTCAACGCCGCAAACAGGAACGGCATGGAACTCGGCAGCCGCACCTTCCAGAGGATTTCCGTGTTGCTGGCAGACAGCACCCGCATCAGATCCAGCATGGCGGGGCTCGCTGATTTCAGGCCCTGGACCATGTTGACCAAAGTCGGGAAGAAGCAGATCAGCCCGGCGATGATGATTTTTGGAGCAAGCCCGTTGCCGAAGATCAGGACGAGGATCGGGGCAAGCGCGATGATAGGGATCGCCTTGATGAAGACGGCGATCGGATAGAAAGCTTTTTCCGCCGTCGAACTGTGGACAAACCAGATCGCCAGAAGGATGGCGACGAGATTACCGAAAACGAAGCCGAGGAAAGCCTCGAAGATCGTCGGCAGCATGTTGGTCCAGAGGATCTTGGCGTTGTCTTGGAAGGCGTAGGCGACATCGACCGGGCTTGGAGCCATGAAGGTCGGGATCTTGAAGAACCAGACGACGAACTGCCAGAGGACCACAAGCCCGACGGCGGCTGATATCGCCGGCATATGCTTGACGAGCACGCCGGCCGTTGCATCGAGAAGCGCAATTTTGCGCTCGGGTGGGGCACCGGTCTTGGTGGTGGAGGAAACGACGTGGCTCACAGGCATTCCTCCAGAAGGCGGCGCAGATGCGCGGTGACGCCGATGAATTCGACGGTGTCACGCACGGCAAGCGAACGCGGGAAGGGGAGATCGACCTTCATGAACTCCTTGACGCGACCCGGATGAGCCTGGAGCATCAGCACGTTCTGGCCGAGGAAAGCCGCTTCCGGAATGGAATGGGTAACGAACAGGATCGTCGTTCCCGTCTCCTGCCAGACGCGCAGCAGTTCCTCGTTCAGCCGGTCGCGGGTGATCTCGTCGAGCGCCCCGAAGGGCTCGTCCATCAGCAGGATGCGCGGCCGCGTGATCAGCGCGCGGGCGATCGCCACGCGCTGGCGCATGCCGCCCGAGAGCTCGTGAGGGAGCGCGTTTTCGCGCCCCTTCAATCCGACCATCGCCAGCAGTTCATGCGGGTCCGCATGGTTGCCGGTTTGGGCGTGTTTTCCGACTTCCAGCGGCAGTCGGACATTGTCGAGTACGTTCCGCCAGGGAAGCAGCGTCGCGTCCTGGAAAACGAAGGCGAAGTCGCGGCTTTCGCGAGCCTCCTGGGGACTGCGGCCAAAGACGGAAATCGAACCGTCGCTGATGTGGACGAGGTCCGCCACACATCTGAGCAGGGTCGATTTTCCGCAGCCGGACGGCCCAAGCATGGTGACGAAGGCACCTTCCGGTATGTCCACGGAAACGTCGGAAAGGGCCGTGAACTCGTTGTTCCTGTCACCAAACCGGACGGAGAGGTTTCGGATCGAAACCGCCGTGGCTGCCGGTTCGGTCTGGGGAACGTTCGTCATCAACTTCGCCGTTCCTAACATGGCCATCACCCCACCTGTTTGCGGATGTCGCTGGTGGCTTCGAGGATGGAGAAGTTCGCGACGTCGTCGACCGTCGGAACCGTTCCTTTGAACTGCTTGAGATCGGCATAGGCCTTGATCTGCGCCGCCCAGTTTTCACGCGACATGGTGCCCCAGCCGGACGCCTTGGTGGTCGCGCCGAAGGAGAAGTCGACGCACGGGGCCACGGCTTTCATTTCGCTGGCCTTGTCGAGGATCGGATAGGCCTCACAGAGCATCTCGACCGCTTCCTTCTGATTGTTGCGGACGAAACCCCAGCCCTTGGCGGCGGCGCGGGTGAAACGTTCGAGAACATCGGAATGTTTGGCGATCTGGTCGTCGGTCGTGTAATAGACGTTGGCGTACAGTTGAAGGCCGCTGTCCCAGAGCATCATATCGACGCGATTGTCGCCGAGGACATCGAGGGCATTGACGTTGGTGAGCCAGCCGGTGACCGCATCGGCCTGGCCGGTGATCAGCTGGTTCATGTCCGAACCCATGTTGACCATCTTCACCTGGTCCTCGGCGATGCCGTTCTGAGCGAGCAGTGCGCGCAGCAGGATGAAGGCGGTCGGCTGGGTGGCAATCGTCTTGCCGATCATGTCTTTCGGGGTCTTGATCGCCTTGTTCTTCAGCGAAAAATAAGTGAAGGGGTGCTTCTGGTAGCCGGACAGGAAGGCCTTGACCGGCAGTCCTGCCGAACGCGCCAGCATCACGGACGGGCTGGAGGAAATCTGGCCGGTTGCGGACTGGCCCGATGCCACGCCCGCGACGCCGTCGACGCTCGGTCCGCCGGGGACGATTTCAAGCTCGATGCCCTGTTCTTCGAAGAAACCCTTCTTGATGGCGGCGACTTCGCCGAGTACGCCGTTCGAGACGAGCCAGCCGAGCTGCATGCGCACCTTGGCCACATCCTTGGCATTGCCGGCGCGGATGCCGAGGACGCTGGAGGCGGCGGCGAAGCCACCCAAGGCCGCAGCGTTGGATATGAAACGGCGGCGATTCAGTGTGAAATGAGACATAGCGTTCCCCTGTTGGCCTTATGGCCTGATACATTTTCGCTTGACTTGGCCGGTCTCAGCGCCGGATTGAGGGGAGGATGGCGCAATGTCGCGTTCTAATAAAGAACAATATTTCGCATATTTAGTTGCCGAAAAGGCAACGCCAAAACGCGCGGCAATTCTATTGAATTTGCAATCGTCAAGTCCGTCGCCCGAACCGAAGCATCGATTTAACGCCAAGACTTTGCGAAGCCCTGATTTATGGTGGACGTTTACTTAATTATCCACTCAAGATAGAAAATGCTTGCAGGGGTACTCGGCAACTTATCGATGATAGGATACAAATAACACGTCAGTATCCTAGTGCCAAAGAGATGGTCCCTCAGTGAGCAAAGCACCGAATGCAGCCGACAGAGAGGTTGGAAAGCGGATCCGCCTCTACAGGCGAGAGAAAAAACTTACTCAGCCGCAACTTGCCCACCATGTGGGCATCACGTCTCAGCAGCTTCAGAAATATGAAAATGGCATTAATCGGATTGCTGTCGGCAAGCTCGTGGAGATCGCGACCGCGCTGAAGGTCGAGATGGTGGCGTTCTTCGATCGGATCCCGACAGTCGAACCATCGAACGACAATCAGCTCGAAGACCCGCAATTCGATTTCACCCATGAAGCGCTGCTGATGAGCACCGCATTCATGAGCATTTCCAAACCGGTTCTTCGCAAACGCATCCTGGAATTGGTTCAGGCGGTTGTTGCAAGGGAATTCGAGGCGGAGGCGCTTTTGGCCGATATCGAAAGACGGCCGGCCCAGTCAGCGGTCCCTGACGTTTAAGTCCTGGGACCGTCCTCATCGAGGGCTATCTTCGTCTTGCTGCGGAATATCGCATTCAGCTTCACGCTCCTCTCGTTTTCGGGACTGGTGCCTTCCCAATCGAGCGAGAGTTGAAGGAGAGCCATGTTCGTCAAGTGGACGACCGTGGAGAGCCGAAGTGATTCCGCTTCCTTGTTGACCGCGGAAAGCATGCGGAACAGGCGGGCATATTCGTCGCTGGCGACGTCGTGGGCGAGATCAATCATTCATGGATCCTTGCGACGAGTCCATCTCGTCGCGCAGTTTTTCCCAATGGGCGGTCTGTGCGAACGTCCATTTGGAGTGTTTACGGGAACTGGTAATGCCGTTGAGCCAAACGAGAACGGCCCTCGCATCCTCACGTTTCAATTCCACCTTGTGGCGTTTAATGTCGTGAAGGATCACCGCACTACGCTGAGGATCACTGAACTCGCATCGTTCGAGAATGGCCTGATAGGTCCGCTCGGTGTAGTGCATGAAATTGGCAGCGAGAAAAAACCGTTCCCGCTCGGCAGCTGAAATGAGCCCCATCCGCCCAAGCTTGCGGATCGTTGCCTCGTAGTCGACGCGCGGCACCGAGAGCGGCATCCATCCGAGCTCCTCGGGGCCGTGGATCAATGCTACGGCCTCGTCATCGATCAGCCGGCCAGCGGCATAGTCGGAATATATCCGGCCGATGCCGATCATTCCGAATGCCTCGCATTCGGCAGCGCGCAGCGCGCCCATGCTCGAGCCGCCGCCGATGGAGACATCGCGGCTCAGCGCATAAAGAATCTCCTTGTGCCACACGGAGGCGGACTCGCCGAAATAGCCGTCGATCAGGGCGATCGCCGTGGCGCCGTCCTCGACCGCCTTCAGGATGTCTCCGCGGGCTGCAGGTCCGCGGAAGGTCAGCGATGGGAATCGCTGTTTCATCTGGCGGGTCGACGACCCGAGGCTTGGCCCGACGAAAACGACTTTCAATGCCGTGATCTCCTTATGGCATTTGCAGCGCGGATACCGAGCTGCAAATATTGTCCGGAAAGTTCGACTTCCAGGCCTGGAACGATGACCCGGACGACCGAAACGGGGAGCCCGGCATCCTGCATGGGAACCGCAACCACCTGCCTGATGCCGGCAAGCCTGAGACGGCCGAGTATGTGATCGATCGTGCCGTTGATGGAGTGGCGGGTTGCGTCAAGCTCGCGATACTGGACCGGGCGCCTGTCCAGCGACGACAGGGCGACCAGGCGGCTGAGAGCGTTATCCGCCCGTATGTGCTGATAGATGCGGGGCGAAAAATCGTCGCGGCTGCCGGCAATCGCGGTCAGACGGCTCTGTGCTGCTTCGGTTATGGCGCGCAGCATTGCGCGCACCGGGTCGGGATGGCAGCCGCAGCCGCCGCAAATCTGGCTCCAGCGCGGGTCTGACCGCTTGGCCGTAGAGTCCGGGATCAGCACGGCCAGGAATGCCGGAACCTGGAGATCCGTCGTCATGTCGAGGAGGAGCAGCTGTATGCCCGCGTTGCGAAGGCGGCGCACCATGAGGTCGAGCACGGCATCCTCGACGCTGGCCGGATCGACGAGGCAGGCGTTCAATTCGTGCTCGGATTTGAGCTGGACAAGGGTCCAGGCATCGCGCTCGACGAGTTCGCACAGCCCGTGCAGGAGTGCCTCCGCATGAGTGTTTCCGGATGCGAGGCCATCGCTGGACTGCTCGAACCCTGCAGGCCGTTCGCCTCGGTGATCCATCCCGGCGAGCCACCAGGGCACCATGATCTGATTGCCGGAGAGGATGTCGAGACCGGTGACCCAGGGTATCTGACGGTCGCCGATTTCGGAGGGTACGCACCGTGCGGTCGAATGAAGGTCGATCATGCTCGCTGCAGAGCCGGCGACGTCGTTGACGGTCGCCCAGGTCAGCGATGCCGGTTCGACCTCGGCAACCCGTGTCTCCAGGGCTTCCATGGCGGCTGAGGTGCGCGCCGCATCGGTATCGACGCCTTTGCCCTGGAAGACGGAGAGAGTGTAGCTGTTGGGCCGCGTCGCAAAGGCGACGGGAATGCCGACCCGGTCGAGGCCGGTCAGGAAGCCGACCCGGGTAATGCCGAGATCTCTGAAAAACGGGCTGATCGCGTCGAAGGTTTCCGCCGGCGACACGCGCCGGTCATGATACGTGCTGAAACCCTGCTCCCGCTGTGTGAGGGAGGCTGCGAATTTCTGGATCGTCTGCGTCGATGACTGGATCTGCATCATCATTTCCGGCTGCCAAATTTCGAAGGACCCTGACCTCGAACGAGATTGGGCGGGCGACTGTCGGGTCTGCAAAAGTGGTTGCGATGCCGAACTCATCCCGTCGATTCGTCCTCTCCAAGGGTCTCTATGGGAGAGGAGACCAAAGGCACCGTGACTTGGGCGTGACAGGCTTATTAAGGGGGCAAGTTTGGTTGCTTAAAAGATCTTTTGCTTGGCGGCATTCCAGAGCCGTCGCGGCTCGTGGTTAAGCCCAAGGCAACCGTCGGCACCTTGGGCTTCCAGGCTCATTACTGATATCTCATTGCATGCGTGACCTGAGAGAGCGCGTTCGCGGCAATCTCGGTCCGGCCGCCAAGCACGGCTTCGGCAGCGGCGGAAAACCGCAACGTCGGGGCAGAGGTAGTGGTTTCGACCGGCTTGGATGTCTTGAACTTCGTTTCCATGCTTTCTCTCCGCTAATAGGCAGCTTGTGCTGCGTTGCGTAGAGAAAGGACCACACCGGGTGTTATTCCAGCGTGACAGGCATTTTCACGCCTTTTTACGGTAGCCCAGCGAGCCTGAGGCCGTGAATGAGCAGCTCGGCATGCGCCGGGTCACGGTCCGGCACGAAGTAGCGGATATCTTCGCTGCGGAAATCGGGGAAATTTTCCCGGACGATCGCCGCATATTTACGCGCAGCCGGCATGTCGCCTGCCATCGCGTGACTGGCGGCAAGCAGCCGCGCGGTGGCGTGTTTGCTGCGGACCGGGTCGATCGTATCGATCGCTTTTGAATATTCCTGGCGCACGTAATGGGTGGAGCCCAGTATCCAGTAGTAATAATCCGGCGGCAGAGGGTTCAGTTTGAAGGCGGCGAGCCCGAGATCGAGAGCCTTGTCCAGGTCGCCGGCATGCGACAGAGCGTCCGAATAATCTATCAGCACGTCCGCGTCGCTCGGATTAAGGTTCTGAGCCTCCTGAAAAAGGTCCAGGCTTTCGTCGAAACGTCGGCGATAAAGCGAGATGAAGCCGAGCTCGCGGAAAGCGCGGCCGCTGCCGGGATCGAGATCGCGGGATGCGCGGGCGGATTGATTGGCCACATCCAGCAGCTCGTTGTCCTTCATGCCGCGCACCAGCCATTCCATGCCGAGCGACCGCGAAATTCCGGCATGCGCCGGCGAAAAGCTGTCACAGCGCTTGACCGCTGACTTGAACCATTTGCGCGCCTGACGCAGATGCGGCAGGTCCGTGCCGGACAGATAGCGCTTTCCTTCGAGGTAAAGGCGGTAGGCAGAGGGGTCGACGTCGTCGAGAGACCTGGCGATTTCATGCCGTTCGATGACATCGGTCAGCGACATCGAAATACGCCGCGCCAACTGGCTGAAAGATGCTCTCATCTGCTGGACGTCGAGCGGCAGGTTGATGGCCCAGAGCACTTCGCCGGTGCCCACCCGCGTCAGCCTGCAGGTCGCAAAAATCTCGTCGCCTTCACCCTGGATCGTCACGAATACGGAATAGTCGAACTGAAGGTCGCTGAGGGCCGATTGGCGTTGATTGGGATCGCCCGATCGATTGAGCAGTTCGAAACTCGTATGGGCGGCGATGATCTTGAAAACACGTTGGTGGCTGAGGCCGATCGTGACGTCTTCCAAAAGAGCTCTACCGAGGCGCTGCACCAGTGCGTCCTGGACGATGGTCTCGGGCGGCAGGATCACCACCCGCGGCTGTGCCGGCATGACACTCTTTGGGCGTTCCTCCGCTTCGGGCGTACGGTCAGAACCAGGCCGGCTGAGGATGCCGAGTTCGTGGGCAAGCCCAACCGTCTCCGGTGTCGGCGGCGTGCCGTAATCAGCCCTGAGCTGGTCCCGGCATCGACTGTAGGCCTGGCGAGCGGCGGCCAAGTCCCCGTGGCCGACGTGATATTTCATCAGCGCCCGCGCTGCGCCCTCGTGAGAGGCATCCAGTTCGATCAGGCGGTTGGCAAGCAAGGGTAGTGACGAGGACTGTTGGTGCGACGATATCGCGAGCAGGCTTTCGATGTGGCTCGATCGCCAGTCACCGACCTTGCGCCGCGCGTCCAGAAGCCAGTCCTCCGCACCGCCGGTCGGAGCCTCGACGGCTTCGAGCAGTTCGCCATGAACAAGGTCCCAGTTATTCTCGTCTAAGGGACCTGCCTCCATCAACGCGAGGAGATCGACTGTGAACCGATCGCAATCAAGCCGCAGCGTTTCTTCGTCGTTGACGAGGATGGCCGGGGCGTCCGGGCCGACCGCCTTGGCGATGCGTGCCAGAAGCTGACGCAGGCTGTTGGCGCGCTTTTCCGCATCATGGGAGGGCCAGAGCAGCCGCCGTATCGTTTCGCGGTCGACCGTCAATCTGGGCGCCATCGCAACGACAGCAAATAGAAAATAGGCTTTTTCCGGCAACGCGATGCTCACGCCGTCCAACTCAAGCGAGGGGCGACCGAGCAACCGGATTTGGAGCATCGTATTTTCGAGCATTGTATTGCTGTTCGGAACTACGCGTTGTTGTAGAAAATATGTATCGTTATGGGGACGGTCTGTACATTCATTTCTGATACTGCTGAGCTAATAAGCTCCAAGTACGAAACCCGCTTCGGCAAATTACGTTGTATTGCTCTAGTCGAAGACGCGTTTTCATCCTCCGCCGCAGATCGGAAGCAGGTTGTAAGATATTTGCTCGACCGACATCAGGATATCGGCCTCGGTCGGACCGGATGAGCTCGGGAATTACGCCGGGCTTCCGAGGAACTGGAAGTACGCCCAGGCGAGAACAAGGCATACGATCACGGCTGCAACAACTGCCAACTTGCGTAGCAACGGATTCGGCTCTCGCGGCGGCGGTTCCGGGCGTCGGAATTTGATGACGTTGTCGTTCATGAATCTGCTTTTACCGCTGAACGTCTTGAACCGCTACAGGGTTGCGATTGTTTTATGGTGTTGCGGGTGCGAGCCGCATCCGAGACGTGCATAACAGCACATCGATCCGCGTTCAACTTGCCATATTCACGGCAGTCCCTGCGTTCAGTGGGCATTCCAAGCGTGGTTCTTGACCTCCCTACTTCACTGCTCCCGCCGTCATGCCGTTGATGAACTGGCGGGACAGGATGATGTAGACGATGATGACCGGCGCCGAGGACAACAGAAGCCCCGCGAACAGCACGCCCCAATCTGTCGTGTATTCGCCCATGAAGGTCGTGAGGCCTTGCGGCAGGGTCTTCAGGTTGTCCTTCTGGATGAAGATCAGCGGGAAGAAGAAGTCGTTCCAGATCGGCACGACGTTCTGAATGCCGGCGATCACCAGGGCCGGCCGCACCAGCGGCAGCATGATCGACCACATGATCCGCGGTTCGCTGGCGCCGTCCATGCGGGCCGCGTCCTCAAGTTCGTTCGGAAGCGTGGCGATGAAGCCGGTCATGATGAAGACGGTGGTCGGCAAGCCCATCGCCACATAGATGACGATCAGCGACAGCTGCGTGTTCAGGATGCCGAGATCGCGCATCAGGATGAAGAGCGGGATGATCGCGAGCTTCAGGGGAAGCGTCAGTCCGGCCAGGAAGAACATCAGCACGAAGCTCGATCCCCGGAACTTGTAGCGACCGACGGCATAGGCCGCCATCGTCCCGAGCGTCAGGATCACGACGATCGACGCGCCGGTGACGATCACCGAATTCAGGAGATAGCGCAGGAAGTTGGTCTGGCTCCAGATCTTGACGATGTTGGCAAGGTTGGAGAAATCCGGGATGCCGAACGGCGACTGGAAGATCTGCGCATTGGTCTTGAACGCGGCAAACAGCATGATGACGATGGGGGCGAGCATCACCACCGTATTCAGGATCAGGATGATCTGGATCAGCCCATCCTTGCCGAGCGTGGCGAGCATGCCGCGCCGATCGTAATAGCTTTGCGAAGCAGTGCTCATATCTGGATTTCCCTGGCCCGCAGCTTGAAGGTGATGACGCCGGCCACCAGCGCGATGAAGACGAAGATCAGCACGGCAAGTGCACTGCCGGCGCCGAAATCCTGGCCCGAGCCGGACATGTTGCCGAAGGCGGTGCGGTAGAAATAGAGCCCGAGCACATCGGTTGCGCCGTGCGGAGAGCCTTCAAGGCCGACCATCACGTAAGGAATCTCGAACCAGTTGAAGCTGCCGACGAAAAGAAGCGTGAAGACGACCGTGGCGCTTGGCGCCACCAGCGGCCAGACGATCTTGGTGATCTTGGTCCACTCGCTTTCGGTTTCCATGCGAACGGCATCGAGGATTTCACCCGGAATGCGCTGCATGCCTGCGAGGAAGACCAGCGTCGGGAAGCCGACCATGTGCCACGCATTGGCGAATATCAACGACCAGAGCGCGGTGGAATCCTGACCCAGCCAGGGCTGGGCAAGTCCGCCAAGGCCCAGCCCGCGGAACGAGATGTTGACCACGCCGAAAAGCGGATGAAGGAAGAGCTTCCAGAGAAAGCCAACGATGATGGTCGACAGTACGACCGGCAGGAAGACGGAAATCCGGTGGAAGGCAGCACCCGGCAGCTCGCGCCAGAGACAGTAGGCGAGCAGGAATCCGACGCCGTTCTGCAGCACCATCAGCGCAAAGAAGACCCAGACGTTGTGAAGGAACGCGTTGACGGTCCAATCGGCATAAGGCTGGGTGAACAGCACCTTGTAGAAGTTTGCGAAACCGACGAATTCGCCGCGCGCCAGCCCGTTCCAATGGAAAAAGGCATAGGCGAAGGCCGAGATGATCGGGTAGACGACAAACAGCGCTACGAAGGCAAGCGGCGGCACGATCAGGGCCGAAATCCAGAGCCTTCGCGAAACAAGGGGCGATCCGGGCATTACAACTCTCTTGAGATTGGAAGCGGGGCGGCTTGCAAAGCCGTCCCGCCGCTTGAGGTCACTTCTTGAACGGGGCGTACCAGTTCGCAAGGCCGGTCGTCAGGTTCTTTCCGACCTCTTCCGGGGTCGCCTTGCCGCCAAGCAGCTTCTGGATCTCGCTCTGCAGCAGGACCGAACCGGACGGCTCGCCGTAACGGAAATGGACCAGCATCAGATAGGGGATCGAGTGCTTGTTGAGGTCGGCGACTTCGCCAAGCAGCGGGTCCTTGAACGTCACGCCGGGTACTGCCGAGATGTTGTTCAGGTCGTTGGCGAACATCTGGCCGAATTCCTGGCTGGCGAGGAAGTTCAGGAACTTGACCGAAGCTTCCTTGTTCTTGCCCTTGGCGTTTGCCGCATAACCGCCGTCGAAATAGAGGGCGACGAGCTTCTCGTCCTCGGCCTTCAGGCCGGGAGCCGCGAAGATGCCCATCTTCATGTTGGGGTTCTGCTTCTTGAAGTTGGCAAGCTCGTAGGAGCCGCCGACAAACATGCCGGCCATGCCCGATGAGAAGAGCTGCTGGGCGGAAGCGTAATCAAGGCCGATGAAGCCCTCCGGGAAATATTTGGTGATTTCCTTGAGCTTGGTGAGTGCCCCGACATAACGCTTGTCGGTGAAGTCCGCCTTGCCAGCCATCAGGTCATCGTAGAAACCGCGGCCCATGATCGAGGATACGAGGCCGCCGACCACGACTTCGTTCTGCCAGGCGGTTGCCGTGCCGTTGGCAAACGGCATGACGCCGGCAGCCTTCAGCTTTTCGGATGCCTTGATGAAGTCATCCCAGCTCTGCGGCTCGCTCAAGCCGTTCTTGTCGAAGATATCCTTGTTGTAAATCACCAGCATGGTCTGGCTGGCAAAGGGTACGGCGTAGGTGGTCTTGTTCGAACGCATCGTCTCCGAGGCGAGCGCCGGCGCGGTGAAGGTCGAGAGGGCCGGGACATTGGTCTTGTCCAGAGCCAGAAGATAGCCACCGCTCGCGATCGTTTCCATGCCGCCATAGGTGCGGGTGAACATCAGGTCCGGTCCCGAACCGCCAGCAAGCGCGGTCGACAGGATCGTGTTGTAGTTCGTCGCTTCGAACGTTTCGAACTTGACGGTGATGCCCGGGTTCTTCGTCCCGAAAGCTGAGATAAATTTCTGGTACTGGGCCTTATCTTCCTGCCGCCAGCTCCAGAAGGTCAATTCCTGCGCCATTGCCGGCAAAGCTGTCGCCAGGGCTCCCAAGGCTACTATCGTGCTGCAAACTAGCTTTTTCATCTGGTTCCATCCTCTTGGTATTTATAGGAGACGAAAGTGCTTTCAGGCCGCCAACCTCTCCCTCGTTGCGCGACTGAAATAGTGGATTTCCTCTGAGGCCACCGTGATGACTACCGGCGTGTCCGGAGGCAGGTCGACCGAGGCCGAGGACCGGATACCGACCAGCGTGCCGTCGCCGAGGCGCACATACACATACGTGTTCTCGCCCAGATATTCCGTGTAGACGACAGTGCCCTTGAAGCCATCGGTGCTCTCGTCGGTGGAGACCGTCATCGCATCCGGCCGGACGCCGATCACGAGATCCCGCTCGTCCGATTGCGGCAGGCGGGAAACATTGATCGATCCCGATCCGGGAAGGCCGAGATTGTTGCTGTCGCGTTCAACATTGAGAAGCGACATTCGGGGCGAGCCGATGAAGGTGGCGACGAACGTGTTGGCCGGCCGTTCGTAGAGTTCGCGAGGGCTGCCGAACTGTTCGACCTTGCCGTTGTTCATTACGACGATCCGGTCGGCAAGCGTCATCGCCTCGACCTGGTCGTGGGTGACGTAGATGGTGGTGCCGCCGATTTCGCGGTGAAGCCTGGCGATCTCCAGGCGCACGTCGGAGCGCAGCGCCGCATCCAAGTTGGAAAGCGGCTCGTCGAGAAGCAGGACTTTCGGCTTTCTGACCAATGCGCGGCCGATCGCGACGCGCTGGCGCTGGCCGCCGGAAAGTTCGCGGGGCTTGCGCTTCAGGAGCGGATCGAGCCGCAGCATCTTGGAGGCTTCGTCGATGCGCTTTTCGACTTCGTCCTTTTCGAGGCCCATCAACCGTGCGCCAAAAGCCATGTTTTCGTAGACATCCATATGCGGATAGAGCGCATAGGACTGAAACACCATGGCGATGCCGCGGCGCGACGGGGCGACGTCGTTCATCCGGCGGTCGTCGAGGTGAAACTCACCGGAACTGATCGTATCGAGGCCCGCGATCAATCTTAGAAGCGTCGATTTTCCGCATCCCGACGGGCCGACGAAAACGACGAATTCCCTGTCGGAAATCTGGAGGTCGATACCGTGCAGCACGTCGACGGATTTGAAGCTTTTCTTGATGCCGCTGAGGGTCATTCGAGCCATGCCGAAACTCCGTACTCGTCAATTCAAAGTGTGCTCGGCGGCAAGTGCCGTGAGCAATTCAGCCGTTTCAAACGGATCGCGATGAAGGATGCAATTCTGCCATCCGAGCTCGCGCGCTGCCACGACGTTTTCCTCGATGTCGTCGATGAAGATGACGTCCTTTTCCGAACATCCTTCGACTTCTGACACCGCTTGAAAAATCATCCGGTCCGGTTTTTCAAGGCCCATGTCCTGGGACAGGTATTCACGATCGAAATAACCGGCGCCCAGGAGATTGTCGCTAATATAGCGCCAGTGGATCGGCTGATTGTTGCTGAGGCAGACGACGCGATGATTTTCCCTGAGCTTGCGGACAAAACCGATGAATTCGTCAAAACCTTCGGCGACATAGGCGTGTTCGGCTTCATAGACGCTTTCGGCCGGCACGCCGAATACCCCGGCGAGCGCCTGCACGTAATCGGGCTCCGTCGACCGCCCCAGCCGGAAATCGCGGAAGATCGCCTCCGGAACGTCGCTATACCGCAGGGACGGACCTGCGCCGCCGGGCTTCGATACCGCGCGGTCGCGGGAAGCCGGATCGAGCTTCACGAACACGCCGCCAATATCAAAAATGAAGAGCTTTTCGCGTTTCTTCATGAGCCGGTTCCAGCACCACTCCCTCATCCCTTAAGTGTTAACAACCTATTAGATAATTCCGCCCTGTCAATTAAGTATGGAATTTTTTATTCGTATCGAATGTTTTCAACAGGCTGTTGCCGCCTTCGCTTCATTTTGGTCGGAGATCTAATATGGGTATTGGTGCGGGATGTAATGAGCCGCAGGCGATAAGGCCTTAGAAATACGCCTGATTTGCGGGTGAGTCGGTCATCTCGCAACGGCAATGCCGMGTGGCGGAATGGAATATAAAATTCTTTATGTTTTTACTGATGGGAATTTTCTATCGTAATCGTTTTGGTCACAAGGATCGCCGATCGAATGATCGGCGGGAAGACCGATATCGGGGTGGCCGGCATCATAATGGCAGGCGGTTGATTGTGTTGGGGAAGCGCGGCCGCTCGGATGTTAGCGGCAGGACGGTCGTCGGTGGTGTTCGTGGCAGACGTCGTGTGTGAGAATGGCCTGTAGCCATGCCGGGACCACTACGGTCGGGCCGGCCAGGGGGCACGGCTGCTTCTCAAGGTCCGCAGCACAATGCAATCGCCCTCCGCCGCGAGCGGGCCTCGGTGGAGAGGGCGACGGATATTATCGTGGGGTACCCGATCGCCTGTATCTCTTGGAACAGGCGATCGGAGGACGGCTCCGACGGGAGCTTGGTCGGGGCGATCGTTACGCCGCGACGGGCTGGGCGGGCGCCTTGGCGCCGGTCATGAACGCGACCGCGTCGGACATCGTGTATTCTTTCGGATCGATCACGGTCAGCCGTCGTCCAAGCCGATGAATATGGATACGGTCGGCCACCTCGAACACATGCGGCATGTTGTGCGAGATGAGCACGATCGGAATGCCGCGCGAGCGCACGTCGAGAATAAGCTCCAGAACTTTCCGGCTTTCCTTGACGCCGAGTGCGGCGGTTGGTTCATCGAGGATGATGACCTTGGAGCCGAATGCGGCGGCCCGGGCCACCGCAACGCCCTGACGCTGCCCGCCAGACAGGGTCTCGACGGCCTGGTTGATGTTCTGGATCGTCATCAGCCCGAGTTCGGTGAGCTTGTCTCGCGCCTGCTTTTCCATCGTCGGTCGGTCGAGCATGCGGAACCACTGACCGAGCACGCCCGGTTTGCGGATTTCGCGCCCGAGAAACATGTTGTCGGCGATGGATAGCGCCGGTGAGAGCGCGAGGTTCTGGTAGACGGTTTCGATACCCGCATCGCGGGCTTCGAGCGGCGACTTGAAGTGCACCGGCCGGCCTTCCAGGGTGATTTCACCCTCGTCGGGCCGCACCGCGCCGGAGATCGCCTTGATCAGCGAGGATTTGCCGGCACCGTTGTCGCCGATGACGGCGAGGATTTCACCGGGGTAGAGATCGAAATCGGCGTTGTCGAGAGCGGTCACGCGTCCGTAACGCTTGACCAGGCCGCGGGCTGTGAGGATGGGTTCGACACTCATGATTACACCGAGACCTTTCTGATCCACTGATCGATGGCGACGGCGGCGATGATGAGCCAGCCGGTCAGCATGACTTTCCATTGAGGGTCGGCGCCGAGCATGTTGAGGCCCATCGACATGACGCCGACGAGCATGGCGCCGAACAGCGTGCCGAGGATGGAGCCGCGGCCGCCGAACAGCGAGATGCCGCCRATCACAGTCGCGGTGATTGCCTGCAGGTTATAGTCGGTCACCGCGGAGGAGGGGGATATCGAACCGTTGCGGCCGATCGAAACCCAGGCGGCGAAGGCGGCGATGATACCGGCGATCGTGTAGACGCTGAGCAGAACCTTGCGGGTCTGGATGCCGGAGAGTTTTGCTGCTTCCGGGTCGTCACCGACGGCGTAAACATGCCTTCCCCAGGCCGTATGGTTGAGGATGTACCAGAGCACTGCCACGAGCAGGACCATGGCGATGACACCAAGTGTCAGGATGGCGCTGCCTACCTTGAAATTGAGAGCGAAGAGATGGAGGAGCGGCGCCTTTTCATCCACGTCGGTGTCGCGGATCGTCTCGTTGGCGGAATAGATGAAATTCGTCGCCATGATGATGTTCCAGGAGCCGAGCGTCACAATGAACGGCGGCAGCCGCATGACCGCCACAAGGAACCCGTTGAAGAAACCGCAGATGCCGCCGGTGATCAGGCCGACAAGGATCGCGATGCCCGCAGGCATGCCGTAGGTAACGGCGAAATTGCCCATGATGACGGCCGATATCACCATCACCACCCCGATCGAAAGATCGATGCCGGCGGTGAGGATAATCAGCGTCTGGGCAGAGCCGAGAATACCGACCACCGCGATCTGCTGAAGGATCAGCGTCAGCGTATAGGACGAGAAGAACCGTCCGCCGATGGCGATGCCGAAGATGATGACGGACAGGATCATTACGATCAGCGGCACGGCAGCGGGTGTCGAATGCAGAAAATGCTGCGCGCGTTTTAAGAGAGAGACGTCCTGGCTCTCGAACGAGGCAACGCTTTTGTCGCTGCCGTCGAGAACACGCTCGAATTCCTGTGTTCCACTCATGTTTCCTCCTCCGCGCGCCGAATGCGCAGGAACCGTCCGTTGAGTTCGCCCGGTCTTCGCCGGTTGCTTCCCAGCCGCGTATCACTGGTCGAAAAGGGCCGGGGATTTCGCCCCGGCCGGAATGGGGCTATATGATGAGGATCAACCCCAGCACTTAGCCGTACCTTCCTTGACGTCGATCGACTTGACGCCGGGAACCGGTTTGTCGGTGACCAGCGAGACGCCGGTGTCAAAGAAGGACTTGCCTTCGGTCGGCTTCGGCTTTTCCTTGGTGTCGGCGAACTTCTTGATCGCCTCGATGCCGAGCGATGCCATCAGCAGCGGATATTGCTGCGAGGTGGCGCCGATCACGCCTTCCTTGACCGACTTGACGCCCGGGCAACCGC
Source organism: Neorhizobium sp. P1_A6 (assembly GCF_056406795.1). Classification (NCBI taxonomy): domain Bacteria; kingdom Pseudomonadati; phylum Pseudomonadota; class Alphaproteobacteria; order Hyphomicrobiales; family Rhizobiaceae; genus Neorhizobium; species Neorhizobium sp. P1_A6. Next base: position 289,038 of record NZ_JBFTZM010000004.1, on the reverse strand, counting down.
CGTCGACCGAGACGATCAGCACGTTCTTTTCCATGCCGACAGCTTTCAGGGCCTGGTAGGCACCGACGGCGGCGGGCTCGTTGATCGTGTGGATGACGTTGATGCCGGAATTTTTCTGGAGAAGGTTTTCCATGGCCTTGCGGCCGCCTTCCTCGTTGCCGTTGGTCACGTCGTGGCCGACGATGCGCTTGTCGGTTTCGTCACCGATCTTGTCCGGGTTCTTGGGATCGATGCCAAAGCCGATCATGAAGCCCTGGTCGCGCAAAACGTCGACGGTCGGCTGGTCCGGGGTCAGATCCAGGAAGCCGACCTTGGCATCCTTGGCCTTGTCGCCCATGGTTTCCTTGGCCCACTGGCCGATCAGCTTGCCGGCAAGAAGATTGTCGGTGGCGAAGGTCGCGTCGGCGGCGTTGATCGGGTCGAGCGGGGTGTCGAGGGCGATGACGAGGACGCCGGCATCCCGGGCCTTCTTGACGGTCGGCACGATGCCCTTGGTGTCGGACGCGGTGATGAGAATGCCCTTGGCGCCGTCGGCGATGCAGCTTTCGATGGCTGCGACCTGGCTTTCGCTGTCACCGTCGATCTTACCGGCATAGGATTTCAGCGTCACGCCGAGTTCCTTGGCCTTGGCCGAGGCACCTTCCTTCATCTTCACGAAGAAGGGATTGGTGTCGGTCTTGGTGATCAGGCAGGCGGACACGCCGGCGGCCTGGGCAGGGGCGGAAAACGCGACGCCCAGGACAAGGGCGCCGAATGCGGCGGACAATACGGATTTCTTCATGGTCTCCTCCCAGAGTTAAGATTGTCCGCCATGCGGACCAAACGTTCGGACACCGGTGCCACCGAGTTCGACAGGCGTCTCCTCCAAGCCGTCCTGTGCCCTTACACCCTAATTAAGAACGAGTTGAAATAGCCTGTCAATAATTAATTCCGATTGAATTATTTATTTCTCGTGCCATAGTTTGCCGAAGTGGAGGTTCAGAATCTGGCGATCCGTGTGCGGTACGTCTTTGGGATTGGGGTGGGATATCAAAAAGATACCCAGCGTTCCCGAATGAGACTTCTCCGTCGGTTCAAGGCTTCTGGGAGGAAGAGCCATGTCGGTTTCGGATAGTGTGGCGCAAGGCCATGCGCTGCTGGGCAATTTTACCGGCGGCTCAAATCAGGTGCGGGTGAGGGCCTATAACGAGCGGCTCGTGCTTTCGCTTGTGCGCCTGAACAGCTCGATGTCGAAGGCGGATATCACGCGACGCAGCGGGCTTTCCGCCCAGACCGTCTCGGTCATCATGCGGGCGCTCGAAAAGGACGGTCTACTGTTGCGCGGTGAACCGGTGCGCGGCCGGGTGGGGCAGCCTTCGGTGCCGATGCGCCTCAATCCGGATGCGGCCTACTCGTTCGGCGTGAAGATAGGTCGGCGTAGTGCCGACCTGGTGCTGATGGATTTCGTCGGTCATATCCGGCTGCAATATCACGAGACCTATGCCTATCCGCTTCCCGGGAAGATCATCGAGATCATCACGTCCGGCATCGCCCGGCTCGAAGGCCAGTTGAATGAGGCACAGCGCGGCCGTATCGCCGGGATCGGGATCGCCGCACCGTTCGAACTCTGGAACTGGGCCGAGGAGGTGGGCGCTCCGCAAGGGGCGATGGAGGTTTGGCGCGGGTTCGATCTGCAGGCGGAAATCGCAGCTAAGGTCCAGCACGCGGTCTATCTGCAGAACGACGCGACCAGCGCCTGCGGCGCAGAACTGGTATTCGGCGTTGGCCCGTCCTATCCGGATTTCGTGTATTTCTTCATCGGATCGTTCATCGGCGGCGGGATCGTTCTGAATTCCGCGATTTTTTCCGGCCGGACCGGAACCGCCGGCGCGGTGGGGCCGCTTCCGGTGCGTGGCAAGGATGGCGAGACGCGCCAATTGCTCGACATCGCCTCGATCTTCGTTCTCGAGAACCTTCTGAAAGAGCGGAACCTGGATCCGCAGCCGCTCTGGTATTCCGCCGACGACTGGATCGATTTCGGAGAGCCGCTCGATCTGTGGATTTTCCAGACCGCGAATGCGCTTGCCCAGGCGATCGTCGCGGCGGCCTCGATCATCGATTTTGGTGCCGCCGTGATCGACGGCGGTTTTCCGGCCTGGGTCAGGCAACGAATTGTCGCCTCGACCATTGAGGCGGTGGCACGACTCGACCTTCAGGGCGTCATCATTCCCGATATCATCGAGGGAATGGTCGGCTCCCAGGCGCGGGCGATCGGCGGCGCCAGCCTGCCGATCTTTGCCAAATACCTCACCGACCAAAGCGTGCTTTTCAAGGACCTGCGCGAGATGCCGGCAGGTTCGTAGACTGCTGGCCGGGTTCCATAGATCCCGGCGCTGTTTCGTTTGATCGGTGGAGAAAGTTGCCTCAGCGGCCCTTGGCCTGGCGCCAGCGGGCGAAGTCCGTCTTGGTCTCCTCCCTGGTCGCCGGATAGAGGCCGATGATCGAGCGGCCGCTCAAGACCTCCTCGGTGACGAAATCCTCGAATGCGGTCATCTCGACCACCTCGTCGGCGATCTCGTCGGCGATGCCGGCTGGAACGATAACAACGCCTTCATTGTCGCCGACAACCACGTCGCCCGGCCAGACCGCGACGTCGCCGCAGCCGATCGGCACGTTGATATCGAGCGCCTGATGGAGCGTCAGGTTGGTCGGGGCGGAGGGGCGGTTGTGATAAGCGCGGATGCCGAGTTCGGCAATTTCGGGGCTATCACGAAATCCGCCATCGGTGACGACGCCGGCGACGCCGCGCACCATCAGGCGCGACACAAGGATGGAGCCGGCGGAGGCGGCTCGGGGATCCCTGCGGCTGTCCATGACCATCACATGGCCGGCCGGGCACTGCTCGACGGCGGCGCGCTGCGGATGTTGCGGGTTCTGGAACACCGAAAGCGGGTTGAGGTCTTCACGTGCAGGGATGTAACGCAGGGTGAAGGCCTGACCGACCATGTTCTGCGGCTTTTGGGAAAGCGGCCGGACATCCTGGATGAACTGATTGCGCAGGCCGCGCTTGAAGAGCGCGGTGCAGATCGTCGCGCAGCTGATGCCCTGGTATTTCTTGCGCGTGGTCTCGGAAAGAACGTAGTCGGTCATGGGTTCTCCACTCAGAAAATGTCGGGCTCGCCGGCGGTCGCGCCGAATTGCCGTTCGAGGAAATCGAAATCGCAGCCTTCGTTGGCCTGCTTGATGTGCTTTGAGAACATCCAGCCATAACCGCGTTCATATTTGTCGGCCGGGGCCACCCATTCGGCGCGGCGGCTGGCGAGCGTCTCTTCGTCCACCAGCATATCGATCGAGCGGTTCGGCAGGTCGACGCGGATGATGTCGCCGGTGCGCACCAGCGACAGCGGCCCGCCGATATGGGCTTCCGGCGCCACATGCAGGATGCAGGCACCGTAGCTCGTGCCGGACATGCGGGCATCGGAAATGCGCAGCATATCGCGATAACCCTGTTTCAGGATCTTCTTCGGGATTGGCAGCATGCCCCATTCCGGCATGCCGGGACCGCCCTTGGGCCCGGCATTGCGCAGAATCAATACGTGATCGGCGGTGACGTCCAGATCCTCGCGGTCGATCATCGCCTTCATTTCGGGATAGCTGTCGAAGACGAGGGCAGGGCCTTCGTGAACCCGCAGCCGCGGTTCGCAGGCAGAGGGCTTCATGACGCAGCCGTCCGGCGCGAGATTGCCCTTGAGAACCGCCAGCGAGCCCTCGTGGTAGATCGGGTTGGAAAGCGGGCGAATGACGTCGCTGTTGTAGACTTCCGCACCCTTCAACGTTTCGCCGAGCGGGAAACCGCTGACGGTCATGGCGTCGAGTTTCAGGAGATCCTTGATCTCCGACATCAGGGCGCGCAGGCCCCCGGCGTAATAGAAGTCTTCCATCAGGTATTTGTCACCGGTCGGACGAATGTTGGCGACAACCGGCGTCGTGCGTCCCGCCTTGTCGAGGTCGTCCAGCGTCAGCGGCACGCCGGCGCGGCGGGCCATCGACAGGAGATGGACAACGGCATTGGTGGAACAGCCGGTCGCCATGGCGACGGTCGTGGCGTTGTGGACTGCGTCGGCCGTGATGATCTTGTCCGGGGTCAAATCGTCCCAAACCATTTCGACGATCCGGCGGCCGCACCGCGTGCTCATGCGGATATGGTTGACGTCGGCGGCGGGAATGGAGCTCGCGCCGGGGAGGGTGAGACCGAGCGCCTCGGCGATCGCGGTCATCGTGCTTGCGGTGCCGAAGGTCATGCAATGGCCGTAGGAACGGGCAATACCTTCCTCGACGCCGGTCCATTGTTCTTCGGAAATCGTGCCGGCGCGGCGCTCGTCCCAATATTTCCAGGCGTCCGAGCCGGAGCCCAGCCATTCGCCTTTGTAGTTGCCGCGCAGCATCGGGCCGGCGGGCAGGAAGATCATCGGGAAACCGGCGCTGATGGCGCCCATGACGAGGGCAGGGGTGGTCTTGTCGCAGCCGCCCATCAGCACCGCCCCGTCGACCGGGTGGGCGCGCAAAAGCTCCTCGGCCTCCATGGCGAGGAAGTTGCGGTAGAGCATGGATGTCGGTTTCAATGCGCTCTCGGACAGCGACTGGACCGGCAGTTCCACCGGAAAGCCGCCCGCCTGAAGCACGCCGCGCTTCACATGCTCGACGCGGTCCTTGAAATGGGCGTGGCAGGCGTTGAGGTCAGACCAGGTATTGAGGATGGCGATGATCGGCTTTTTGCCCCAATCCTTTTCGTCATAACCCATCTGCATCATGCGGGAGCGATGTCCCGACGAACGAAGATCATCCGGCGCGAACCAACGTGCGCTGCGGAGATTGGCTGCTTGCTTAGTCATGCTTGCTCTTCCAGAAATCCTGCCATCATTCCGGTATCGATTATGTTTCGATCCGGGGACGGAGCTCCTCCCGCCCGGCATCAACTTAAACAGGCTTTGCGGAAATTGATATATCAAGTTTCAGATTTCTGCCTTGATATATCAAATTTCAGGTGGTAGATCAGCGCCATAAGCATGGAGGATATGAATGGGAGGTGACGACGCACTTCTGCCCGTGGAGCCGGTTTTTCTGAAAAGCCTGCGCGACCACGTCTATGGCCTAGTGCGCGACGCCATTCTTGCCGGCCGACTGAAGGGTGGCGAAAAGCTCAATGAGCGTCATCTCGCCAGTCAGCTTGGCATCAGCACGACGCCGCTGAAGGAGGCCTTGCGCGTACTTGAAGCCGAAGGTTTGGTACGATCGGAGCCCCGCCGCGGGATCTACATCACCTTCAATGCCGGCCAGGCGGAAGAGATGATGCTGGCGCGTGCCGCGCTCGAAAGCATGATCGCTCGCCAGGCCGCCAAGCGGGTGACGGATGAAGATATTGCCCTGATGTGCGAGCTCATCGTCGAGATGCGGGCCGGTCTCGAGACGGTGGATGTGCTGCAGTTCATCGCTCTCAACGAGCGCTTCCACAACGCCATCCATGAAGCATCTGGCTGCGGCTATCTGCGTCGCCTGCAGGGCGGCCAGAACATCTACACCCATGCGGCCCGTCTCAGCGTGCTGTCGGAGGAGCGGGAGCGCTTCCTGGCGGTCGAGGAACATCAGGCCATCGCCAACGCGATCGCCGCCCGCGAGCCGGATCTCGCCGAGCGGCTGATGCGCGACCACGTCATTCGCTCGGGCGAGAAACATCTTCTCCGGGTGTAGCAAGTCGGGAATGGGGGAAACGGACATGAATATCCGCGATTACAGGCGCGTTCTCACGGGCATTTCGGGCGTCCACGTGACTGCCTACGACAACCAGGGGGCGATCGATCCTCACTTGACCGGCAAGATCATCCGCCGCATTGCCGACGCGGGCATTCACAATATCGTCTGCGGCGGCAATACCGGCGAGTTCTACAGCCTTCAGCATGAGGAAGTGCTTCGCCTGCAGGCTATCTGCGTCGCGGCCGTCGAGGGCAAGACAGTCGTCACCGCCGCAGCCGGCCGTTCGGTCGGCGAAGCGATTGCGACCGCCAAGTCGGCCAAGCGTGAAGGCGCTCAGGGAGTGATGGTCCATCACCCGCTCGATCCATTCGCCGCCCCCTGCTCGCAGGCCGACTATTTCATCGCCATCGCCGAGGCTTCGGAACTGCCGCTCGTCGCCTATGTGCGGTCCAATGCGATGGCGGTCGACGATCTTGCCCGCATTGCCACCCATCCGAACATTGCCGGCGTCAAGTTCGCCTCGACCGACATGATGCTGTTTTCCGAATGCGTGCGGGCGACCGAGGGCACGGATGCGGTCTGGATCTGCGGTCTCGCCGAGGGCTGGGCGGCACCTTTTTACGCACTCGGCGCCAAAGGCTTCACGTCCGGCCTCGTCAATATCGATCCGGCCCGGTCGCTGGCGATCTGGAATGCGCTCGAAGCGGGCGATTATGCCAGGACGCGGGCGCTGGTCGCCAAGATTGCAGGCTTCGAAACGTTGCGCACTAAGTTCAACAACGGCGCCAATGTCACGGTCATCAAGGAGGCTTTGGCCCTGCGAGGCGAAAACCTCGGGCCGGTGCGTCTGCCGGGCCTGCCGGCGCTCGATGCCGCCGACCGCGATCGCCTCGAACAGATCTTAAAGGGCTGGGAACCTGTCGCCGCCTGAGCGGCGAAGGAGAAGGCCTCGCGAATACCGGCGTTCCTGGCGCCGTTCACTGATTCCGCGCCGACGGATTACCCGCCGGCCCGTCCTTCGTTCATCCGGATAGACCCCATGAAAATCACAGCGCTTGAAACAGTCCAACTTCCCAGCCTGAACAATATCATCTGGCTTCGCATCCATACGGACGAAGGGATCATCGGCCTTGGCGAGACCTTTCGCGGGGCGGATGCCGTCGCGACCTACCTGCATGCGGAAGTCGCGCCGGCGCTGATCGGCAAGAACCCGCTGGAGATCGACCGGATTTCCAAGCAGCTGACAGAAACCTATGTAGGCTTCCGTTCCTCGGGCGTCGAAATCCGCGCGGCATCCGCTGTCGACATCGCGCTCTGGGACATCCTCGGCAAGGTCACGAACCAGCCGATCCACCAGCTTCTCGGCGGCCTCTCGCGGCCATCGATCCGCACCTACAACACCTGCGCCGGCTATTCCTACAACAGCCGCGGCTCGCGCCGCTATATCGGTGATGCCGACAAGCCGCAAGGCCCCTATGACGATCAGGTCGCCTTCACCAACGATGCGGGGGCGCTTGCCGAAAGCCTGCTGTCCGAAGGCATCACCGCCATGAAGATCTGGCCGCTCGATCCGTTCGCGGTCGCCAGCGGCGGCAATTTCATTCATCGGGATGACCTCGAAAAGGGGCTTGAGCCGTTCCGCAAGATCCGCGATGCGGTCGGCACCAAGATGGAAGTGATGGTCGAGCTGCATTCGATGTGGGACCTGCCGTCGGCGCTGGCGATTGCCCGCGAGATCAAGGAATTCCGCCCCTTCTGGATGGAGGACCCGATCAAGATGCAGGATACCGAGGCGCTGGCAATCTATGCGCAACGCTCCGGCCTGCCGGTCTGCGCCAGCGAGACGCTTGCGACCCGCGCCCAGTTCGTCGAACTCCTACGCAAGAATGCCGTCGATTACGTCATGCTCGACATTTCCTGGTGCGGGGGCCTGAGCGAGGCGAAGAAGATCGCCACCATGGCGGAAGCCTTTCAGCGGCCGATCGCGCCGCATGACTGCACCGGCCCGGTCGTCTTCAGCGCCTCGATCCACCTGGCACTCAACGCGCCGAACGCAGTCTTCCAGGAGTCGGTGCGCGCCTATTACTCGACCTGGTATCGCGATCTCGTCACCGTCATGCCGCGTATCGAAAACGGCCAGATCTATCCGTTCGAAGGAGCGGGCCTCGGGCTGGAACTCAGCGATTACGTTCTCGACAATCCCGACGTCATCCGCCGCACCACCAAGGTCGGCGACCTGTGATGCGTTTCGAACCGGTCGGTCGCCTCAGTCTCGGACTTGGCGAAGGCCCGGTCTGGGACGAAAGACGCAATCTCGTCTTTCTCTGCGACATCCCGACCGGCCGGCTGCTGGCGATCCGGCTCGGCGAGGGCCAGGTCGACGAGTGGGTTCTCGGTACCAATGTCTGTTCGCTCGGGCTTTGTGAAAGCGGCCGGCTGGTCGTATCGCTGACACGCGAGATTWTTCTCTTCGACCCGGAGACCGGGGAGCGACAGACGCTCGCGCATCTCGACGGCGAGCTTGAGACCAATAGGCTCAATGATGGCAAAGTGGGACCTGACGGCGCCTTCTGGGTCGGCACGACCGACCAGCGGCCGGAGCGTCAGCCAGTCTGTTCGCTCTACCGCATCGGTGCGGACGGCAAGTTTGCCGTCAAGAAGAGCGGGCTTTTGATCTCGAACGGGCTCGCCTGGTCGCCGGACGGCACGAGCATGTATCATTCGGATTCGGGCGGTCAGTGGATCGAGCGGCATGATTTCGACGTGGCTACGGGCGAGATCGGCGAAGGCGTCCGGATCGCCATGCCCGGCGAAGCGGATGGGCGGCCGGATGGCGGCGCGACCGATGCCGATGGCTTCTACTGGAGCGCCGGCGTTTCGGCCGGATGTCTCAACCGCTATTCGCCGGAGGGCGTGGTGGTCGGCAAATATCCGCTGCCGGTGGCGACGCCGACCATGCCGTGTTTCTGCGGCCCTGATCTCAAGACGCTGCTCGTCACGTCGCACCGCTATCTTTCGCCGGAGAGGCTGGAGGCTTATCCCTTGAGCGGCGCGGTGCTGGTCGCATCCTCGCCGGTCGCCGGGGTGCCGGTCGCACGTATGAAAGGATTTTGACATGGATTTCGACAAGGCCAACAAGATCGATGACTGACGTATCCATTTACACGCTCAAGGCTGACCGTTGCGAACTGGTTGTCGATGCCGGCCACGGAGCCAGCCTCACCTCCTTCCGGTGGCGAAAGCCGGATGGTGACTGGTTCGAGATCCTGCATGCCTGCCCGCCGGCGCAGGTCGCATTGACCGGTGGCTCTTTCATCATGGCACCGTTCGCCAACCGGCTGGATGCAGGCCGCTTCCTGAACGCCGACGGACCGGTCGAGATCCCGCTCAACCGGCCGGAACAGAACATGGCGCTGCACGGATTTTCCCGCGACAGGGCCTGGCAGGTTATCGAGGTCACCGAGAACACGCTGACCCTGGCTGACGACTTTACTGACGAGGCGATCCCCTTCGCCTATCGGCTGGTGCAGCATATCTCGATCGGGCCGGGTGGCGCCGAACTGTCGTTGACACTGACCAACACTGCGAACCGCACGCTTCCCTATGGCATGGGTTTTCATCCCTGGTTCCGCAAGGAGGATGAAACCTGGCTGAACTTCGACGCTGAGATTGGTTTCGGCCGTGATCAACGAGGCTTGCCGACCGAGGCCGTTCCAGCCAATAGGGGCCCCGATTTTGCCCACGGTCTCGATACGTCGAAGATGCCGTGGTTCGACGGGCATTTTTCGGAATGGGCACCACGCCGGGCAGTCCTCGAGTGGCGACGGGCCGGGGTCAGCATGACGCTTTCGGCGACCGGAGCCCTGACCAACCTGCATGTCTACGTGCCCGACGATCGGCCCATTCTCTGCGTCGAACCCGTCAGCCACGTGCCCGACGTCCACAATCGACGGGAACTGGCGCGATACGGCGACCTTGAATGGTTGGCACTTGGAGAAACTATCGCGGGATCCATGGTTTTTCGGTTCTCCTGAGCGGAAGAACCATCATTTCTGTTTTTGCTGCGGATCTTGTGAGCTAGACCGTTCGGCGGATAAAAATGCACCGCACAAAATATTTGTTGGATGCGCCCTTCCAGAACTCGCACATTGCATAAGTCGCCCTACATAACAGTGGCTTTTATGTGTTCCAGGCCAAGTCAAACGAGGTGGTGACTGGCGATCCGGAGGGAAATTTTGTCATGTCTTTGAAGAAAATGCTTTTGGGCATAGCTTTTGCGCTAGGCGTCTCGGCCACCATGGCGAATGCCCAGGTCGTCGTGTCATCCAAGATCGATACCGAAGGCGGGGTGCTGGGCAATATCATCCTTGCCATGCTGAAGGCGAACAACATCCAGACCACCGATCGTATCCAGCTCGGAGCGACGCCTGTGGTGCGCAAGGCGATCGCCGCCGGCGAGATTGACATCTATCCGGAATATACCGGTAACGGCGCTTTCTTCTTCGAAAAGGGCGACGATCCGGCCTGGAAGAACCCGCAAAAGGCCTATGAAGCGGTCAAGAAGCTCGATTACGACGCCAACAAGATCGTCTGGCTGACGCCGTCTTCGGCCAACAACACCTGGGCGATCGCGGTGCGCAAGGATGTCGCGGATGCCAACAAGCTGAAGACGCTGACCGATTTCGGCAAATATGTCGCCGGCGGCGGCAAGATCGTGCTGGCGGCATCGTCCGAGTTCGTCAATTCGGCCGCAGCCCTGCCGGCCTTCCAGACCACCTACGGCTTCAAGCTGAAACCCGACCAGCTGATCACGCTCTCGGGCGGTGATACGGCTGCGACCATCGGTGCGGCCGCCAACCAGACCAACAATGCCAATGCCGCCATGGTCTACGGCACCGACGGCGGCATCGCGCCTTCCGGGCTCGTTGTTCTCGAAGACGACAAGGGCGTTCAGCCGGTCTATCAGCCGACCCCGATCATCCGCGAGGCAGTGCTCAAAAAGAACCCGACCATCGAAGCGGTGCTGAAGCCGGTCTTCGCCAAGCTCGACCTCGTCACGCTGCAGGACCTCAACGGCCGCGTGCAGGTGGGCGGCGAACCGGCCAAGGCGGTTGCCGAGGATTTCCTCAAGAAGAACGGTTTCCTGAAGTAATTCCTTTTCGGACCGGTTTCGTGTCAACATGGGCCGGGCGTTGGAACGCCCGGCTTTTTCGTCGATCATAGGGTCGGTTTATGAGGGGCATGGGTCGGTTTGAGAGTTCGGTTCGATAAGCTCGGCATCGTCATCGCCCTTCTAGCCGCCTACGGCGCGCTCTGGGCGTCGTTTGCGACGCTCAAGCCCAATCGCATCGTGCAGGGCCAGGCGGAGGCGATGCTTCAGTCGCTGCCGGCTTGGGCGGGCTGGGGTCTGATCGGTGTGCTGGTTCTTGCGACCGCAGCAGCACTTTTTCGCACGTCAGCCTGGATAAAGCTGCTTGCCGCCGTCGCAGCACTTGCGGCGTTGACGCTTTCGATCGGTTATGCCGCGACATTCCTGACGCCGGCCGGCAATAGCTATGCCCGCGTCTCACCCGCCTCGGGCTTCTGGATCCTGCTGTTCGCCTTTGCGCTTCTGGCTGCCGATGCGATCACGCGGCTCGATCCGCCGCCGGCGATGCGGGTTCTGTTTCTGGTCATGGCAGCGGCGGCGATTGGCACGCTGCTGATGTCGGGAAGCTGGAACGGGTTGTCGATCATGAAGGAATATGCAGGCCGCGCCGACGTCTTCTGGGTCGAGGCGGGCAAGCATGTGGAACTGGCGCTGGGTTCGCTGTTTGCCGCCGTCCTGGTCGGGCTGCCGCTCGGTATTCTCTGTCATCGGGTGGCGCCGCTTCGGGATGGCGTGCTCAACACGCTGAACCTCGTCCAGACCATCCCGTCGATCGCGCTTTTCGGCCTGTTGATTGCGCCGCTTGGCTGGATCGCCGCCAATGTGCCGGGGGCTGCGGCGATCGGCATCCGCGGCATCGGGGTGGCGCCTGCCTTTGTCGCGCTGTTTCTCTATTCACTGCTGCCTGTCGTCGCCAACACCGTCGTCGGGCTTGCAGGCGTGCCGCGCGCGGMAAACGACGCTGCCCGCGGCATCGGCATGACCGGCCGGCAGCGGCTGTTCAAGATCGAGTTCCCACTGGCGCTGCCGGTGATCCTGACCGCGATCCGCATCGTGCTCGTCCAGAATATCGGCATGGCGACGATTGCCGCGCTGATCGGCGGCGGCGGTTTCGGCGTCTTCGTCTTCCAGGGCATCGGCCAGACGGCGATGGACCTTGTCCTGCTTGGCGCCGTGCCGACGGTGGCGCTCGCCTTTGCCTCGGCCGTTATCCTCGACGCGCTGATCGAGATGAACTCCCGTGTCCCCAACGGAGCCAGATCCGCATGATCGAGATCGATGCCATCACCAAGCGCTATGACGGTATCGCCGTCGTCGATAACGTCTCGATGGTGATCGAGCCCCGCACCGTCACGGTTGTCGTCGGCACGTCCGGTTCCGGCAAGACGACGCTGATCCGGATGATCAACCGGCTGGTGGAGGCGACAGAAGGCGCCATCCGGCTCGATGGCGAGGACAACCGGTCCATCCCGGGCTACGAATTGCGGCGCCGGATCGGTTACGCCATCCAGGGCCATGGGCTTTTCCCGCACCGGACGGTGGCGCAGAACATTGCGACGGTGCCTGGCCTGCTCGGCTGGACGAAGGCCCGCACCGACGCCAAGGTCGAGGAATTACTGACGCTCTTCCAACTCGAGCCGGAAACGTTCGGGCCGCGTTATCCGCATGAACTCTCAGGCGGCCAGCAGCAGCGCGTCGGGGTGGCGCGGGCGCTTGCGGCCGAACCGAACGTGCTGTTGATGGACGAGCCCTTCGGGGCGCTCGATCCGATCATCCGCGCCAAGGCGCAGGACGATCTGCTGGCGATCCAGAAACATTTCGCCACGACGATTGTCCTGGTGACCCACGACATGAATGAGGCTTTCCATCTCGCCGACAAGATTGCCGTGATGGACAAGGGCAGGGTGGTGCAATACGGGCCGCCGGCCGAACTCGTCCGTGCGCCGGCAACGCCCTTCGTCGAGACGCTGATTGGTGATGCGGAACGGCCGTTCCGGCTGCTTTCGATTGCAAGGGCCGGCGCTGCCGTAGAGCCGGGCGAGGCGGAAGGCGAGCCGATCCGCGAGGACAGGAGCCAGCAGGAGGCGCTTGCCGATCTCATCTGGAGCGGCCGCGATGCGCTTCCGGTCATCTCCAGGAGCGGCGCTCCGATGGGGCGGGTGACGCTCGACGCGATCCTCAAGCGCGCCGCGAGGCCGCGATGAGGGCTTGGGTGCCGACCATCCTGCGCAGCCTTCTGCTTCTCGTGCTGATCGCCTTCCTGGTCTCGCCGGAAAGTTTTGAGCCGCTGCTGAAGCCGCTCGTGCAGCCGAACGCACCGGCGATCTACAATCAGGGCAGCCTGCTCAGCCTGACGCTGCTGCACCTGCGGACCGTCTTCATCGCGACGCTGGCGGCGACGATCATCGCCGTGCTTCTGGCGATCCTCGTCACCAGGCCGTTCGGGGTGGAGTTCCTGGCGCTTTCCCGAAGCCTCGTCAATATCGGCCAGACGTTTCCGCCGGTCGCTGTTTTGGCGCTTGCCGTCCCGGCCGTCGGTTTCGGCGAGAAGCCGACGCTGATCGCGCTGTTTCTCTACGGGCTTGTGCCGATCTTTGAAAACACGCTGACGGCGCTCACCAACCTGCCACGATCGGTGATGGAGGCGGCGCGTGGTTCCGGCATGACACCTTTCCAGCGGCTCATTCAGGTCGAGTTGCCGCTGTCCTTGCCGGTGGTTGTCGCCGGCATCAGGCTTTCGGTGGTGATCAGTCTCGCCACCGCGACGATCGGTTCGACGGTTGCGGCAAAGACCCTCGGCGAGGTGATCATCGCCGGGCTGCAATCCAACAACCTTGCCTTCGTGCTGCAGGGCGGGCTGATCGTCGGCGCGCTGGCCGTGTTGATCTATGATGGGCTCTCGGCGATTGAAGCCATGATCGCCCGCCGGACGGGTGCGGCCTAACCGTGGCTGGAATCGGTCGGCACGACCGGCTCGACATCCTGTTTCAGGTTGCCGCGGTGGAAGATGAACAGGCCGGCGATGACGATGATGCCGGCACCTGCCAGCGTCTGGACATCCGGGAAATCGCCAAAGAATATCCAGCCGAGCACGATCGCCCAGAGCAGCAGCGTATATTGCAGCGGTGCCAGCACCGAGGCCGGCGCCAGTTTCAGCGAGCGGGTGATCAGCAGATGCGCGCCGCAGGAGACGATGCCGAGCAGGAGCAGGGCAAGCAGTTCTCCGGTATTGAACGGGCTCCAGTTCCCAACTGTGAGGAACGCGCCGGCCACGAGGCAGGCAAGGGTCTGCCATGTGACGAGCGTCGCATCCGGTGTCGAGCGGAGCGTGCGGTTCAGCACCAGCGTCAGCGCAAAGGAAAGGCTGCCGATCAGGCCGAAGATCGACGGCAATGACAGCATTTCCGAGGAGGGACGCAGGGCGATCACCACGCCGATGAAGCCGATCAGGACGGCGAGCCAGCGCCGCCAGCCGATGCGCTCGCCGAGCAGGAAATGCGAGAGGGCGGCCACATAGATCGGGCCGGCCATGTAGAAGGTCATGACGTCGGCGAGCGGCAGGTAGGCGACGGCGGCATAGAAAAGCCCGGTGTCGGCTGTCGCCAGCACGATGCGCAGTACATGCAGTGGCGGCTTCACGACCTTGTAGAGTGCCGAAATCGGCTGACGGGCGAGCATCGGGCCGAGGACGAAAAAGGCGCCGACCGACCGGATCAGCAGGACCTGTCCAACCGAAAAGCTCGCCACCAGCCATTTGCCCATGGCGTCATTCAAGGCGAACATGAAGTCGCCGAGCAGCATCAGCAGTATGCCTGCCATTACCGCATTGCTCGCTATCGCCGAGACCGCTCTCTTGTTCATGCTGCGCGAGCGCTCCCGACTCTGATCCTGCAATTTGAAAGTGCGGACTTACCCGGCGAGCCTGCCACCTTGCAAGGGCCTTGGTGCACCGGTGGTTGTGGGAAAACTGATCGGCAGGCCGCGCAACACGCGTACCGCGAGGAACGCGAAGCACTCGGCCTCGACCGCATCGCCGCGCCAGCCGAGCGTATCGGCGGAAACGGCCTTCACGCCGGCACGGCTTTCGAGCATCGACATGATCGTCGGGTTGTGACGGCCGCCGCCGCTGACGATCAGCCGCTTTGGCCGGTGCGGCAGCAGATCGAGCGCCTTGCCGACTGCAGATGCGGTGAAGGCTGAAAGGGTTGCCGCGCCGGCGGCGTCGTCAAGGCCGTCCGCCATGGCCGCGGTGAAATCGAAACGATCGAGCGATTTCGGATAGGGCGCCGTGAGGTAGGGATGCTCGAGAAGCTTTGCGAGGCGTTCCTCGTCGACTTTGCCGGAGGCGCCGAGCGCGCCGTTGCGGTCCATCTCGCCAAGGCCGCGTGCCTTGATGAAGTCGTTGAGCGGCGCATTGGCCGGGCCGGTATCGAAGGCGATCATCAGATCCCTGCCATCCCACCAGGTGATGTTGGCGACGCCGCCGAGATTGAGCACGGCCGTATCGCCGCTGGTATCGACGCCGCGCAGCAGAGCCGAATGATAGGCGGCGGCAAGCGGCGCGCCCTGGCCACCCGCCCGCACGTCCGCCGAGCGGAAATCGTAGGCGACCTTGGTGCCGAGGATCGAGGCCATCAGCTCGCCATCGCCGAGCTGGCGGGTGTCGCCGAGCCTGTCTTTGGTGGGTGCCCGGTGCAGCACGCTCTGGCCGTGGAAACCGACGATGCCGATATCGGCCATGGTCAGCCCCGTGCTTTCGACCAGTTCCCTGACGGCGTAGGACTGCGCCTTTGTCAGCGCCTGTTCGGCCTCACGGAATATCGCCGGATCCGGTCCTTCGAAATTCCAGACGCGGGCCTGAGCGAGCGTTTCCTCCAGGAGGGCGCGGATTTCCGGCGGATAGGGGGCGAGCGTATAGGCACCAAACGTGTCGATCGTCTCGCCGTCCGTCTTCAGGAGCGCCACGTCGATATTGCCGTCGAGGACGGTTCCGGTCATCAGGCCGACAGCCCAGATTGGCTCCATGATCAGCTCCTCAGGTTTGGTTCACGAGATTGCAGACCGCCTGCCGCAGGGCCAGGATGCCGCTGTCGAAATGGCGGGTCGGATGGATGCGGTTGGTGAGCAGGGTCACGGCACGGCCCCTGTCGAAATCGATCAGCAAGCTTGTGCCGGTAAAGCCCGTATGGCCGATCGTTCGGGGGTTGCACAGGTTTCCGCCCCACCAGTCGGCATAGGGATGCTCCCAGCCATGGGTCCGCCTGTTCGAGAGCGGCGCGCGCATCAGCGCGATCGCATTCCCGGACGCGCCGGTGCCGTCGAGCAGGCTTTCGGCGAAGTCCAGAACCGACATCACCGTGCCGAACAGGCCCGCATGGCCGGAACCCTGCAGCGCCGCGCAATTTTCGTCGTGCACTTCGCCCGACAGGATCCGCTGCCGCCAGGCGCAGTCTTCCGTGGCGGCCGAATTTTCCGGATCGGCAGACCAGGCGAAGCCCGGGCCGGGATCGAGGTCGCGGATCGTCTTCTTCGCCAGTCGTTCGAGCGCGAAACCGAGCAGGATAAAGTTGATGTCGGAATAGACCGGCGGACCGGCCTTCCATTCCCGCTGCAGGATGAAGGCGCGCAGCAGGTCCGGATCGCGGCCATAGGTATAGATCGGCTCGACGCCCGGAAACGGCGTCTGGTGGCCGAGGCACTGGCGGAAGGTGATCTTTCGCTCCCAGGCCTCGGCGTTGTATTGGCGCAGGTCCGGCAGCACAGTGGTGAGCGGTGCGTCGAGATCGATCGTGCCGTCGTCGGCAAGCTTCAGGATGCGTGTCGTGGTGAAGATCACTTTGGTGAGCGAGGCGAGATCGAACCAGGTGTCCTCGGTCATCCGACGTTCAATCGGAACAACCTGCGCCGAACCGACGGCGCGGGTCATGTGCCCGTGTTTCAGGTCGATGATGCCGAGCACTCCGCCCGGAATGCGGTTGTCGGTGACAGATTTTTCAAGCGGGGCGAAGGCCCTCTCGAAGACGGCGGCAAGTTCGGGGCTGGCGGAAGCAGTGTCTTTCATATCGTTACGTCCTCAAGCTTCCGCCCGTGCCCGGTGATCCGGTCCGCAGGACTGCCACTCGGCGGGCGGCGGCTCGAAACCCGGTGGTCGAACCAGAGACGGGACCTGGCGCGTATCAAGTTCGAAATGCTGGTTGCGGCGCTCGATGCTCGGCACGGCGGAAATCAGCCGCTTGGTGTAGGAATGCCGCGGGTTGGACAAAATCGAGGCAGCATTGCCGATCTCGACGATCTGGCCTGCATAAAGCACCGCGATGCGGTGGGCGATACGTTCGACGACGGCCATGTCATGCGACACGAACAGATAGGCGAGGCCATATTCGTGCTGCAGGTCGACCAGCAGTTCCAGCACCTTGGCCTGAACCGAGACGTCCAGCGCCGAGACTGCCTCGTCGAGCACGACGATCGACGGATTGAGCATCAGCGCGCGGGCGATGCAGAGGCGCTGGCGCTGGCCGCCGGAGAACTCGTGCGGGTAGCGCAGCAGGCTGTTTTCGGGCAGGCCGACGCGCTTCAGCAGCGCCACCATTTTCGCCCGCGTTTCCGCGTCGATACGGCCACCGGCGGCGATCACCGGTTCGGCGAGGATGCTGTCGATCCGCAGGCGCGGATTGAGCGAGGCGTAGGGGTTCTGGAAGACCATCTGCACGGACGGGTCGCTGCCGTCCACGATCGCTCCGTTGTTGGCGGAAAAGCTGCCGCGGGTCGGCTTCACGAGCCCCAAGATGGCGCGGGCCGTGGTCGACTTGCCGGAGCCGCTTTCSCCGACGATCGCCAGCGTTTCGCCCGGCATCAGGTCGAAGCCGACATTCTCGACTGCGTGGACCGAGCCCGGCGAACGGCTGAGAATGCTGCCTGCCACCTTGAAGCGCACTGTGAGGCCATCGACTTTCAGGGCAGGGACAATCGCCTCGGATTTTTCCCGGCTGAAATCCGAACGGGCCGCGCGGCCGGATTCGAAATGCGGCACGGCGCTGAGCAGATGCTGTGTATAGGGATGTTTCGGCTGATCGAGGACGTCGCCGAGCGGTCCCTGCTCGACCGCTTCGCCGGCCTGCATGACCATGACCTTGTCGGCAATGCCGGCGACGAGGCCGATATCATGGGTGATGAAGATCATCCCCATGTCGGTCTCGTGCTTCAGCTCGCCGAGCAGCGCCATGATCTGGGCCTGGACGGTCACGTCGAGCGCGGTCGTCGGCTCGTCGGCGATCAGCAGGCGCGGATTGCAGGCGAGCGCCATGGCGATCATGACGCGCTGGAGCATGCCGCCGGAAAGCTGGTTCGGTGTGTATTTGAGACGCCTCGCGGCATCCGGGATGCGCACGCGATCGAGTGCGTCCTTGGCGGCGGCCGTCGCCTGGCGCCCGGTCAGCCCGCGATGCAGGCGAAACGATTCCTCGATCTGGCGGCCGATCGTCAGCACCGGGTTCAGCGAGGTCATCGGCTCCTGGAAGATCATGCCGATCTCGGAACCGCGGATTTTTTCGAGCACAGGCTCTTCAGCCTTGGTGATGTCGAGCACGCTGCCGTTGGCCCGTTTCAGGGTGATCGAGCCGCCGATGATCCGGCCGCCGCCGAAATCGACGAGGCGGTTGATGGAGAGCGCCGTGACCGATTTGCCGGAGCCGCTTTCGCCGACGATCGCCAGCGTCTCGCCGGCGTCGAGGTCGAAGCTGACGCCCTTGACGATCTCGTTCTGCTTCGGGTCACGCCCGAAACCGACACGCAGGCCGGATACCGAGAGAAGCGACGTCATGGCGCGGACCTCCGCGTCTTGGGGTCGAGGATGTCGCGCAAGGCATCACCCAGCAGGTTGAAGCCGAGAATGCTGATCATGATCGCGACCGCCGGGAAGATCAGCATCCAGGGCGCGTTTTCCATCAGGTTGCGGCTGTCGGCGAGCATCAGCCCGAGAGAAGAGGCCGGCGGCTGGGTGCCGAGGCCGAGGAAGCTCAAGCCGGCCTCAGTCAGCAGCGACCAGGCGAGCGCCAGCGTCACCTGAACGGTCAGTGGCGCCACCAGGTTGAGGAGCAGATGCCGGGTCAGGATATAGCGTCGGCTGGAGCCGAAGGTGCGGGCAGCGTCGACGAATTCGCGGGCCTTGATCGAGAGCGCGGGGCCACGCACGACGCGAGTAAAGATCGGTGTGTAGACGATGGCGATCGCCGCGACGCTCGTCCAGGTGCCGGGGCCGACAACGGCGATGATCAGGAGCGCGAGCAGGATGGCTGGGAAGGCGAGCAGCACGTCCATGATGCGCATCACGAGGCCATCCCAGGCCTTGCCGAACCATGCGGCGGTGAGGCCGAGCACGGTTCCGGCAATCGTCGCAAGCGTCACCGAGCAGAAGGCGACGAGGAAGGACTGGCCGATGCCGTTCATCAACCGGCTGGCGACGTCGCGGCCGAACAGGTCGGTGCCCATCCAGTAGGCCGCGTTCGGCGCATGCAGCCTGTCGATGCGGAACTGCTGCAGCGGATTGTGAGGCGTGATGCCGGACATGCCGAGTAGCGCAACGACGACATAGATCACGACGATCGTACCGCCGATCCTGCCGCTGGAATGGCTGAAAATTGCACGCAGCATCGACATCAGTTGCTCTCTCCGAGCCGGATGCGTGGATCAAGCGTCACGTAGGCGAGGTCGACGAGCAGGTTGACCACCATGAAGTTGAAGGCAATGAACAGGACGCAGCCCTGCACCAGCGCGTAATCGCGCTGCAGGATCGCTTCGAGGACGAGACGGCCGAGGCCGGGCAGGGCGTAGATCTGCTCCACCAGCACGGCGCCCCCGAGCAGATAGCCGAATTCGACGCCGCTCAGGGTGACGACCGGGATCAGCGCGTTCGGCAGGGCATGGCGCCAGATGACGCTGCGTTTCGGCACGCCCTTGGAGCGGGCGGTGCGGACATAGTCGTCGCTGAGCACGTCGAGCATCGCGGAGCGCGAGATGCGGGTGACGGAGGCGGCGAAGGCGAAACCGAGCGTGATCGCCGGCAGGATCATCTGGCCGAGATTGCGGAATGGATCGGTCAGGAACGGCGTGAACTCGCCCATGGCCGGCAGGATGCCGAAACCGGCCGACAGCGCATAGATGATCAGCAGGCCGACGACGAAATTGGGTGTCGACTGGCCGATCATCGCGAAGATGCGTACCGCCAGATCGGACATTCTTTCGTTGCGGGTGGCGGCGAACACGCCGGCCGGCAGGCCGACGAGCAGCGCCACGCACATGGACATCAAGGCGAGCTGCAGCGTCAGCGGAAAACGTTCGAGGATGATGGTGAGAGCCGGCTTGCCATGGATGACGGAAATGCCGAGATCGCCCTGAAGGACCCCGAGAAGCCAGCTCCAGTATTGCACCAGGATCGGTTTGTCGATGCCGAAATAGGCCGAGAGCGCCGCCCTCTGCGCCGGCGTCAGCAGGCCGGCTTCGGTGCCGAGCATCGCGGTGATCGCGTCACCCGGCACCAATCGAATTGCGACGAACACGAGGATGGAGACCCCGAGCATCACGAGCGGAAACGTCAACAGCCGTCGCGCCAGGTAACTCATTCGCCCACCAACCTCGTATCCGTCATGCTTTCGCGATTACTGCAACGTGACCTTGCTCAGACCGAACAGCGAGCCTTCCGGCGTCGGAACGAAGCCCTGCACGTTCTTCTGCTGTGCCGTGTAGCTGTAGGACGTGTAGAGCCAGGCCCAAGGGGCGACTTCGACGAGGTGCTTTTCGAAGTCGGCGAAGATGACCTTGCGCTTGGCAGGGTCGGTCTCGACGCGGCCCTTCTGCATCAGGCTGTCGAGCGTGTCGTCGATGTAGTTCGTGACCTTCTGCAGGTTGCCGGTCTTGGTCCAGTAACGGTTGTACATGGAATAAGGATCGGCACGGCCGCCGTTCAGCGCCACCGCCATGTCGAAGTCGCCCTTCAGCCAGGCGTCGACATAGACGTTGAGCTCCATCATCTTGATGTTGAGCTTGACGCCGATTTCGGCGAGCTGGGACTGGAGGACCTGCGCTTCGGCGGCCGCGGTTGCGGGTTCGCCATTGGCGGCGATCACGGTCGCGGTAAAGCCGTTCGCAAAACCCGCGTCAGCCATCAGCTTCTTTGCCTTGGCGATATCCTGCTTGTAGCAGAACAGCGCGCTGGCGTCGGACGTGTAACCGGGCATGGTCAGCGGACCGGTGACCTTGCCTTCGCCGACCGAAGCCGTGTCGAGCACGTCCTTGCGGTCGATGGCGCAGGAGATTGCCTGGCGCACGGCGAGAACGTCCATCGGCTTGCGCGAAGGGTTCATCTGCAGGACGTGGTAGGCCAGAACCGGCGTGCGGTTGAGCACAAGGCTTGGTTCCTTGGGCACGAGGGTTGCGACCAGCGGATCGTTGATCAGCGCGAAATCGACCTGCTTGGTGCGCAGTGCCGCAAGGATCGCGGTTTCATCCGGCAAAACGCTGATGTCGATGCCGTCGATCGCGATCTTGCCGCCGGCCCAATCCTTGTTGGCGGAGAGCGTTTCCTTGGAATTCGGCTCCCACTTGTCGAGCTTGAACGGGCCGGAGCCGAGCGCCTTGGTGCCGATGGTGCCGGCAGCGATTTCTGCGGCTGGCACGATGGCGGCGTTGATGCTCGCCATGGCGGTCAGGAGCGGCACGTCCGGCTGTGACAGCTTGAAGACGACGGTCGTCTGGTCCGGGGTCTCGATCGAGGCGATCGACAGGAAGTTGGCGCGCGCGGCGGCGGCAGTCTTTTCGTCGAGCAGGCGCTCGAACGAGGCCTTCACGTCGGCGGCGGTCACCGGCTTGCCGTCCTGGAATTTTGCGTTCGGGTTAAGCTTGAAGGTCAGTTGCTTGGCGTCGGCTGCAAATTCCCAGGAGGCTGCGACGGCCGGGACGATCTGCAGGTCCTTGTTGAGGCGGACGAGCGGCTCGTAGATGAGTTCCAGCAGGCGGATCGAGGAAAATGCAGTCTGCTTGTGCGGATCAAGGCCGGTTGCATCCTGCTTCCAGGCCATTTTCAGCGACGCGGCCGATGCCGGCGAGGCGATCGCGGTGGCGCTGATGGTGACGGTCAGCGCAAGGCCGGACAGCAGTTTAGTCGAAAGATGTCTTCCCATTTTTATTCTCCCTCTTTTGATATCTGTTCGTTGTCTCGACCCCAGCCATATTCGAGCAGCGGCCCGTCATTCAGCAGCTTTACGCTGTCTTCCCATCAATTGCCTTGCGGAGGAAGCCTCCGGCATCGTCGAGCGCCACGCGCGCCGTATCGACATCCATTCCCGTCAGCGCGATCAGGATCGCCAGTTTGACGTCGTTGCCGGTGAGGTCAAGCACGCGGCGCGCCTCTTCCGTCGTGCAGCCGGTCGCCTGCATGACGATGCGGGCGGCGCGGGCGACGAGCTTCTGGTTGCTGGCATGCAGGTCGACCATCAGGTTCTGATAGCTCTTGCCGATGCGGATCATGCTCGCCGTGGTCAGCATGTTGAGCACGAGCTTCTGGGCCGTGCCGGACTTCAGCCGCGTCGAGCCGGTGAGGATTTCCGGGCCGACCACCGGCGAGATGGCAATGTCGGCGATATCGGCGATGACGGCATCGGGATTGCAGGAGAGGGCGACCGTCTTCGCGCCAAGCCCCTTGGCATAGTTCAGGGCGCCGATGACGTAAGGGGTGCGGCCGCTGACGGCGATGCCGACAACGACGTCGGCTGCGGTCAGGCCGATGTCGACGAGATCCTGCCGGCCCTGTTCCGGGCTGTCTTCGGCGCCTTCGACGGCGTGCTGCAGGGCGTGGCTGCCGCCGGCGATCAGGCCGACGACCATGCCTTCCGGGACGCTGAAAGTCGGGGGGCATTCGGAAGCATCGAGCACGCCGAGGCGGCCGCTGGTGCCGGCGCCGATATAGACCAGTCGTGCGCCATTCTGGAAAGCGCGAACTATTTCGTCCACGGCCTCGGCGATCTGCGGGATCACCTTTTCGACTGCGGTCGCGACGCCCTTGTCCTCATCATTGATTTCGCGCAGGACATCGACTGTCGGCAGCAGATCGATATCCATGGAGCGGGGATTGCGGTCTTCCGAAACCAGTCTTTCCAGTTCGGATATCAGCCGTTCGTCGCTCATGACCCTGCCTTCGAGATCGGGGTGCAGCGCAGCGCTTCGCAGGATCTGCGTCATACGATGTTGCTCCTCACCCTTCGTTGCCTTTCCCAAAGGATTAGGATCATCCATTCCATGAGTCAATTGAGCATTGGAATATATTATTCCATTTCCTTCCTGGACCTACCGAGACGCGGGATCAGGGTCAGGAGGCTTGAAGGGCCTTGCGTGCGAGAATGATGGCGCCCGAGACGGCGTCTCCGTCGGCGGGCTTCAGGCGGCGGCGGACATCGGGCGCCAGCCAGGCCTCGAGCGGGCTCGACAGGCCGCCGAGCAGGGTAACGCGCGGCGCGCCGTGATCGAACAGCGTGCGGACCAGCGTGTCGATCTGCTCGGCAGCACTTTGGACGATGCGACGGCCGGCGGAATCACCCTGGTCCGCATGCCGCATCACCATCGGCGCAAGCGAGGCATAGTCCGTGGCAGACGAACGGTCCATCCAGGCTATGGCTTCGAAAGGATCGTTCTGGAAGCGCTGCATGACCTCGATCAGCAGCGCGGTTTTCTCGATCCGTCCGTCATGCGCGCGAAGCGCCAGCTGCACAGCTTTGAGGCCGAGATCTGCGCCGCTGCCTTCATCGGAAATGGGAAATCCGTAACCGCCGACGCGCAGGCTGCGGCCTTCGGCAAAACCGAGACCGATCGAGCCCGTGCCGGCGATGACGATCGCGCCGTCGCGGCCGGAATGGGCGCCGAGGCAGGCGCCCATTCCGTCGCTGACGAAATCGATGCTGGCGAACGGGTGCGGGATCGCCTTCAAGGCCTCGACCGACCCCTTGCGGCCGGTGCCGGCAAGCCCGATGCCCACATGGGTGCGGCCTATCTCGTCGGACCCGAACCCGGCCTCGTCGAAGGCGGCATTGAACGCGCGCGAGATCGAGGCCCAGGCCTGTTCGATGCCGAGCCGCGTCGTGGCAGGGCCGGAAAGACCCTGTCCAAGAACGGAGCCGGATTCGTCCTCGATACGGGCGCGGCAGCCAGTACCGCCGCCATCGACCCCCAGGAAAAAGTATTCGGTTGCGGTCGTCATGCGCTGAGCCGCTCGATATCGGCTCCGCATTGGCCAAGCTTGCGGTCCAGTTGTTCATAACCGCGGTCGAGGTGGTACACCCGGTTGATGATCGTTTCGCCCGACGAGACCAGCCCGGCGAGCACGAGGGAGACGGAGGCGCGCAGATCCGTCGCCATCACCTGCGCACCCTTCAACGGCGCGCCGCCGCGCACCAGTGCGGTGGTTCCCTGGAGCGCGATATTGGCGCCGAGGCGCATCAGTTCCGGCACGTGCATAAACCGGCTTTCGAAGACGGTTTCGCGGATCAGCGATGCACCTTCGGCACAGGCCGCGAGCGCCATGAACTGCGCCTGGAGATCGGTCGGGAAACCCGGATAGGGCTCGGTGGTGATATCGGTTGCCTTCAGCGGTCCTTCGCGCGAGACGACAAGGCCGCGGTCGCTCGGCCAGATGCTGACGCCCATCGCCTCCAGTACCTGCACGATGGAGGCCATGTTTTCCAGCCGCGCGTTGGTGAGCTCCAGCATGCCGCCGGTGATGGCGGCTGCCACGGCGTAAGTCCCGGCCTCGATGCGGTCGGGGATGCCGTGATGTTTCGCCGGCTGCCAGGTGGTTGAACCCTGAACCAGGATACGGTGGGTGCCGGCGCCTTCGATGCGTGCGCCCATGGCGATCAGGCATGCGGCGAGATCGGCGACTTCGGGTTCGCGGGCGGCATTGAGGATTTCGGTTTCGCCCTTGGCGGCGGTCGCGGCCATCATCGCGGTTTCGGTGGCGCCGACGGAGGGGGAGGGAAGCACGATACGGCTGCCCTTCAATCCGCCCGGTGCCGAGGCGACGATCAGGCCGCTCTCGATATCAATGTCCGCACCCAGCGCTGCCAACGCCTTGACATGCATGTCGACCGGGCGCGCACCGATGGCGCAGCCGCCGGGGAGCGATACGCGCGCCTGGCCGAAGCGGGCGAGCAGTGGTGCGAGGACGAGCACGGTGGCGCGCATCTTGCGAACGGTGTCGTAGGAGGTTTCTTTCGAGACGATTGCCTTGGCATCGACGATGGTGGAATGGCCGGTGCGGGTGACGGCGGCGCCATGCAGCTCGACGACCCCCAGCATGTTTTCCACATCGCTGACCTGTGGCAGGTTGGTGAGCTCGACCGGGTAGGGGCTTAGCAGCGTCGCCGCGATCTGCGGGAGCGCCGCGTTTTTCGCCCCGGCAATGGTGACGGCTCCCTGGAGCCGATGACCGCCGACGATCCGTAATCTGTCCATGACGAAACCTGTCGAAGAGGTGCGGTGAATCTCAAATCAATCTGCGCTTCCTCGAAACTAAACCACGGCGCGTCTCTGTCAATCATTCGGAATTTTTTATTCCTTTGTGCGGCATTATCTGCGATAATCCATCCTCGGCTCGGGAATGGAAACGCTGTTGCGGAGGACCGTTGCGGTGATATCCTCCACCCGACCCCAGGCCGTATCGCGGAGCTTCCGAAGGAACGCATGTCAGTCTTAAAGAAGATCAACGCGCAGCTCGAGGATATGGCACCGGCAGACCGGGAGATCGGCCAGTTCATCCTCGACAATCCGGACCAGATGCTGCGGCTTTCCTCGGCAGCGCTTGCGGCCGAGACGGGGCGCAGCCAGTCGAGCGTCGTGAAATTCAGCCAGAAGCTGGGTTTTGCCGGATACCAGGAGCTGAAACTCGCCGTCAGCGAGGCGAAGGCGCAGGAATGGCATGCGCCTCCCGGCATGATCCACGGCTCGATCGAGGTCGGCGACAGTTATCTGACGATCCTGCAGAAGCTGATCGGCAGCAAGATGCTGTCCATGCAGCAGACGCTTGCGGTCAACAACGAGCAGGAGATCGAGCGGGCCCTGACGGCTCTCAACGATGCGCGACGCATCCATATGGCCGGCGTCGGGGCATCGTCGCTGGTCGCCCGCGATTTTTCCTACAAGCTGATGAAGCTCGGCCGCAACGTGCTGCATGACAGCGACAGCCATGTGCAGATGGCGAATGTCTCGACGCTCAACAGCCAGGACGTGCTGCTGGCACTTTCCTATTCCGGCACCAGTTTCGAGACGCTGAGGATCGCCGAACTGGCGCGCCAGCGCGGCGCGACGGTGATCGCCATTACCGGTCTCAACGGCAATCCGCTGATGCAGGCGGCGGATATCCGACTTTATACGGTCGCGGACGAGGAGCGGGTGCGCTCGTCCTCCATCACCGCGCGCGATGCGCAGCTGATGCTGACGGACTTGCTGTTCATCCTGCTCGTCCAACGCCAGCCGGACGCCAACGAATACGTCCATAACAGCGAACTTGCGGTCTCTGTCCTGAAGGCCAAGTGACCTTAAGTTCACGCAGCCATGCGATGCTTCAGCCGCATGACCTTGAAGAAACCGTTCGGGAAGACGCGACGGATTTCCGCCACCTCGAAATCGCCGCGGCGCTTTGCCCATTCGACAATCCGGGCGATGCGGAAGGACGAGCTCCACCCGACCCGATGCACCAGCGGCGCGACGGCATCTTCGATCGCCCCTTGCAGTCCCCGCCCGTCGCCGAGCTTGCTCGCAACGATGATCTCTCCGCTCGGGCGGAGCACGCGGGCGCACTCGTCAAGCGCACGTTCGGGATCCGGGATCAGCGTGATGACGAAGGGCAGGCAGACGGCGTCGAACGAGCGGTCGGCAAATTCAAGGCTGTGCGCATCCATGACATGCAGCGACTGAACGTGGGAGAGGCCGGCGCGCGCGACCTTCTCGCGCGCCTTGGCGATCATGTGTTCAGAAAGATCGATGCCGGTGACACGGCAGTGTTTCGGGTAGTAGGGCAACACGAGCCCGGTGCCGACGCCAACTTCGAGGATATCTCGTCCGACTTCGGCGGCGAGCTTCGCGACGGTGCGATGTCCGTCGCGCAGCAAGCCTCGATAGACCCGGTCATAGACCGGCGCCCACCGTTCATACACCTTCTGCTGATGTTCGGCGCTGTTGCGGATAACTGCCAAGATCGTCCCCTCCGGTTTGCCCTGCTTGGGCTAAAACTCAGGAGGAAAACGATAGTTCCGCTTCGCGACGGTATTGCGACAGGGTTTTAGACGTCAGAGCGCGCGCATCGCGTCCATGAATTCTCTCGCCTTTTTGCCGATGGAGGCG
Source organism: Neorhizobium sp. P1_A6 (assembly GCF_056406795.1). Lineage (NCBI taxonomy): Bacteria > Pseudomonadati > Pseudomonadota > Alphaproteobacteria > Hyphomicrobiales > Rhizobiaceae > Neorhizobium > Neorhizobium sp. P1_A6. The sequence goes on along the minus strand of NZ_JBFTZM010000004.1, from coordinate 261,776 downwards.
ATGTCGGCACCGGGTTTGTAAAGGGAGGAGCCGATGCCGAAACCGGCTGTGCCCGCCTGGGCGTAGACAGCCATGTTCTCGGGCGTGACACCGCCGACCGCCAGAACCGGAATGTCCTTCGGCAGTACCGCCTTCCATGCCTTGATGACATAGGGCGGGATGGCTTCCGCCGGAAAGGCCTTGATGCCGCTGGCGCCGGCCTCGATCGCCGCGAAGGCTTCCGTCGGGGTTGCGACACCCGGCAGGCTCACCATACCGGCTGCGCGGCTGGCCTTGATGACTTCGACATTCGCGTTTGGCGAGATGATCACCTTGGCGCCGGTCGCGGCGACATCGGCGACCTGGGCCGGGGTCAGTACGGTGCCGGCACCGATCAGTGCCTGGTCTCCGAAACGCTTGACGAGCTTTTCGATGCTTTTCAGCGGATCGGGGGAGTTGAGCGGCACTTCAATGATCCGCCAACCCGCCTCGACGAGTACCTCGCCCACCGCTTCCGCTTCTTCCGGCTTGATGCCGCGCAGGATGGCGACGAGATTGCATGCCTTGAGCGCCTCTTGGAAAGTCATCTCGAAACTCCTTTATTGCGCGGCTTCGGCCGCGATCAGCATGATGCCGCGTTTCGCGGCGTTTTCCGGAGCGGGTTCGACCGTCAGGCCAAACAGGGGCGCGATCCGGCCGTAGCGGCTGTTGAGCACGTTGTTGCCGACGATGCCGATCGTATCGCCGTTCTTGAACCAGCCGGCGGCACGGGCCTGGCGGAATTCCGAGCCGATGACGAGGCCGGAGACGTAATCGAGTATATCCTCCGGCTTCAATTTGCCGTCGAGAATGCCGGTGCGGGCGCTGAAGATCGCCGACAGGAAGGCATCGGCGGCGGCCGAATCGCTCGCTGCGAATTCCGCCCCGCGATCGAAACTCTGCCAGTCCGGCTCGGCGCCCGGCTGCGGCTCCAGAGCCTTGGCGATGAAGGAATGTTTGGTCAGGAGCGAAAACACCTCGCCGGTCGCGTAGGTCTGGAAACCGTCGATGCGGTTGTCCTTGACCCGTGCCCATTTGCTATGGGTGCCGGGCAGGACCAGGGTGCGGTCGCGCTCGAGGCCGTAGCCGACGATCTGGGTTTCCTCGCCGCGCATCACATCCGGAAAAGGTTTTGCAGCCGGATCGCGCATGCCGGGCAGGAAGGTGATGACGGCGCCGTTCTGAAGAGTGAGTTTGCGCGTGCCGGCGGCAAGCTCGGCGATCCCGCCGGGCGTGTCCACATAGGGTACTTCGACCCAGCCGTTGCGGCTGGTGATCATGCCGCTTGCCAGGACGGGCAGGGGGCCATGTGCCGAAAACCACTCACCCACCGTTTCCATCAACGCCTGCTCGAAGGCGCCGTTCTTGACGAACTGGATGCCGCCGCTCGACGTATCGCGGGTATCGAGCGTTTCGCCTGTTTCCGAAACCAGCATGGCGCGCAGCGAGCTCGTTCCCCAATCGAGGATGATCGAGGTGGGTTTTGGCATGGTCACATTTCTCCCGAAGCGGCTTTCGCCCCTTCGATAGCCCGTGACGTATCACCCTGTCGAGAGGCGACCCGCCGGAAACCGGCGGCGATGTCGGGCGTGACGAGATTTGTCTGCGCCCCGAAGATCTCGAGCGCCGTCTTGTAACGCTCGGCGAGCGCGGCGTGGCCGACGATATTGATTTTCCTCGGTTTGTCTTGCCCAAGCGCTTCCGAGATTTCCGCGCCGATCATCAGGCCGGTCAGATAATCGGTGATCTCTTCCGGCGCCAGACGATCGAACAGGACCAGGCTGCGCGCTGAAAAGACGCGGGCGAGGATGCGGCCGGGTAGGGTCTCTTGTTCAAGCGCTGTCTGGACCCCGCGGCGAAAGGCGTCCGGGCGCTCCTCGTAGGCTGCCGGGATGAGGCGCGAGACAAGCGAATCCTTCTTGAGCAGATTGAGGATTTCGCCCGACATGTAGGTGGTGATCGCGGTGATGCGGCCGCTCTCCATCGTCACCCATTTGGCATGAGGACCGGGCAGCACGAATATGCCGTCGGTTTCTTTGAGGCCGAAGAGCGACATTTCCTCGCCACGCATCACGTCGGGCAATGGTTTGGTCTGGGCGATGCCGGGCAGGAAGATCAGCGGCGGAAGGCCTTCGACCTCATGCGTAACCGCCTGGGCCAACAAATCCGCAGGCCCTGCCGGCACCGGGGCGAAAGGGCTTTCGATCCAGCCGTTGCGGCTGGTGACCATGCCGGAAAACAGGATCGTTTCCGCTCTGTCGATCCAGTCGCCCAGTTCCTCGCGGAGTGCGGCTTCGAAACCGCCGGCCGTGACCTTGGTCGTTCCGCAATCGCTCTTCCTTTCTCCGAGCACCGTGTCGTCGTCGAGAAGTAGCGCACGGAAGGCAGCGGAGGTCCATTCGATTGCAATATACATGGGGGAATAATCCTAATAGGCGGGTTTGACCGGGAACCAGTCCTTGCGCTCGGTATCGAGATAGGCGCCGGCAATGCCGGGCACGCGGTATTTTTCGAGCATTCCGATATCCACTTCGACGCCGAGGCCCGGGCCTTCCGGCACCTGGAAACGGCCACCCTTCAGGACCGGCGGATTGGGCGAGATATCGCCGCCGAGATAGGCGCGTTCGGTATCGATGGCGATCGACATGTTCGGCAGCGAGGCTGCGAGATGAATATAGGCCGATTGCGACAGGGCCAGTTCGGCGCCCGAATGCAGCGTCACCGAAATGCCGACCGATTCGCAGATCGCCGCCGCCTTGATCGTCTGCCACAGGCCGCCGGCCTCGTGCGGATCGAGCAGCACGACATCGGCTGCATTGGCGCGGATGATGTTGCCGACATCGGACAGCGTATAGGCGCTTTCGTCGAGCGCGATCGGCACCGTGGAGCGGGCGACGAGCGCCGCATGGCCGGCGAGATCGTCGAGCTCCAGCGGTTGTTCCACATAGGCCGGATCGAAGGCTCTCAGTTTTTGGAGCTGGCGTTTTGCGGTCGCGGGGTTCCAGGCGCCGTTGACGTCCAGTCGCAGCGGGTGGTCGCCGATCACCTTCCGCGAAGTCTCGGCGAGCGCGATATCGCTCCTTTCGTCGAAGCCGATCTTCACCTTGAAGGTGGTGTATCCAAGATCGAGAAAACGCTTCAGGCGTTCCGAAAGGCCTTTGGGGTCGTTGGTGAAGAGATAGGCGGCGGCTTCGACATCCTTGCGCCAGCGGCCGCCCCACATGGCATAAAGCGGCAGGTCCGCCTGTTTGCCGAGCGCATCCCACATCGCCATTTCCATGGCGCAGATCGCCATCACCGCGGCGCGCTTGTGGTGATAGAAGCCGGCGCCGAGCACATGGCGGTGGAAACGTTCCGCATCCGCGACCGGGTATCCGATCGCCAGGGGTGCGACGACATCGGCGAAGACTGCGGGCACGTTGGCGATCAGCGAGATCGTCTCGCCCCAGCCGATGATCCCGGCATCCGTCTCGATGCGGCAGATCAGCCGGGTCGTGCCGATTCGCCGCCCGGAACCCCAGAGAATGTCCTCGGTGAACGGCATACGGACCAGCCAATGGTCCACTTTGGTAATGCGCAAAATATCCTCCCATAGGCGGCCGCTTGCCGGCCGCTTCAGTTTCGCTGTTGACATGGAACTTAGTTCCAAGATAACTCTCTTGGCAAGAGCGAGGCGGCGTGCTGTGGGAGCGGCACCCAAAAATCGTCGTCCAGGGAGAGGGCATGGCCAAGGTGCAATTGGAAGCGATCGACAAGGATGTCGCCAATGATACGGGCGGCGTTCCGGGTGTTCAGGCGCTGACGCGCGGCATTCAGATTGTCGATGCCGTGGCGGCCGAAGCCCGCGGCCTGCGCTTCACCGAGCTGCTCGACCAGACTCAATTGCCGAAGGGCACGCTGCACCGGCTGCTGCAGGCGCTGGTCGACGAGCGGCTGCTCCACTTCGATACTCGCGACCAGGTCTACCGGTTGGCGCCGCGGGTGTTCCAATGGGCTCATAAGGTGTGGGACAATTTCGATCTGCGCGGGGCTGCCGAACCGGAACTGGCGCGGCTTCGCGACCTGACCGGCGAGGCGATCCGTCTCGGCGTGCTCGACGGCGGCAGCGTTCTTTACATCGACCAGCGGGAAGTGCCGCAACCGCTGCGCCTCAACAATGGCGTCGGCTCGCGCGCAGCACCGCATGCCAGCGGCCTCGGCAAGGCGATCCTGGCGCATCTTTCGCTCGAAAAACGCCGCGCGCTGCTCGACGGCATCGAACTGGAGCGACTGACCCCGAACACGATCGTCAATGCCGAGGAGCTGAGCCGCCAGCTCGATCTTACCAAGGCCCGCGGTTACGCCGTCTCGGTCGATGAGCAGCATATCGGCATTTCCTCGGTCGCCGCACCCGTCCTCAACCATCGCGGCGAACCGATCGGCGCGATCGGCATTATCGGCCCATCCTTCCGGCTGCCGGTCGACCGGCTGCACGCTTTCGGCCGCGACGTCATCGAGGCGGCGCGCCGCACATCCGGTAATTTTGGAGAGTTTCCCATGTCGCTTGCGGTCAAGCCGCGTCCTCTCGGCCCCGATCGCGCCGACGTGCGCTGCGTCATTCCGGCAAGCACGTTTCTCGGCGAGGGTCCGCACTGGTCGCCCGAGCACAACAAGCTTTATTTCGTCGATATCCTGGCGCCCGCTGTCCATACCGGCGACCCCGCCAAGGGCACCTATACATCCATGCAGGTGCCGGAACTGATCGGCTTCGTCATCCCTCGCTCGCGCGGCGGCTTCGTCGCCGCCATGCATGGCGAGATCCGCGGTATCGATCTTTCGACCGGCGATATCACGACGATCTCGCGGCCTGAAGCCGATCGTCCCGGCAATCGCTTCAACGACGGCAAATGTGACCGTCGCGGCAGGCTTTGGGCCGGGACGCTCGCGATCGACACGACGCCGGACCAGGGGCGGCTTTGGAGGATCGATCCGGACGGTCGCTCGCGGGAGATGGATCGCGGTTTCCACGTCTCGAACGGGCTTGGCTGGAGCCCGGACGACCGCACCTTCTACTTCACCGATACCAACCGGCAGACGGTCTATGCCTACGACTTCGATATCGAAAGCGGCGAAGTCGCCAATCGGCGTGTGTTCATCACGGTACCGGAGGCCGAGGGCAAGCCGGACGGCATGACGGTTGATGCGGAAGGGTTCGTCTGGATCGCCCATTGGGATGGTTGGTGCGTTACCCGCTACGACCCGCAGGGCAAGGTAGAGCGGGTAATCAACCTGCCGATACCGCGCCCGACAAGTTGCGTCTTCGGCGGACCCGATATGCAGACCCTGTTCGTGACATCCGCCCGCATCCGGCTTTCGGCAGCGCAGCTTTCCGAAGCGCCGCTCTCCGGCAGCGTGTTTTCCATCGATACCGGCATCAAGGGCCAGGCAGCCCAGATGTTCGCGGGCTGAGACATCAAGAGACACCCATGGCCAAGCTTGAACTCAAAGACATCCGCAAATCCTTCGGCTCAGCCGAGGTGCTGAAGGGCATAGACCTGACGGTCGAAGACGGCGAATTCGTCGCCTTCGTCGGGCCGTCGGGCTGCGGAAAATCGACGCTCTTGCGGCTCATCTGCGGGCTCGACGAAATCACCTCGGGCAAGATGGCGATCGACGGGGAACTGGTGAACGACGTGCCGCCGGCCAAGCGCGGCATTGCCATGGTCTTCCAGTCCTATGCGCTCTATCCGCATATGACTGTTGCCGAGAACATGGGTTATGCGCTGAGGCTTGCCGGCACGCCGAAGCAGGAGATCGACACTCGTGTTACCCAGGCGGCCAAGAAGCTCCGTATCGACACCTATCTGGAGCGCAAGCCCCGCCAGCTTTCCGGCGGCCAGCGTCAGCGCGTTGCGATCGGCCGCGCCATCGTGCGCGAACCGCGCATCTTCCTGTTCGATGAGCCGCTTTCCAATCTTGATGCCTCGCTGCGCGTCGAGATGCGCATCGAGATCGCCCGGATGAAGGATACGCTCGGCACGACGATGGTCTATGTGACCCACGACCAGATCGAGGCGATGACGCTGGCGGACAAGATCGTCGTGCTGAATTCCGGCCGCGTCGAACAGATCGGTTCGCCGCTCGACCTCTACAACAAGCCGGTCAACCGCTTCGTCGCGGGCTTCATCGGGTCGCCGCGGATGAATTTCCTGAGCCTCGGCGCCAGGAAGAGCGAAGGCGTCTTTACTGTTCCGGGCGGAGAAGTGCGTCTGCCGCGCGACCTGTCCTCCGCGCCGGCAGAGATCGGCATCCGGCCGGAGCATGTGGAGCTGGTGAGCCGTGGCGCCCCGGATTCGCTCGCTGGGACCATCACCATGACCGAGCACCTCGGCAGCGACACCTATGCCTATGTGGCGCTCGAAGGCTCCGAAGAAATGGTCGTCGTGCGGCTGTCCGGCGATCGCGCCGTCAAGCGTAGCGAGCCGATTGGCGTTCATGTCGACCCGGCGATGATCCATGTCTTTTCCGCCGATGGCCTTTCACTTGCCTCCGCGCGTCCCGTTGCCCTGGAGGCCGCATGACCATCCATCCCGAACTCATTGCAAAGGTTGAGGTCGAGGCCGCGACATATCCGAGCCTCAAGGGCAAGGGCGTACTGATCACCGGCGGCGGATCGGGTATCGGAGCCTCGCTAGTCGAGCATTTTTGCGCCCAAGGCTGCAGGGTCGGGTTCCTCGACCTTAATGCCAATGTCGCCGACGAGACGGCCGCGGTGGTCGCGAGAAAGACCGGCAACAAGCCGTTCCATGGTACCGCGGATCTGCGCGACATCGACGCCCTGAAGCACGGGATCGAGGCGCTGCGATCCGAGATCGGTCCTATCCGGGTGCTCGTCAACAATGCCGGCAATGACGACCGCATGCCGCTCGAAGAGGTGACGCCGGACTATTGGGACGAGCGGTTCCAGACCAATCTGCGTCACCAGTTCTTCGCGGTCCAGGCGGTCGTGCCGGAAATGGCGGAGGCCGGCGGCGGGTCGGTCATCAACATGGGCTCGATCTCCTGGATGCGTGGTGCTGCCGGGCTGATCTTCTATACGACCGCCAAATCCGCCGTCATGGGCATGACCAAGTCGCTCGCCCGCGAACTGGGGACACGCAATATCCGCGTCAACTCGATCGCGCCCGGCTGGGTGCTGACCGAGCGTCAGGTGGAGCGTGCCAAGCGTGTCTATCAGGGCAAGTTTTCCGAATACCTCGAGGTCCAGTGCCTCAAGGAGCATCTGCTGCCGCCCGATATCGCCCGCATGGCGCTGTTTCTGGCAGCGGACGATTCTCGCCTCATCACGTCACAGACATTCATCGTCGATGGAGGCGTCGTCTAACGAGGGCAAGCGGATACGGCGCTCGCCGCTTGACCTTTTTCGGGTTGAAACAGAGTTCCATCATCATCGTTTCGGGAGGATCTGATGAACACCTTTACCAGACTGATCGGCACCGCCGCTGTCGCGCTTGCGCTCGGCTCCGGTGCCGCCAAGGCAGCCGACCTGAGTTTCATGAGCTTCACTTACGCGGAAGAGGCCAACAAGGCGATCGTCCAGGGTGTCCTGGACAATTTTCAGAAGGCCGAGAAGCTGACGGTCGAGCCGCTCGGCTTCGCCTGGGGTGACATGCAGAAGAATATCTTTCTGCGCGCCCGGTCGAAGACCCTGCCCGATATCGCCCAGCTTTCCGAACGTTGGCTGCCGACCTTCGCGAGCCTCGACAATCTTGTCGACCTGAACACGGTCTACGGCAAGGACAAGCTCCAGGCGGCTTTCGCGCCGGATGCGCTCGCCATGGGCAATATCAACGGCAAGCAGCTTGCGCTGCCGCTTCTGTCCGGTTCGATCGGCATGGTGGCCAACAAGGAAGTGCTTGCGAAGGCCGGCATCAATGACGTGCCGAAGACCGTCGATGACTTCAAGAAAGCTCTGATCTCGGTGCGCGACAAGGTGCCCAACTCGGTGCCGTACTCCATGGCGACCAAAAACAATGGCTCGATTCTGATCGACTTCATGGTCTGGAACTGGGTGCATGGCGGCCGTATCATCGATGACGCCGGCAAGGTCGTCGTCGACAGCCAGCAGAGCCGCGATGCGCTCGGCTTCATGGTCGGCTTGCTGAAGGACCGCCTGGCGGCTCCGGAAATAGACCGCCCGGACTCGCGCCGCCTGCTGGCGCAGGGCGCTTCAGCGTTCTATCTCGACGCGCCGCAGACCCGGACTTTCCTGCGCGATTTCTCCGGCAAAGGCCAGGCCTTCGATGCCAACGTGCTGCCGATGCCCACACCTGTGCTGAAGGCTGGTGACAAGTCTGTTTCTGTCCAGTGGGGGCATCTGCTGGTGCAGTTCGCCGCCGCCGGCAAGGCCAAGGCTGACGATCCGGCCGACAAGTTCCTGACCTACATCATTTCGGACAAGGTGCAGACGGACCTTCCGTTGAAGATGAGCGCGCTGCCGGTCACCAAGTCCGCCCGCGCGGCGGTTGCCGACGACGCCTACCTGAAGAACTGGTCGGCTGCGACGGGAGACGCCCGCCGCAACGAAGTCGGCATCTGGTCCAATGCCGCCGACCTCACCAACATCATCGGCGAGGAAGTGCAGGGCGCGCTGCTCGGCCAGAAATCTGCCGATGATGCCATCAAGTCCATGCAGGCCCGGCTGACGACCAGCATGGAGAAGGCGAAGAAGTCGGAATAGGTCGGTCGAGGCACCCCCTCATCCTCCTGCCGGCACCTTCTCCCCGAGGGGAGAAGAGATATGCCGCGCCGTCGCCGTCCCTCCTCTCCCCAGCGGGGAGWGGGTGGCCGAGCATAGCGGAGGCSGGGTGAGGGGGCGTCGTGCTCTGTGCCTGCGGCATAATGATATCTACAGGAAATAGCCTCCATGGCCGTGATCGAAAACAATGTCGGAGCCTATCCGGTCTCGCCGCATGCGAACCGCGGGGGGCTGAAAGCCGGGCAGAACCGCATCGGGCTTCTTCTGCTGCTGCCGGCGGCAGTCGCCTTTGCCGCGGTCATCCTTTATCCGTTTCTGTCGGCGCTTGGCCTGTCGCTGTTCGAATACACCGTCGAGATGATGGAGCCGCGTTTCATCGGCTTCGAGAATTTTTATAAGATCGCGTCGGACCCGGATGTCTGGGCGGCGTTCTGGACGACGGCCATTTACGTGGTGTTGACGACAACGGGCACGCTGGTCGCCGGTCTCGGCTGGGCGCTGATCATGAACCAGCAGTTTGCCGGCCGTGCGGTGCTGCGATCGCTGTCGCTGCTGCCCTGGGTGCTGCCCTCGACGGTCAGCGCCTTCATCTGGGGCTGGATCTTCAATTCCCGTTACGGCGTGCTCAACGCCTTGCTGATGGAACTGGGGCTGATCGACTACCCACAGGCCTGGCTGTCGACGCCTGAAGGCGCGATGCTCGCCGTGGTGCTGACCAAGATCTGGCTCTCCATCCCACTCTTCATGTCCTTCTTCCTGGCCGGCCTGCAAAACCTCGACAAGGAGCAGATCGATGCCGCCCGCGTCGACGGCGCCGGAAACTGGGCGGTGCTGCGCGACCATATCCTGCCGCACCTGCGCCCGGTTCTGATGATCGTCGTGGTTCTCGGCGTAATCGGCAATCTGCAGCAGTTCGATACGATTTATGCGCTGACCGGCGGCGGACCGGTGCGGGCGACGACGGTTCTCTCCGTCGAGGTCTATCGCCGCGCTTTCGAGCAGTGGGATATCGGTTTTGCCTCCGCCGTCGGCGTGCTGTGGGTAGCTGCATTGCTTCCGCCCGCCTTCCTCTATCTGCGCATGCTGGTGAAAGGAAACTGAGATGTTCGACCTTTCCTCCCGACAGGCCAAGATCGTCTTCTTTGCGGCGCTTGCGGTGATCGGCTTCTTCCTATTCTTCCCGCTCTACTGGCTGGTGATCTCGTCGCTGAAGGCGAATGCCGAGCTCTACCGGGTCGTGCCGACGCCGTTCCCGACCATGCCGAGCCTTGAACATTTCATCCGGGCGCTGACCGCCGGCAAACTGCCGATGTACCTGATGAACAGCCTGATCACCTCGACCTGCAGCGCCGCGCTGGTGACGCTGCTGGCCCTCTATGCCGGCTTCAGCTTCGCCAAATATCGGTATTTCGGTCGCCAGCCGGTGATGCTGTTCATGCTCTCGGCGCAGATGTTTCCGTTCGGCCTACTGCTGATCTCCATCTATCCGCTGATGAGCGAGCTTAACCTGCTCGACACAAGGCCGGGGCTGATCCTCAGCTACATCGTCTTTGCGCTGCCGGTCTCGACCTACATGCTCTACAGCTATTTTTCCCAGGTGCCGGACGAGCTGATCGACGCGGCGCGGGCGGATGGCGCGAGCGATCTCAGGATCTTCCACACGATCGTCATTCCGATCTCGATTCCGCCGATCGTCACGGTGTTCCTCTATTCCTTCATGTGGTCCTGGAACGACCTTCTCTATTCGATGACGCTGATCGTCTCCGACGAGAAACGCACGATCGGGCCGGGCCTGCTTCTCACCTATCTCAACGAGGTCAATTCGGACTGGGGCGGCGCCATGGCGGCATCGCTGATCGCGTCTGCGCCCATCGTCGCGGCCTTCATGTTCCTCCAACGTTATTTCATTCAGGGCGTCACCGCCGGAGCAGTCAAATGAGCAAGATCCTTGCCGGGGCTTTCCCCGTTCTTCCCACCCCGTTCCGCGACGACGGATCGATCGACGAGGCGGACTTCCTGTCGATCATCGATTTCGCGCTGGAGAGCAATGTGGACGGCGTCGTTTATCCGGGGGTCGCCAGCGAAGTGGACACGCTGACGCCGGAAGAGCGCAAGCGCCAGGTGGAACTGCTGGCGGAGCGCATCGGCGGGCGCATTCCGATCATTATCGGCGCCAGCGATCCGGATCCGAGGTCTGCGGCTAGACATGTGGCGCAGGCGGCGGAGATCGGGGCAGGGGCGGCCATGGTGATGGCGCCGTTGTCTCTCGGCAACGACATCGCTGCGCAGACCGCCTATTTCAGGGAAGTCGCTGCTAATGCCGGTGTGCCGATCATGCTGCAGAACCAGCCGAAGCCGATCGGCGCGGGGCTGACGCCGGAAGAAGTGGCGGCGGTTGCCAATGCCGTGCCTGAAATCCGCTACGTCAAGGAAGAGACCGCGCCCTGCGGCCAGCATCTGACCCGGATCAAGGCGGCGGCCAACGGTTCGCTTGACGCGATCTTCGGGGGGGCCGGCGGGCGTTACATCACCGACGAACTGGCGCGCGGTGCGGCCGGCACCATGCCCGCCGCCGAACTTGCCGATATCCATGCCCAGATGATCCATGCCTGGCAGAGGGGCGATGTGGCGACCACCCGCAAACTTTACAACGTTTCGCTGCCGCTCCTGAATTTCCAGGCGATCTTCCGCATGCACATGACCAAGGAAGTGCTGCGCCGGCGCGGTGTCATCAAGCACACGTTCGTCCGCGGCAAGGGGCCGAAATTCGACGAGGGCGATGCCAAGGAACTGGCGTTGCTTCTGGCGGAGGCCGATCTGCCCTATACCAATCACAAGCCGAACTGAGCTAGAACCCATGCCGAAAAACGTCGTCGATGCGATCGTCTCGGTCGAGACCTTCATCATCTCCATTCCCCGCGAGGTGCCCTATCTCGGACCTCTGAAGGAAGGCGAGGCGATCAACGCGCGCGGTTACCTGATCCGCAAGGGCAACCGCACCATCTATCCCTCTACCGACATGACGCTGCTGATCAAGGTCACCGGCGAGAGCGGCAAGGTCGGCTGGGGCGAGTGTTATGGGATCGTCGCGCCCGAGGCGACCAAGGCGATCATCGACGACGTGCTCGGTGCGGTCATCATCGGCCGCGATCCGGGTGATGCGGCGGTCATCCACGAGGACCTCTACGACCTGATGCGGGTACGGGGTTTCTTCGGTGGCTATTATCTCGACGCGCTGGCGGGCGTCGACATTGCGCTCTGGGACCTGACCGGTAAGAACCTCGGGGTGCCGGTCTCCACCCTGCTCGGCGGGCGGCGGCACGATACGATCCGCGCCTATGTCTCCGGGCTGCCGAAAGCGGCGCTGAAGGAGCGTTGCGATCTGGCCGTCCATTGGGTCGGCAAGGGCTACAAGGGCATCAAGTTCGCGGCGGTGGTCTCCGAGGAGGATATCGTCAAGGAAATGGCGGCTCTGCGTGAAGCGGTCGGTCCGGACATCGACCTGATGGTCGACCTGCACTGGAAGTTCGAGGCGGGCGAGGCGATCCGCATCATCCGGCGGCTGGAACCCTACAATCTCTATTTTGCCGAGGCGCCGGTGCAGCCGGAAAACCTCGAGGGCCAAGCGCGGGTGGCGGCCGGCATCGGTGTGCCGCTGGCGCTCGGCGAGGAGCTGCGCACCATCTACGAATACCGGCCGCGGTTCGAAAAACGGGCGATGAGCATCGTCCAGCCGGAAATGGGGCATACGGGCATTACCGAGTTCATCCGCATCGGCCAGATGGCGCAGGCCTTCCACATGAACATCATGCCGCATGCCTCGATCAGCGTCGGCATCTTCATGGCAGCGAGCCTGCAGGCATCGTCGGCGCTGCAAAACGTGCCCTATCACGAATACCAGCACTCGATCTTCGACCGGAACCTCACCTATACGAAGGGCGACATGGCGTCGGGCGAGGGCACCTATGTGGTGCCGACCGGTGCCGGTCTCGGCGTCGAGCCGAAGGAAGAAGTGTTCGAGTTTGTCGTCAGACGGTGACATAGTCGAACGCCGTAACCGCTGAAAGGCTTGTCGTCGCATGGAGGGCGGGCAGGCAGAGATCGTCACCGTGCGGCATCGCGGAACGCTTCGAAGATCACCCGGTGGCCGGCGTCGTTGGGGTGGGTGATGTCGGGCGAGGCGAGAAGTCCGTCGCCGTGCTCCATCATCCTTTCGTAGACCGGGGCATAGAAAACCGAGAATTGCCGGGCAAGCTCGCGGACCGCTTCCACATAACGCTCAAAGCCCTGGCGAGTCTGGCCGGTGAACCCTGCGCTTCCAACCGAGAACCCGGCATCCGGAATATAGGGTGGGCTACCGATCGCGATCCTTTGCCCGTGCCCGGCTGCGATCAGCCCCTTCAGGATACGGTTATAATCCCGCACGAATCCTGCGAGGTTCATGGTTTCGGGGGCCGCGGTGTAGCGGGCGTCATTGTAACCATAGAGGATCAGGATCGCGTCCTCGTGCGGCCGATCAAGAAGTGATTCAAAAAACCTCCCGACTCCATCGTTCGGCCTCGGCTTTCCCTCCGCGAGCCTTGAGCCCTGCAACACCGTTCCCGGGATGGCGTGATTGCGGATCGGAAAGCCTTCGACCGCGCCGGCAAACAGAGCCGGCCAGGCAAGTTCGGCCCGGGAGGCGTTGAAGCCGGCGGTGATGCTGTCGCCGAATACGCGGGTACCAGAAATTGCCAGCGATTTCAGATGCTCCGCAAATCTCATCAACTTTTCCTTCATTTTCCCGCTTGACAGCCGCGGGAATAATCTTGTTTATACGTATTAGCTGCTAATACGCATTAGCAGTCAAGAGGAGAGAGGGAGGATGTCGCGTGGCCGCGCCTAAGCGTTTGACTCAGCATGATATTGCGAAGCTCGCCGGCGTCAGCCAGGCAACCGTTTCGCTTGTGCTGAACGGCGCGCCGACAGCTCTGGCGCGTATTCCGCAGGAGACCCGCGAGCGCGTCCAGCAGGTCATCCGCACCACCGGTTATGTTGCCGACCCAATCGCGCGCCGGATGGCGAAGGGGCTCAATCGCATTCTCGGCGTGTTCACCTACGAACCGGCCTTTCCGAGCGCCCAGGCGGACTTCTTCACGCCCTTCCTGCTCGGCATCGAGGAAGAGGCGCAGATCCAGAATTACGACCTTCTGCTTTTGACCGGGGCCGGCGTCGGGCAGGATCGAAAAATCTTTGCCGACGGCAACCGCCTGAGGATCGCCGATGGCTGTCTTGTGCTCGGCCGCGAATTCGACCGCGCGGAGCTGACGCGACTGGTATCCGGTGACTATCCGTTCGTGGCGATCGGCCGACGCGAGGACGCCGGCGGGCCGGTCCCCTATGTCGGCGGCGAWTATGCGAACGGCACGCGGGCGCTCGTCGAGAAGGCAGGGGCGCTCGGGCATTCGAAGCTCGCCTATATCGGCCCACCGGGACCGGCGGAATCGACTGCCGATCGGTGGTCGGGCTTTGACGGTGCTCTCGGCGACGGTCTTGAGCTTGTCCTGCATATCGAAACGGCGGGACGTGCGGCAGACGAGATACTGGACGCTCTTTTCGGCAGCGGTGCGACTGTCGCCTTCTTTGTCGAGCTCGCCGATGCGGTGCGTGTCGAGGCCGCTGCGCGCGCGCGTAGCCTGTCCATCCCCGGTGATTTTTCAGCCGTCGTGCTCGGTAGCCATATCCGCGCGGAACGCAGCCATGTGCAATTCACCGCCTTCGACATCCCCCGCGAGGAGATGGGCCGGCAGGCGACTGCGATGCTGGTGCGCCGCATCGAGAGCGGCGATGCCGGCGGCCAAATTCTTCTGACCTGTGAACCGGTCGAGGGGGAAACCCTTGGACCCGCAAAAAGACGGACATGATCAACGTGACAGAGATGCATACGGATATTCTGGTGGTAGGCGGCGGTCTTGGCGGTGTTGCGGCAGCACTTGGTGCATGCCGGGCCGGCCGAAGCGTGATCATGACCGAGGAGTTCGACTGGATCGGCGGCCAGCTGACCAGCCAGGCAGTGCCCTCCGACGAACATACTTGGGTCGAGCAGTTCGGCATTACCCGCTCTTACCGGAAGCTGCGGGAAGGGATCCGCCGGTATTACCGCGACCACTATCCTCTGACCGAGGGCGCCCGCGCCTGGGGCGACCTCAATCCCGGTTCCGGCTGGGTCAGCCGCATCTGCGCCGAACCGCGCGTCAGCCTTGCCGTCATGGAAGCCATGCTTGCGCCCTATCGCGGCGCCGGAAAGCTGAAGGTGCTGCAGCCCTATCGCCCGGTCGCCGCAGACGTCGACGGCGATACCGTCCGCTCCGTCACCGTTCGTCACCGCGATACCGGCCGGGAGATCACCATTTCCGCTGCCTATATCCTCGATGCGACCGAACTTGGCGATCTCTTGCCGATGACCGGCACCGAATATGTGAAGGGCTTCGAAGCCCAGTCAGACACGGGCGAGCCGAGTGCGCCACCGCAAGCGCAGCCGGACAATGTCCAGGCTGTGTCGATCTGCTTTGCCATCGATCACGTCGACGGCGACAAGACGATCGACAAGCCGGAGAACTACGACTACTGGCGCAAGTACCAGCCGCATTTCTGGGGTGGCCCTTTGCTCGGCTTCACCGCCCCGCATCCGCGCACGCTGGATTTCACCACCCGCTCGTTCACGCCCAATCCCAATGACGATCCGCTCGCCGTCGATGCCGACCAACGCAAGGGCGGCGGCGACGAGAACCTGTGGATCTTCCGGCGCATCGCGGCGCGCAATAACTTCGTGCCCGGCGCCTACGCCTCCGACATCTGCCTCGTGAACTGGCCGATGATCGACTACATGGAAGGCACGATCATCGACCTTTCCGAAGAGGACAAGGCAAAGCAGCTGAAATCGGCTGCCGACCTTTCCTACTCGCTGTTCTACTGGCTGCAGACCGAAGCGCCGCGCGTCGATGGCGGCCAGGGTTTTCCGGGGCTTCGCCTGCGCGGCGACATTACCGGCACCGAGCACGGGCTTGCCATGGCTCCCTATATCCGCGAGAGCCGCCGCATCAGGCCAGTCACCCGCATCGTCGAGCAGGACCTCTCCTATTCGGTGCGCGGCGAAAAGGGCGCGGTCAACTACCGCGACAGCATCGGCATCGGCATGTACCGGATCGACCTGCATCCCTCGACCGGCGGCGACAACTATATCGACGTGCCGTCCTGCCCGTTCGAGATCCCGCTCGGTGCGCTTCTGCCTGAGCGGGTGAAGAACCTCATCCCGGCCGGCAAGAATATAGGCACCACCCATATCACCAATGGCTGCTATCGGCTGCACCCGGTCGAATGGAACATCGGCGAGGTCGCCGGCATGCTCGCCGCCCATTGCCTCGACAAAAATCTTACGCCGCATCAGGTCCAGGAAAGCGACGAGAAGCTCCAGAATTTCCAGAGAGAGCTCAGCCGTGAAGGCATCGAAATGCGCTGGCCGGATATCGCGGCCTACTAAGGACGGCCAATGGACTGTCTATCAAAACCAACCTTTGGAGGAGGAACGGGAATGAACTATCATCGGACTTTGAAATCTGCGGTCGCGGCATTGGCCGTGGCCGTGCCGCTCTGCTGGAGCGGCATCGCCAACGCTCAGGACGCGGTCAACCTGCGCATGACCATCTGGAGCGCCAACGAGGCGCATCTGAAGCTGTTCAACGACATCGCCGCCGGCTTCAAGAAGGACCATCCGAACGTGACGGTGACCTATGAGTCGCTGCCCTTCGACACCTATACGACGGCGCTGACGACCCAGATCGCCGGCGGCAATGCGCCTGACATGGCCTGGATCTTCGAGACCGCCGCCTATGACTTCGTCAATTCCGGTGCGCTCTATCCGCTGACGGATACGCTCAAGGCGACCAAGGGCTACAACGTGGAAGAACTGAGCGCCACGGCTGCCGAACGCTGGACCAAGGACGGCAAGCTGTTTGCCTATCCGTTCTCGACCTCGCCGTTTGCGATGTTCGTCAATAACGACCTCATCAAGGCGTCCGGCGCCAAGACCCCGGCGGAAATGATCGCCGCCAACCAGTGGACATGGGACAACGCCATCGCCACCGCATCCACCGTCGGCAAGACTGGCAAGGGTGGCCTGATCGTCCGCGACTTCAACTATCAGATCTGGCAGAACCTTGCCTCCGTCTGGAACGGCTGGGGCGCATCGCCATGGAGTGCTGACGGCAAGACCTGCACGATGACCGAAAAGCCGATGGTCGACGCACTGACCTTCATTCATGACGCCGTCTTCAAGAACAAGGCGATGCCGGGTCCCGGTGAAAGCGTCGACTTCTTTGCCGGCAATGCGGCAATGACGATCACTCAGATCAGCCGCGCCTCGTTGCTGCCGAAGGACAAGCCGTTCGCCTGGGATCTCGTGCCGCTGCCGAAGGGGCCGGCAGGCAACTATGCGCTGATCGGCCAGGCCGGTGTCGGCGTCATGCAGTCGGGCAGACACGCCAAGACGGCCGCCGAATTCGTCGCCTATATGACGAACCCGGAAAACTCGGCCAAGCTCAGCCAGTTCTTCCCGTCGGCTCGCAAGTCGCTGCTGAACGCCGAAGTCCTGAAGAAGACCAATCCGCTGCTGAGCCAGGAGCAGATCGACAAGGTCGTGATCTCCGGCATCGCCACTGGCAAGGTCATTCCGGGCCATACGGGCTTTGCACAGATCCAGCAGGTGGTTCGTTCGGGCCTTGATGCCGTCTGGCGTCCGGATGCGAATATCCCGGCAGCCCTCCAGCAGATCTGTGGCCAGATCGGCCCGCTTCTGAAGCGTTAAGGGGGTTCGTGTCGATGGCTGTCGTGCAGCAAACCGCCCGTCCGGAGGGCCGCTCCTCATCGTCGTTCTGGACGGTCGCGCGGCGCGACAGCCTCGCCGGGTTTCTCTTCATCGCCCCGCAACTGATCGGGATCACGCTTTTCGTGCTGATCCCGCTCTGCCTCGTCTTCTGGTATTCGCTGCACGAGTGGAACGTGCTCGCCAATACCTTCACCTATACCGGTCTCACGAACTACCAGATGCTTCTCGAAGACACGAGCCTGCCGTCTGTGCTCGGGGCGACGGCGATCTTTTCCGCGGGGCTGGTGATCTTCAACCTGAGCCTGGCATTGCTGCTTGCGGTGCTGCTCAACCAGAAGCTCGCCGGCATCACCATCTTCCGTACGCTGTTCTTCTCGCCGGTCGTGGTGTCGCTGGTCGCCTGGACGATCGTCTGGGGTTTCCTTCTGCAGAAAAACGGCGGCATCAACGGTGTGCTGCTCGTCTTCGGCATCGATGGGCCGAACTGGCTGCGCGAACCGGTAACGGCGATGATCTCGGTCATCGTGGTGCAGGTGTTCAAGAATGTCGGCCTCAACATGATCCTGTTCCTTGCCGCCCTCCAGGGCGTGCCGAACGAACTCTACGAGGCGGCCCGCATCGACGGTGCGCCGCGTTTCAAGCAGTTCCGCCGCATCACCCTGCCGCTGATCAGCCCGACCATCCTGCTGACCTCGATCATCACGATCGTCGGCTCGTTGCAGGTGTTCGCGCAGATCGCGGTGCTGACGCAAGGCGGGCCGGGCCTCACGACCACGGTGCTGGTCTATTACCTCTACCAGCAGGCCTTCCAGTTCCATTTCTTCGGTTACGGCTCGACGCTGTCGATCATGCTGTTCGTGATCGTCGCCGTGCTGACCTTCACCCAGTGGCAGATGCGCAAGAGGATCGTCTTTTATGAAAGCTGAGCTCTCCCCGCGCAGACAAGTGTTTCTCTACGGCCTGCTCTGCGTTCTCCTGATCCCTTTCGTCTTCCCGACCTGGTGGATGGTGACGTCGTCGGTGAAGCCGATCAGCGACATTTTTGCGTTTCCGCCGCAGCTCATGCCGGAAAGCTACGACTGGACGACCTATGCCAAGGTCTTCGAGCTGCAGCCCTTCGTGAAGCAGTACTGGAACTCGGCCTACATCGCGGCGCTGGTGACGATCGGAACCATGATCGTCTCCTCCATGGCCGGATACGCCTTTGCACGGATCAAGTTTCCGTTCGCCAACACCATTTTCATGGTCGTGCTGCTGGGGCTCTTGATCCCGTCGGAAGTGACGATCGTGCCGCTTTTCCAGATGTTCCTGAAGGCGGGCATGGTCAACACCCACTGGCCGCTGATCCTGGTGCCGATCTTCGGCGCTCCGAGCGTGTTCGCGACATTCGTGATGCGGCAGTTCTTCATTGCGCTGCCCGTCGAACTCGAAGAGGCGGCGCGGGTTGATGGTCTTGGACGCTTCAAGATCTTTCGCAAGATCGCCTTGCCGCTCGCAAGGCCGGCGCTTGCGTCGGTGGCGATCTTCACCTTCCTGCATTCCTGGAACCTCTATCTAGAACCGATCGTGTTCCTGTCGAGCGCCGACAAATTCACGCTGCCGCAGGCGCTGACACAATATACCGACGCCTATGGCGGGCCGATGTGGAACATCCAGCTTGCCGCGGCGACCCTGACGGCGCTGCCCGTTCTCATCGTCTTCATCATCGCGCAGAAGCAATTCGTCGAAGGGCTCGCGCATACCGGCCTCAAGGGTTGAAAAACTCACCTTTTGAAACACTGAGGCTGAAGAAACGGAAATCTGATTGATGGCTGAAGTTACCCTTTCCAATGTCCGCAAGAGCTATGGCGCCGTCGACATCATCCACGGCATCGACCTCGGCATCACCGACGGCGAGTTCGTGGTGCTCGTCGGCCCGTCCGGCTGCGGCAAGTCCACGCTGCTCAGGATGGTCGCCGGGCTGGAGACAATTACCGGCGGCGAGGTGAATATCGGCGGGCGGGTGGTCAACGACCTCGACCCCAAGGACCGAGACATCGCCATGGTCTTCCAGAACTATGCGCTTTATCCTCATATGACCGTTGCCACCAATATGGGCTTCTCGCTGGAGCATCGCGGCGGCAGCAAGGCGGAGATCGCCGAACGTGTCAAATGGGCCGCCGACATCCTTGGCCTTGCGCCCTTGCTCGATCGCTACCCGCGCCAGCTTTCCGGTGGCCAGCGCCAGCGCGTTGCGATGGGCCGGGCGATCGTGCGTGATCCCAAAGTGTTCCTGTTCGATGAGCCGCTTTCCAATCTTGACGCGAAACTGCGCGTCGTCATGCGCGGCGAGATCAAAAGCCTCCACCAGAGGCTGAAGACGACCACCATCTACGTCACCCACGACCAGGTCGAGGCGATGACCATGGCCGACAAGATCGTCGTACTGAACGGCGGTAAGGTCGAGCAGATCGGGGCACCACTCGACCTTTACGACCGGCCGGCCAATCAGTTCGTAGCGGGCTTCATCGGCTCACCGTCGATGAATTTTTTGACCGGCACGATTACGCCTGACGGTTTCTCCGCGCCCGGTATTCTGCTGCCGCTGCCTGAGGTAGCGCACGAGCACAAGGACCGAAAGGCGGTCTACGGCATTCGTCCCGAACATTTTGCCCTGGACGAGAGCGGCGTGCCGGCGGAAATCGTGCTGGTCGAGCCGATGGGCTCCGAGACGCAGGTGACTATGAAGCTTGGCGAGACGCTGGTGACCGGCGTGTTTCGCGAGCGGGTATCGTTGTCGCCGGGGGCAACGATCCGGGTGCGGCCGGAACTCGGCAATATCCATCTCTTCGCCGCCGATGGCGGCCAGCGTCTGAACTGAGGCCCGTGATGCCGAATTACCCCGAAACCAAGCTCACCAAGGCGCTGCGCGGCGGCAAATTCCCGGTCATCGTCTCGCTCGCCCGCCACGACCTCGATCTTGCCAAGGCGGCGATCGGGGCAGGGGCGTTTGCGATCAAGGTGCATCTCAACGCCTATCATCGCGCCACCGGCACCACATTCGGCAGTTTTGCCGAGGAACGACCGTTCTTCGGGAAGCTGGCGCCGCTCGGGGTGCCGCTGCTGGTAATGGCCGGCCAGGAGACGGTGCCGACGCCGGACGAGCTCGATGCCTTGGCGGATCTTGGTTTTGAAGGGTTCAATGTCTATTTCGACCATCTTCAGCCGCATCTGCTGCAGTCGAAGCTCCGCCCGATCCCGGCGCTCGGCGAGAAAAGCACTGACGAGGATTTGAAGACCATCGTCGCCATTCCCGGCGCGATGATGGAGGCGTCTGTTGCGTCGTTTGCCGATTACGGCAGGCCGCTCGACGAGACCGATCTTGCCCGCTACACGGAAATCACCTCGAAGGCCGGCATTCCGGTCATCGCGCCGAGCCAGAAGCGTTTCGTGGCCGCCGATATGGCAAGGCTGAAGGCGGCCGGCATCGCGGCGCCGTTGCTCGGTGTCATCGTCACCGGCACGACGCCGAAGAGCCTGGAGGAGGCGGTGCGTCCGATCGTCGAGGCGGCAACTGGCTGAGTGGCGGTGATGGATTGAATTTCTTCCGTCGGATCGCCATTTTAGGTGCAAATCCAAAACCGAAGGAGGAAAGCATGACGACGTCTACCGAACGGGCCGTTCTGGCCGGAGGTTGTTTCTGGGGCATGCAGGACCTGATCCGGCGTCTGCCCGGTGTGGTATCGACCCGCGTCGGTTATAGCGGCGGCGATGTGCCGAATGCGACCTATCGCAATCATGGCACCCATGCCGAAGCAATCGAGATAATCTTCGATCCGGCCAAGACCAGCTATCGCGATATTCTGGAATTCTTCTTCCAGATCCACGATCCATCGACCAAGAACCGCCAAGGCAACGATGTCGGCATGAGCTACCGCTCGGCGATCTATTATGAGAACGATGAACAGAAGCGCGTCGCCGAAGACACCATCGCCGATGTCAACGCATCGGGCTTATGGCCGGGCAAGGTGGTGACGGAAGTGGAGCCGGTTGGTGATTTCTGGCAGGCGGAACCGGAGCATCAGGATTACCTGGAGCGTTATCCGAATGGCTATACATGCCATTTTCCGCGCCCGAACTGGAAGCTGCCGAAGCGCGCCAGCGTTGCTGCTGAATAACCCGTCTCAATTCACGAATTGAAGGCGCTGCCATCTCGAGATGGCAGCGCCTTTTTTTGTTACGCGAGCGTATAGGCGGTCTTCACCACGGTGAAGAACTCGGCGGCATATTTGCCCTGTTCGCGCGGGCCGAAGGACGAGGCCTTGCGGCCGCCGAACGGCACGTGGAAATCGACGCCTGCCGTCGGCAGGTTGACCATCACCATGCCGGCTTCCGAGTTGCGCTTGAAATGCGTCGCGTGCTTGAGGCTGGTGGTCGCGATACCGGCCGACAGGCCGAACGGCGTGTCGTTGGCGGTTGCCAGCGCTTCCTCGTAGTTTTTCACCCGGATGACGGATACGACCGGTCCGAAAATCTCTTCGCGGGAGATGCGCATCTGGTTGGTGGCTTCGGTAAACAGCGTCGGCTGGAGGTAAAAGCCGGGCGTGTCGCGCTTGACGATTTCGCCCCCGAAGGCGAGCTTGGCGCCTTCCGATTTGCCGATATCGATATAGTCGGTATCCTGCTTCAACTGCTTGTCGTCGACAACCGGGCCGATATGGCTGCCGGCCTTCAAGGCGTTGTCGACGTTGAGCGTCTTCAGCTTTTCGGTGAGCGCTGCGACGAACTTGTCGTGGATGCCTTCGGTCACGATCAGGCGCGACGAAGCGGTGCAACGCTGTCCGGTCGAGAAGAAGCCCGAATTGGCGGCCGCTTCGACGGCGACGTTGATGTCCGCGTCATCGAGGACGACCATCGGGTTCTTGCCGCCCATTTCGAGCTGGAACTTGCGGTTATGCTCGATCGAGGCCAGCGCAACGCGCTTGCCGGTGCCGGTCGAGCCGGTAAACGTGATGCCGGCGAGGTCCGGGCTGTCGAGCATGGCCTGGCCGACGACCGAGCCGCGGCCCATGACGAGGTTCAGAACGCCCTTCGGCAGGCCAGCGCGGTGGAGGATGTCGACGATCGCCCAGCCGCAGCCAGGCACGAGATCGGCAGGCTTGAACACGACAGTGTTGCCGTAGCAGAGCGCCGGCGCGATCTTCCATGCCGGAATGGCGATCGGGAAATTCCAGGGCGTGATGATGCCAATGACGCCGAGTGGTTCGCGGGTGATCTCGACACCGATGTTCGGACGTGCGGACGGCACCAGTTCGCCGGTCAGGCGCAGCGCTTCTCCAGCGAAGAAATCGAAGATCTGGGCGGCGCGGGTAACTTCGCCGATCGCTTCGGGAAGGATCTTGCCTTCCTCGCGGGCGAGAAGCGCGCCTAGTTCTTCCTTGCGGGCGAGGATTTCGTCGGAAGCTTTCCGAAGAATAGCGTGACGCTCCAGGATGCCGGAACGTGACCAGGCCGGGAAAGCGGCCTTGGCGGCTGCTATCGCCTGCTTGGCGTCTTCGGCATTGCCCTGGGCATACATGCCCACGACATCGTTGGTATCGGACGGGTTGATGTTCTTGGAAGCGTCCGAGCCGACCCATTCGCCGGCGATCAGGTTCTGGTAGATGGTCATGGACCTCTCCTCTCATGTGAAAGGTCCCGCCAAGCGGCGGGACCGTCAGATAAAGCTTGTTCAGTCGCTCATTTGAAAACGTTTGGGAGCCAGAGCGACAAGGCAGGGATATAAGTCACGAGCAGCAATACTGCGATGCTGGCTCCGAAGAAAGGCCAGATCGTGCGCATCGCTTCACGTATCGTGATGCCGCCGACCGCGCAACTGACGAAGAGCACGGTTCCGACCGGCGGCGTGTTGAGGCCGATGCCGGCATTGAGGATCATGATGACGCCAAAATGGACAGGATCGATGCCGAAGGCTTTGACGACCGGCA
Source organism: Neorhizobium sp. P1_A6 (assembly GCF_056406795.1). Taxonomy (NCBI): domain Bacteria; kingdom Pseudomonadati; phylum Pseudomonadota; class Alphaproteobacteria; order Hyphomicrobiales; family Rhizobiaceae; genus Neorhizobium; species Neorhizobium sp. P1_A6. The sequence goes on along the minus strand of NZ_JBFTZM010000004.1, from coordinate 238,192 downwards.
GCAGAATCGGGGTCGAGATGATGACCATCGGCGCCATGTCCATGAACGTGCCGAGCACCAGCAGGATGACGTTGATCATCAGGAGCACGATAATCGGATTGTCGGAGATCGCTCCGATCGCCGCGATGATCAGCGTCTGGACCTGCAGGAATGCCATCAGCCAGCCGAACGCGGCCGCGGTGCCGATGACCAGTAGTACCATGGCGGTGGTGCGCACCGCGCCCATGACGGCCTCGACGAAACCTTCCCAGTTCAGCTCTCGATAGACGAGCATGGCCACAAGGAACGCGTAGAGGACCGCAATGCAGGAGCTTTCCGTCGCCGTGAACACGCCGGAGCGGACGCCGCCGAAGATGATGGCGATCAGCAGGATGCCCGGCAGCGAAGCCAGAAAGTAATAACCGATGCGGGCAAAGCCCGGGAACGGATCGGCCGGATAACCGCGTTTGACGGCAACCCACCAGGCCGTGATCATCAGCGCTCCGGCCAGCAGCAGGCCGGGAATGATGCCGGCAGTGAAGAGGTCGGCGACGGAGACGTTGCCGCCCGCCGCGATCGAATAGAGGATCATGTTGTGCGAGGGCGGGATCATCAATGCGATGATGGCGGCATTGGCCGTCACGTTCACCGCATAATCCCTATCGTAGCCGCGCGCAGCCATTTGCGGGATCATCAATCCGCCGACGGCCGATGCGTCCGCCACGGCCGAGCCGGAAATGCCGCCGAACAGCGTCGACGCAACGACGTTGACCTGGCCGAGACCACCGCGCATGTGGCCGACAAGGCCGGCTGCGAAGCGGATCAGCCTGTGCGCAATGCCGCCGCGCACCATCAGGTCGCCAGCGAAGATGAAGAACGGGATCGCCATCATGGCGAAGACGTTCATGCCGGAATTCAGCTGCTGGAAGACGACGATCGGCGGCAGGCCCATGTAGAGGACCGTGGCGAAGGACGCGATTCCAAGGCAGAAGGCGATCGGCATGCCGATCAGCATGAGGAAGGTAAAGGAACCGAAAAGAATGGCGTAGGCCATTATGCAGCCTCCTGCACGAGGACGTCAGCAGCAATTTCTTCGCCGATGGCGACGTCGACGAAGCGCTCCAGAGCGAAAAGGGAGATCATGACGCCTCCGACGATCATCGGGAAGAAGTCGGTGCCGCCCGGCCAGCCGAGAACGGGAATGGTGGCCGACCACGTGCCCTTGGCGAGCAGCGTCGAATAATAGGCCATGCCTATCCCGAACAGCACGATCAGGCCGAGGCTCAGGAGGTCCATGGCCTTCTGAATTGCCGGTGGCATGACGTAACGAACGATATCGAGCCCGAGATGCACGCTCTCACGCACACCGACGGCGGCTCCGAGCATGATGAACCACGACATCAGGTAGAGCGACAGCGGCTCGGACCAGCTCGGCGAGTCGTTCAGGATATAACGGCCGAAGACCTGCCAGCCGACGATGAGGGTCATGGCGATCATGCCGGTGCCGGAAATATAAAGCGATAGGCGGCTGAGCCCGCCCAGAATTGGCTTGATGGCCAACATGAAGTTTCTCATGAACCTGTCCTCCACGATCCGGCGACGTTCCCCGGTGCCGGAAATGAAAAACCGGCCCTCTGATCAGAGGGCCGGCTTCTTTTTCGAACTTACTTGACGGCCTGGATCTGCTCCAGCAGAGCCTTTTGCTTCGCGTCCGTGACGAACTTGTCATAGACCGGCTTCATGGCTGCCGAGAACTCGTCCTTGTTGACCTTGATAATGTTGGCGCCAGCAGCACGAACCTTGGCTTCCGAGGACTTTTCGCGGGCAGTCCAGAGCTCACGCATCTTGACGACCGAGTCCTTGGCTGCCTGGCGGAAGATCTTCTGGTCTTCCGGCGTCAGCTTGTCCCAGGAGATCTTCGACATGACCAGGATTTCCGGGTTCAGCGAATGTTCGGTCAGCGTATAGTTCTTGGCGATCTCGTAGTGACGAGCGGACTCATAGGAAGGCCAATTGTTTTCTGCGCCGTCGACCACACCGGTTTCGAGCGAGGAATAGACTTCGCCCATCGGCATCGGGGTCGGGTTGGCGCCGAAGGCCTGCATCATGGCGATCCAGAGGTCGGACTGCTGGACGCGGATCTTCATGCCCTTCAGGTCGGCAAGCTTGGTGATCGGCTTCTTGGTCGTGTAGAAGGAGCGCGCGCCGGAATCGTAGTAAGCGAGACCGATCAGGCCATGCGGTTCGAAGGCTTTCAGGATTTCGTCGCCGATCGGGCCGTCGACGACCTTGTGCATGTGCTCGGTCGAACGGAACAGGAAGGGCAGGCCGAGAACGGTGGTTTGCGGCACGAGGTTGTTGAACGGCGCTGCATTGACGCGGTTCAAATCGATGACGCCAAAACGGGTCTGTTCGATCGTGTCCTTTTCGCCACCCAGCACCGAGTTGTTCATCACCTGGATCTTGATGCGGCCGTTGGTGCGCTGGGAGATTAGTTCGCCCATATATTTGACGGCATCGACGGTCGGATAGCCATCCGGATGGATATCGGCGGAACGCAGGGTAACCTGCGCATTGGCGGCGGTCGCGCTGAGCGCGAGACCGAATGCGAGGCCGAGCAGTTTCGTGAGTTTCATGTTGTCCTCCTCCGTTGATCGCCGGAGCCTCCGTGCTCCGGTCGTTTGAACTATCAGTCTCCTAGGGCTTGCCTTGCCGCTTATTGGGCCGACAGGCCGTAAAGCTCTTCAGGGTTTTTCACGAGCGCGAGCTGGCGTGCCGCATCGTTCGGGAACCAGCCGAGCACGGTGTCGGTCAGCGCCAGGTCATCCGGATAATCTGCCTGTTCGCGGGCGAGATTGTGCGGCCAGTTGGTGCCCCAGACGATGCGTTCCGGTGCATATCTGGCGATCTCGCGGGCGATGGCTGCGACATCGGCATAGTCCGGGCCGCCGGCCTTGGAAGATTCATAGACGCCGGCAAACTTGAACCAGCATTTTCCACCGTCGATCAGCCGCTTGACAGCTGCGATCTGCGGGCTGTCCGGTGTCACGCCTGAAAAGAACTTGCCATGGTGATCGAAGACCCAGCGGGACTTCAGGTTCTTCAGGCGCTCTTCGTGGTCGAGGATGTTGCTGCCGTCGAATTGGACGGCGACCATCCAGTTGCGGGACGCCGCTTTGGCGTCGACGGCTTCGAGTTCCGACAGGTTCACCGCGCCGCCCGGCAGATCCATGATACGGGCGCCGACATTGCCGGCTGCTGCGAGGCTATCGAGTTCGGCTTCCGATGTGGTGCTGTCGATCACGCAGACGCCGCGGGCGATCGAGCCGAACTCCGCAAGGCAGGCATTGAGATTGGAATTGTCGCGCTGCTGGGCATTGCCCTGGGTGACGATGACCCGATCGATGCCGATCCAGCGCATGAACTGGAGATACTGGGCCGGTGTCGGCAGGTCTCCGGCAGGAAGGCCCGGACCGCCGGGGAGCGATGGAAAGCCAGGCAGATAAGCATGCATCTGAGTGTCGATCGCGCCCTTGGGCAGTTTGGTCTTGGGCGGCGTGCCGGAAAGGGTGCGGACGAGCATCAGATATCTCCCATGCGGAATTCTTTGAGCGCATCGCGGTTGATCTCGATCCCAAGGCCGGGGCCGTTCGGGATCTGCACCACGCCACGCTCGTGTTCTATCGGGGTTTTGATCACCGCCTGACGGAACGGATTGTGGGTACGGTCGAATTCGAGGATCGGTTCGATCGGATTAACGCGAACCGGGCTCGGGATCATCGCCGCCATGAACTGCAATGCGGCGGCGATATGGACAGCGGTGCCCCAGACATGCGGCACGACGCGAATGCCGTGAAGGGCTGCCAGATCGGCGACGCGCTTGGCTTCGGTAAAACCGCCAACGCCGGCAAGGTCCGGCTGCAGGATGTCGACGGCACGGGTTTCCACCGGCTCGCGCATGCCCCAGCGGCTGTGCCAGGTCTCGCCGCCGGCAACCGGGATCGGCTGGCGGGCGCGGACTTCGCGGTAGGCGGCAAGCTGTTCCGGCACCACGGGTTCCTCGAACCAGTCGATATTGAGTTCAGCAGCCGCCTGGCCGAATTTGATCGCCTCGATGGCGTCGTAACCGTGGTTGGCGTCGACCATCAGGCGCATGTCAGGACCGACGGCGTCGCGCACGGCACGGATGACGCGCAGATCCTCCTCGACGCCGAAGCCGATCTTGATCTTGCTGGCGTGAAAACCCTGTTGCCAATAGCCGGCGACGTCGGTGGCATTGTCTTCCACGCGGTCGACGCCGTCGCGCTTGAAGCTGCCGGTCGCGTAGGCCCTGACGCTCTCGCGGAAACGTCCACCGAGCAGGATCGAGATCGGCACGCCGAAATGTTTGCCCTTGATATCCCAGAGCGCGATGTCGATGCCGGACAGTGCCGTGACGGCAAGGCCGCGCTGACCCTGATCGCGCAGCGCATTATAGAGCCGCGCCCAGATCTTTTCGGTTTCGAGCGGATTTTCGCCCATCAGCCAGTTCGCATAGGTCGCGACCACGGCCGCATTCGGCCGGGCCGGGCCGAGGCATTCGCCCCAGCCGATCGTGCCGTCATCGCACTCGATCTCGACGAGCACATGGGCGCGGCGATCGAAGCGCATCGAGGCGCTTTCGAAGGCGACGTCGAGCCTGTGTTCGAGAAGGTGGGTGCGAACCGAAGCGATCTTCATGGGTTAGCGCTTCCAGGGGCCGATGAGCTTCAGGAGCATGTCTTCTTCTTCCGCCGTCAGGTCGTCGAGCGGCGGACGCACCTTGCCGGCGTCAAAACCCTGCAGGCGCACGCCGGCCTTGATGGCCGAGACGGCATAACCCTTGCGGCGGTTGCGGATCGCCATGAAGGGGTAGAAGAAGTCCTTGAGGATTTCCTCGCAGCGGGTGCGGTTGCCGGCGCGCAGCGCCTTATAGAACTCGACGGCAAGGCCCGGCACGAAGTTGAAGACGGCCGAGGAATAGGTGGTGAAGCCGGCGCCGAGATAGGCTTCGGCGAAGAGCTCGGCCGTCGGCATGCCGCCGAGATACATCAACCGGTCGCCCATGGTGGCGGTGATCTGCCGGACAAGCCCGATATCGCCGCTTCCGTCCTTGAAGCCGATCAGGTTCGGGCATTCGTCGCAGAGGCGCTTCAGGGTGTCCACCGACAGGATCGAGTTGTCGCGGTTGTAAACCATGACGCCGATGCCAACCGACTGGCAGATGCGTTTCACATGCTGGTAGAGGCCTTCCTGCGGTGCATCGATCATGTAATGCGGCAGCAGCAGGATGCCGTCGGCGCCGGCCTTTTCGACCGCGCGGGCCATCTCGACGCCCACATGCGTGCCGAAACCGCAGCCGGAGACGATTGCGGTCTTGCCGGCGGCCTCCTTGGCGGCGGAAACGATTGTGGGGACCTCATTGGGAGACAGCGAGAAGAATTCGCCCGTGCCGCCGGCGGCAAACAGGACCGGTGCATCATAGCCCGACAGCCATTCGACATGGCGGCGATAGCTTTCCGGCTGGAACTGGCCTTCCTTGTCGAAATGGGTGACGGGAAAGGACAGCAGGCCGGCACCAAGTGCGACCTTGATTTCTTCAGGCGTCATCATGCGGATTTCCTTTGTAAGCGTCTCCTCCAGACAAAAATTGTCGTACAGGTTGCGTCGACTTGTGTCAACAAGTCATCTTACAGCTTCCCGAAGCTCCCGGAGGAGGGTGCGATAACGCAGCTGCGCACCCCGCAGATGCCGGCGCATGGCGTCGCGGGCACGGTCTTCGTCGCCGTCGGAAATCGCCACGACAATGGCATTATGCTCCTCGTCGAGCAGCTTGATATAGGCTGCCTGGTCGGCCTCCGAATCGTCCGGGCGTAATGCTGCGCGCGGGATCAGGCTGCGGCCGATCATCGTCAGGAATTCGCGGAAGCGGGGATTGTTGGTAGCTTCGGCAATGGCAAGATGCAGCGCGAAATCCGCCTCGCTGGTCGGTTTTGCGGCCTCGAGACAGGCGCGGACCGCATAATGGCGATCGAGAATGACCTCTTCCTGTGCAGGGGAGCGGCGAAGGGCCGCAAGCCCTGCAGCCTCGACTTCCACCGCGGTTCTGAGCTCCAGGAGCTCGATCATCGAGGATACGCGGGCGAGATCGATATTCGAGAGGGAGAGCATGACCGGCTGCACGTTGCGCGAAGGCTCCAGCACGAAGACGCCGGCGCCCTGGCGGGCTTCCACAAGGCGGTCGGCGCGCAGCGATGCGATGGCCTCGCGGACGACGGTGCGGCTGACGCCGTGCGCCTCGGTCAGCTGTGCTTCGCTCGGCAGGCGCGAGCCCGGCGGAAACTGACCCGCTGCAATCGCCTGGCGCAACGTTTCTCCGAGGCGAGAAACTAGCGTCCTCGATCCCCTGCCGGTATCGAGTCTGGTTTCTACGCTCATTTCATTCCTCCCTGCTCGGCGGCGCATCACAATATCGCGTCAACCCGCGTGTCAAGCTTAAGCGACCGCGCCAAGCCGGCTCCGACTTGTTGACCGAGCTTTCTCAACATGTATGATAAGTATTGAAGCTTGTCACGAACAAGTTGGCCAATGAACTGGATTGCCGCGGCCGACGGGCCGCTTTCGGAGGATGATTTCTTGAAAAGACTTTTGATCACCGGTGCCGCCGGCGGCCTCGGACGCGCCATGCGTAGCCGTCTTGCCGGGTTCGCCGAAACGCTTCGCCTGTCCGATATCGTCGATCTCGGCACTGCCGGCCCAAATGAGGAGCTGGTCGTCTGCGATCTCGCGGATGCAGATGCGGTCATGAAGCTGGTCGAGGGCTGCGACGGTATCCTGCATCTCGGCGGGGTTTCGGTGGAGGACAAGTTTTCGAAGATCCTCAATGCCAACCTGCTCGGCCTCTACAATCTCTACGAAGCTGCCCGGGCGCATGGGCAGCCGCGCATCCTGTTCGCCAGTTCCAACCATGTCGTCGGGTTTTACCGGCAGGACGAGCATATCGACGTCAAGGCTCCGATGAAGCCGGACGGGCTCTACGGTGTTTCGAAATGTTTCGGCGAGGCTCTGGCGCGCATGTATTTCGAGAAATTCGGCCAGGAGACGGCGCTGGTCAGGATCGGCAGCTGCTTCGAAAAACCGATCAACCACCGCATGCTGTCCGGCTGGATGTCACATGACGACTTCATGTCGCTGATCGGCTGCGTCTTCCGGACCCCGATGCTCGGCTGCCCGATCATCTGGGGCATTTCCGACAATGACAGCAAGTGGTGGGACAATTCGCATGCGTCCTATCTCGGCTGGAAGCCGAAGGACAATGCAGAACGTTATCGCGCCGAACTGGAAGCCAGCGTTCCGCGTCCGGCACCGACCTCGGCGCTTGCGGTTTACCAGGGCGGCATGTTCACCCAGGACCCGATCTTCGCCGAGGACTGAGCCCGCACGGCGGGTTCTTGTTTCTGCCTTTTAGGCCCACCACATCAGCTTCTTCTACAACCTTCCCTTTTCCGAGAAGGTGTTTTCCGGAGTTCTTGTGATGGGATTTATCGATATCAATCCTCCCGTCCCCGAAGATAGCGTGCTTCTCGACGCCTATTCGGAGACGGTTGCCGGCGCGGTCGACCGCGTCGGTCCTGCCGTCAGCCGCATCGAGCGGCTGGGCGGCGTTGCTGGCCAAGGGGGCCACGGGTCGGGCTTTGCGATTTCGCCCGACGGCCTGATCATCACCAACCACCATGTTGTGGCAGACGCCAAGACCGTCCGTATCCGCAGCGCCAACGGAGCGGTCGGGCAGGGCGCTGTTCTCGGCCGCGATGCCGATACCGATATCGCGCTGGTGCGTGCCGACATGGACGTGCAGGCCTGGGCACGGCTCGGCGATTCCCAAAAACTGCGGCGTGGCCATATCGCCATCGCGATCGGCAATCCCCTCGGTTTCGACTGGTCGGTGACATCAGGCGTCGTTTCGGCTTTGGGTCGCTCGATGCGGTCGTCCACGGGGCGCTTGATCGACGACGTCGTGCAGACCGATGCCGCACTTAATCCGGGCAATTCCGGCGGGCCGCTGGTGTCTGCCTCCGGTGAGGTGGTCGGCGTCAACACGGCGGTGATCCGCGGCGCGCAGGGCATTGCCTTTGCGGTTGCCTCCAACACGGCCAATTTCGTCGTCTCGGAGATCCTGCGCTTCGGCCACGTGCGGCGCGCCTTCATCGGCATCGTCGTCGATACGACCGCTCTACCGCGCCGCGTCGCGGTGAAGGCCGGCATGTTGCAGGAGACGACGGTGCGCATTCGCCGCATCGATCCCGGCAGCCCAGCCGATCTGGCGGGCCTGAAGGAGGGCGATTTCATCCTGGCGATCGACGGCCAGCCCGTCGGCGGCGCCGATGATCTGATCCGTTTGCTGGACGGGACCCGGATCGGCAAGGAGACGCCGATCTCCGTCTACGACCTCGAGGCGCGGATCGTCGACCGCGTGCTGGTTCCAGCCGCACGGCCGCAGAGCTGAGCATGCTGTTTCTCTTCAGGTCCTCGTCCTCGAGGTCCTAAGCCAGCCGGTTGCGAAGTCTTTCCCGTGCGGTTTCATCGAGGCCGAGCGACGAGAGATAGGCCCCGATACCGCCGTGGCGATAACGGATATGGTCCAGTGCCTGCCGCATGCTGCGCGGTTCGGAGGCAAGAACGATATCGACCAGTTCGGGCGAGGTGCCGCGGCCGAGGGCGCGGTCCCTGAGGCGCGCGATCAGCGGCCCGGAGATGGTCGCCGTCAGAGCATAGTCTTCAACGATGGTCATCTCATCGACGCCGGCATTGGCAAGCAGCAGTGCCGAGATCACGCCGGTGCGGTCCTTGCCGGCGCTGCAATGGAAGAGCACCGCTCCATCAGGCGCATCGGCGATGGTCTTCAGGACTTCGGCAATCGCCGGCTGGCAGTCGTCGATCGCCTTGCAATAACGATCGCCCATGTCGAAACTCAAGACGGCATTCGCCATCATCTCGACCGGTGCCAGCGCCGAAAACAGCGGCGTGTTGTGGTAGCGCACTTCGGCATGACCCGCGAATGGGTTGGCTTCAACGGCGATCTCGTGGGCGTTGCGCAGGTCGATGACGGTGGCCAGTCCGTTGTCCAGCAAGGTTTCGATGTCGGCCGCGCTTAGGCGATGCAATGCGTCGCCGCGCAGGATCGAGCGCCAACGGGTGAGACCGCCATATGCGGTCTGGTAACCGCCGAGGTCGCGGACATTGTGGGCGCCTTCCAGCGCGATCAGGCGTTCGTAGGCTAACATCTCAGCGGATTCCGGATTTCATGAAGGATTCGATGACGTGGCGTTGCAGGACCAGGTAGATGATCAGGATCGGCAGGCTGGCGAGTGCGGCGGCCGCCATCAGCGGCCCCCAGAGATTGCCCTCCTGGGTCATGAACATCTGCAGGCCGATCTGGACGACGGAGTTCTCCGGCTTTCGCGACAGGAGCAGCGGCCAGAAATATTCGTTCCAGGCGGAGATGAAGGCGATGATCGACAGGGAGGCGATCGGCGCGCCCATGTTCGGCACGACGATCTGCCAGAGGATCTTCCAGCTTCTGGCGCCATCGATGCGCGCCGCTTCGAGGATCTCGGTCGGGAAGGAGCGCATCGCGTTATAGAGCAGCAGGATGGCGAAGGCATGCGCCGCATTCGGCACAATCAGACCGGTCAGCGTATCGAGGAGGCCGAGCCGCGAGGCGAGCACGTAGTTCGGGATCATCGTGACCTGGAACGGCACCAGCCAGGAGAGCGCGATAAGCCCGTGGATGACGCCGGAAAGGCGCATGCGCCAGCGCACCAGCGCATAGGCCGCGAATAGGCCGGTCACGACCTGCAGAAGGGCGGTCGCTGCGGATACGATCGTGGTGTTGACCAGCATGCCCATGATCGGAATGCGGGTCAGCACGAAGACATAATTTTCGAACGACGGGTTGGACGGCCAGAGCGAGGTGGAGAAGATCTCGTTTTCCGGCCGAAGCGAGGTGACGATCATCCAGTAGATCGGAAAGATCGACAGCAAGGACAGGACGATCATCACGGCATGCACCGCAAGCCGGCGGGCGCTCCCGGACTTTGGACCGCCGGAAGCGAACGCGATGCTGTCGGGGGAGGCGTCAATTGTCATAGACCGCGAACCTTTTCGTGAGCCACATGCATCCCGCCGCGATGACCGCAAAACCGGCAAAGGCGATCATGCCGGCCGCCGAGCTCCAGCCGGCCGACATAGTCTGGAAACCGTATTCCCAGAGCAGGTAGAAGATGTTGGTGGTCGATTTCAGCGGGCCGCCATTGGTGAGCACGTTGATATAGGCAAAGCTCCACTGCGCCCCGAACAGGATCGTCATCATCGACAGAAGCAGGATGGTCGGCGAAAGCAGCGGCAGGCGGATGTCGCGGATGATCCCCCAGCGGCTGGCACCGTCGATGCGCGCCGCCTCGATATAGGAGGAATTGATGCCGGCGTTGGCGGCGGAAAATAAGAGGGTGGAAAAGCCGATCAGCTTCCAGCCGGTGATCCAGGTCAGCGTTGCAAGTGCGTATCTCGGGTCGGTCAGGAAGCCGATGCGGCCGAGACCGATCGTCTCCAGGCCGAGCGTGATGAGGCCCTGGTCCTCGTTGAGCAGCCAGCGCCAGAGGATGGCGGCGACCACGGGGGCTACGATCATCGGCACGAAGATCAGCGCGCGATAGATGGTCCGGGCGCGGCCTTCGAGATCCTGGGTCCAGATCGCCACGAAGAGCGGAATGATCACCGACATCGGGAAGAGGCCGAGAATGTAGAAAAGCGTGTTCCAGAGGGCGGCGCGCATCTCGGGCAGGGCGAACAGGCGCTGGTAGTTGGTCAGGCCCACATAGCGCTGCGGCGCGCTCGGCAGCATGTTCCATTGGTAGAAGGAGAGCTGGAATGCCTCGACCAGCGGCACATAGGTCCACATCATCAGGAGGCAAAGCGCCGGCGCGAGATAGAGCCAGGGCTGTATGGTGAATGTGCCGCGCTGGCGCGCCGTTGCGGGCGCTCGGGCAAGGGTGAGCGGTCTTGCGAGATCGGCCTGGATATCGGTCATGGAATTTTCCCCGAAAGGATCCCTAGGGGACAACGATGCCGGACGGAAAGCGAGATCCGCCCGGCATCTCCTCGTAACGGTTACGGCATCAGGTCCTGGCCCTGATCCTGGGCGGCTTTCAGCGTGGCGATCGGATCGCCCTTGCCGAAGACGGCTTCGCGGACCGAGTCCATCATCATCTTCTCGACCTGGCGGTAGTTCGGGCCGGGGAAGGCGACGTTGGCGGTGAGGCGGTTCAGCTGGTCCAGGTTGGCGCGGAACATCGGGTTCTCCTTGACCCACGGGCCGAGGTAGTTCGGATCGTCGACGATATCGAGACGCAGCGGCAGGTAGCCGATCTTGCTCGTGATGATCGTGTAGGCTTCCTTGCTCGTCAGGTATTTGAGGAGCTCGTAGGCCGCACGCTGCTTGGCCGGATCCTTGCTGAAGACGAACAGGGCGCTGCCGGAATTGGTCGGAGCGGTCGGCTTTTCGCCGAAGGAGGGCATAGGGGCGATGCGCAGGTCGAACTTGCCCTGGGCGGCCTTCTTATAGGAGCCAAGCACCGCAGTCGTATAGACGAACATGCCGAGATTGCCGGCGGCAAAGGTGTCCGAACCGCTGGCCGGATCGATCTTGGCGTGGGCGCCGCTATCGACCATGTCGCGCAGCATTTTGACCGCCTCGGCGGCATTCTTGTCGGCGAATGTCAGCTTGTTGCCGTCGCGCACCTTGCCGCCGTTCGACATGACGATCGCCTGGTAGACGAAGGTGCCGTCGCTCGGGCCATAGGCGCCCGGGAAGAAGCCGTTCTTGCCGGTCTTTTCCTTGATCGCCTTGCCGGCGATGTTGACGTCGGCCCAGGTTTTCGGCGGGTTGTTCGGATCGAGACCGGCCTGCTTGAAGAGGTCGCCGTTGTAATAGAGGACAGGCGTCGAGAATGTGTAGGCGAGACCATAGGTCTTGCCGTCGACCTTGCCGAGTTCGAGACCCTTGGGGATCATGCCGGCGAGATGCTCTTTCAGTTCCGCCGGCTTCACCATGTCCTCGAGCGCGTTGCCGCCAAGGTCGCTGGCGATGAAGATCAGGTCGCGGAAGGTCAGCTGGGCGACGTCCGGCTGCTTGCCGGCGACGATATCGGCCTGGACCCGGTTGATGATCTCGTTCGACGGTACGGCCACCGTCTCGACCTTCACGTTGGGGAATTTCTTCTCGAAGCCGGCGATCAATTCCCTGGTGGCATCGGCGCCGGCGCTCGCGGAGGCGAGGTTGTAATTGTAAAAGCTGATCGTCACCGGCTTGTCGACCGTGGCGGGCATTTCGGCGAGGGCGCCGACCGGGAGGCCAAGAGGCAACATCGAGGCGGCGGTGAGCGTCGCCATCAGCTTGAGCGTGGTTCTGCGCAGCATTTTGCGTGTCTCCGGGTGAGGGTTATTCAGCGGCGACGGGCATTGCCCGGGCCATCAGAAGTTCCAGCGGATAGGTATTGAGTTCGGCACGGTCGGACGGCAACGGCACGAAGGCCATGGTGAGGCCGGACGGGCGGATGGTGCCGATGCCGAAGGAGGCGCCGCGCACCATGCGCAGGATGTCCGTGCGCAGGATGTCGGTGGCGGCGTGCTGGCCGGTGCCGACGACGACCGGGATGCCATGCCAGACCGAGACGCGGTCGTGATGGATATGGCCGCTCAGAATGCCGATGATGTTGCGGCCCTTCAGCAGTTGGCGGAAACGTTCCGACTGGGGGAAATGGATCGTCCGCCAATGGGCGGCATCGGCTTCCTCGCCGAGCGCCGGCGGGTGGTGGATGACGATCAGCTTCGGCAGGTCCGGATGGCTGTCGAGCGTCGAGGCGAGCCAGTCGAACTGTTCCGGATCGATCGTGCCGCCGATCAGGCCTGGCGTCGTCGAATCGATGGTGATGATGTGGATGCCGTCGATGATCGTGTCGTGGTCGTATGGCGCATCCGGATCGTCGATCTCGATGCCCATGCCTTCGTAAAAGCCGGGACGGGTATCGTGATTGCCGAGCGCATAGATGACGGGGACGTCGATCCTGGCGTCGATGATCTCCTTCAGCCGGCGAAAACTTTCCGCATCGCCACGATTGGTAAGGTCGCCGCTGGCGATCACGAATTGCGGCTTCGGCGTTACGGTCGCGACGAGATCGAGCACCTGATGCAGCGTCTCGGTCGTGTCGCTGTGCAGATGGCTGTCGTCGGCGGTGCCGATATGCAGGTCGGTCAGATGGATGAATGTCGTTTCGCGTCGCACCGGATGCCTCCATGGATGACGGTTTCGTCAGGAGGACCGTTAGAAGGGGTTTGTTTCCTGCTCGTGACGGATTTCGAATGCCGTTCGAAACCGTTTCAGCGGCGGAACATCGGTGCGATCACCTCGACCATGCGGGCGATGACGATCTCCGGATCGTCGAGGTCGATGCCGTAATTGGTCAGCACTTGCGTACGCGACCGGGAGCGGGTGACCTGCGAGCGGATGCCGAGCGCGCAATTGAGCCGCCAGCCTATACCGACCTCGTCGAGCCAGGGCGCGATCCGCTTCAGATGCGGGACGAAAGCCCGGTGATGTTCGACATCGTCGATGATGCGGCGGTAGTGCGGCGCGCGCTCCCGGTGGGTCTTCGCCATCGAGGTGAAATGCGACAGGACCGGATAACTGGAGGTCGGGTCGAGGCTCCAGCGGATCGACGGGCCAACCAAAGCCGCGATGACTTCATCAAGGTCGGGCGGATCGGGCGCCCGCCGGTCGACGGCTTTGCGAAGCAGGGTCAACCGCTCGGCATTCAGCCGCCGGTAGACACGCTCTGCGACCGCCGCCACCAGTTCTTCCTGCGAGCCGAAATGATAGCTGATAGCGGAAGGGGTCGCATGCGCTTCGATGGCAATCCGCCGCGCGGTCAGATCCTCGAAAGCCTCGGCTTCGCAAAGCAGATGCTCGCAGGCATCCATGAGCCTCATGGCTGTGAGATTGGCGCGGCCGTGCATGAACTCACCCTCGACGATCGCAAGTCTAAGGCGCGTTTGTGTATGGTGGATGACAGTGCGAAGAGGGCCTAGGACAAGTCGGGGGCCAAGTCGGGGCGGACCGTCTTTTTGTCGGGCTCGCGGGCGAAGGGCGCGGGCCAGCTGTCTCTTTCGTCATCCGCATCCTCGCCATCCCGAAACTCGTCCATGCGGTGTTTGATGGCAAGGGCGTAGATCGTATCGAGGATGTTCTTGTCACGAAGGTGCGGGTCGGTCAGTCCCAGCAGCGCTGCCCGGACGATCTTCTTGCTCGATGTCTTTGGGCAGCGTCTGGTAACGAACTTGAACAGAGCGTCGTCGGTGAGGCCATCCATCGCGCCGTCGACCAAGGCCTCATAGACCTTTCGTTTCTCTCCCATTCAACTCCCCCATGCCAAGTCAAACACTTAGTCACATAACTGTCATCATCCATTTTGAAGGAAATATGGCAAGGGCCTGGAACAAAAGTCGTGATGGACAGCGTTCACGGAAAACAAGTTTGACGAATTGAAACGGTGCTGTGGCATCTCTAGGTTCGCCGCAGCAACGCGATTGGGAGGAAAAGAGTGAAGATAGGTGCAGGAATTCTCGCGGCCCTCTGCCTTGGGATGGTGCCCGTGGAGGCGTCGGCGCAGAGCCAGTGGCAGCCGGTCGAGCAGGTCCAGGCCTATCCCATCACAGGCGATTCCGGCGTCGATCTCTACGCTTCCATCGGACAGCGCGGGCCGAAGATCGGCAAGGAGGTTCGCGCCATCGCGCACACCAATTTCAAGCTCACCTGGACCCGTGACTACCGGCCGCAGCCTGACGGCTCCTGCACGCTGGTTTCGGCGCGGCCAAAGCTGATCATCACCTATACGCTGCCGAAACCCGCATCGGCGCTTGCTCCCGATCTGAAGAAGAAATGGGATGTCTTCATCGCCGGTGTCTACAAGCACGAACTGGTCCACGGCGTGATCATCACCGACATGGTGAAGGAGATCGAGCGGGTGAGCGTGGGTCTCAGTGTCGCCGACGATCCGCAATGCACGAAAATCAGGACAGAACTGACCGTTAAGCTCGGCGAGATCTCGAAGGCGCAGCAGAAGCGCAGCAATGACTACGACCGGATGGAAATGAGCGAGGGCGGCAATGTCCACCAGCTCATCCTGCAGCTGGTGAACGGCACCGGCAAATAGTCTGCTGCAGGATTGATTCATCAACTCGCTGAAAGGCGCTGTTTTTCCGATGAATTCTGGGGAAGCTATCTCTTGCGCATCACATTGACGACGAGCACGCCAAAGATCGCCATGATGCCGCCGATCGCGCCGATCAGGGTCGGCACCTCGCCGAGCCACAGGAAACCGATCAGGGTTGCGGTCGGGGGAACGCCGTAAAGGAAATTGGAGGCACGGGCGGCGGATAGGCGCTTCAAGGCGATCGCCCAGGTGACATAACCGATCGCAGTCGGGAAGAGCACCAGATAGACGATGCCCCAGTTCACCTCTGCCGGGGCGGCGGCAAGCGCCTGCAAGGTGGACGGTACCTCCGGCAGCAGCGGAATGGAACCGATCAGCATCAGCCAGGCGGTGACCGCCAAGGCGGGCATGCGGCCAAGGATCGGCTTCTGCAGCACGCTGGCAATCGCCGAGCAGAGGGCGGCGCCGAGAATGAGGATCGCATTCGGATCGAGATCGAAACCGTCGTCGCCGGAGGCAGCGATCAGCGCCACGCCGGCAAAGGAGATCGCCGTTCCGAACCAGCCCCAGCGGCCGAACCGTTCGCCGAGCGCGAAGGTGGCGATAAGGGCGGTGAAGACCGGCATGGTGTTGATGATGAAGCTCGCGGGGCCAGCCGCCACGGTTCGCTCACCCATGTTGAGGAGAACGGCATAGGCCGCGATGAAGAGCACGGCCGCGACGCCAAGGCGGAGGAGATCGCTTCTGACTGGAAGGGCTGGTCGGGCAGCGACAAGATAGACTACGGCGATCAAGGCGGCCGGGACATAACGTGCCGTCGCAAGCTCGATCGGCGTCAGGGGCCCGAGCGCGATGCGGATGACGGCGAAGGACGAAGCCCAGAAAACGATGGTCACCAGGATCGCCAGGAAGGCGATCACATCAAATCCCTGTCTTTCGTCCGTTCCCGTATTCATGGCGACCGTGCTCATCTCTTTCTCCCTCGAAGCTTGGAAGTCAGGATTTAGCGCCTCTCATCCGTGCTTGAAAAGCACCGTAATCGATGATCATATGTGCCTATGGTTCACAGCTCGCAGACTTTGCCACCACTTGATACGCTTGAGACCTTCGCCCGCGCCGCGCGTCTCGGATCGTTTTCCGCCGCGGCGGAAGAGGGCGGCGTCACCCACGGTGCCGTCTCCCGGCAGATATCCCGCCTGGAGCGCTGGATGGGCGTACGGCTTTTCTCTCGCGAGGCTCGCGGTGTGACGCTGACACCGGAAGGCATGCGGTTTTTCGCTCGCGCGGAGGAAGCGTTGGCTCTGCTCGGGGATACGGACGAGCGGTGGCTGCCCCGCCGCAACAAGGCGGTCGTGCGGCTTTCGGTGACGCCGTCGGTTGCCTCGCTCTGGCTGTTTTCGCGCATGCCGAAGCTGGAGGCTAGCGACATCCATTTGGAGCTCGTTCTGGAACATCGGCTGGCGGATTTCAGCGAGGGCATCGACCTGGCAATCCGTTGCGGCAAGGGGCCATGGGCCGGCGTGCGCAGCCTGCCGCTCTGGCAGGAGAAACTGGTGCCGATCGCCGCTCCGGTCATCGCCGAACGTCTCCGTGGGAGGTCAGATGCAAAATCTCTGCTGGAGCTGCCGATCCTGCACGATTCCAATGTCGAGGCCTGGCGGCGCTGGCTGGCCGTCGAAAATCTCGATTACGTGCCGCGCGGGCAGGACCGGCGGTTCGAGGATTATAACCTGGTGATCGACGCCTGCGCGCATGGCCTCGGCATCGCGCTCGCCCGGCCGCCGCTCGCGGACGCGGCGCTTGCCTCCGGCCGGGTCGTCGTCGTGTCTGAGAGAGCCATCGATCACCACGTGGCCTTCCACCTGATCCGTCCGAACGACGCGTTGAAAGCTTCCGCCGCCGAGTTTTCCCAGCGCTTCCTGCTGGAGGCCGGATTAGACGAGGCGGCCATCGCGGCCTTCGTTGCGCCGGGACGGGGAAGAGGTTAGCGCCGCTCTATTGGCAAATGCCGCTCCGGCTCTACTTGCTCCGAAAATTGGATATGAGGAGCATCCCATGAGCACAAAGGCGACGATTGCGAGGATCTGGCGGGGGCGTACACGCACCACAATTGCCGACGAATACGAGGCTTATCTACTCGAAACAGGCATTCCACCACTCGTCAAGACCGCGCTTGCGGTCCAGCTCTTCCGAGAGGACCTCGGCGACGAAACGGAGTTCGTGACGACCTCCTACTGGCCCGACTTCGAGTCCATGGCAGCCTTTACCGGCGGCGATCCGAACAAGGTGCATCATCTCGATCGCGATCCGCATTATCTGGTCGAACTGCCCGAGCGGGTGGCGATCATGAAAATCCTCATCGATCGGAACTAAGGGATCAGCGGACCCACTGGAACCCGTCGATCTGGATGTCCTGACCCGTCAGGAAGTTCGGTTCGGATGTTGCGAGGAAGGTGACGACGCTTGCGACGTCCTGCGGCGTTCCGACTCGCTTCAGCGTGATGCCGGCTGCGAGTTGCGCCTCGCGGGCTTCGATCATCGCGTTCGAGCGCTCGGTCTTGATGACGCCGGGGCAGATCGCGTTGACGACGATCTCCGGGCCGAGTTCCTTGGCGAGTGCCTTTGTCATGCCGAGAATGCCGGCCTTGGCTGCCGTATAGGAAAACTTGCTGACCGCACTGGTGACGCCGCCGGTATGGGCGTTCATCGATGACATGTTGACGATCCGTCCGCCGCCGTTGCGGCGCATGACGGGCACGGTCGGCTGGATATAGTTGAAGGCGCCCTTGAGGTTGATGTCGATCGTCGCGTCGAATTCCTCCTCGGAAATCTCCTCGATACCTTTCGCCATCGACCGACCGGCATTGTTGAACAGGACGTCGATCCGGCCCCATTTCTCGTCCACCTCGCGCACGATTTCCGCCGCGCGCTTATGGTCGCGGACATCGGCGATGAATGTCAGGACGTCGCAGGAGAGGTCGCGGATTTCCTGAGCCGTGCGGGCAAGGTCTTCTTCGATCAGGTCGACGAGGACGATATCGAAGCCGTGACGGGCAAGATCAAGCGCGCAGCCCCGTCCGATCCCGCGTCCGCCGCCGGTTATCAGCGCAACCTTCCGGGACGCATCACGCACCACCATTCTCCTTCGCGAAACGGGCGATATCCGCATGGGTGCCGAACCAGACGCCCTCGTGGGCCTGGATATGCTTGATCAGCTCCTCCAGCACGAAGATGCGCGAGCGGTAACCGGACACGTGCGGGTGCATGGTCAGAAGGAACAGCCCGCCCTCGATATAGGCGCGGTCGAATTCCCGCTTGAAGATATCGAGCACCGAGGTCGGCGGGGTATAGGGGCGCAGCGCGGTAAACCGGTTCATGTTGAAATAGACCGCGTCGTCGCGGATCCATTCGACCGGCAGTTCGACCAGACCGGTCGGCTCACCGTCCTCGACCAGTTCGTAAGGATCGTCGTCAGCCATCAGCGAGGAATCGTAGATCAGCCCGAGCTCTCGCTCGATTTTCAGCGTCTCATAGGAGAAATCCCAGGAGGGCGTGCGCATGCCGACCGGACGGATGCCGGTGATCTTTTCCAGCGTATCGGCGGCGCGGAAATGCAGTTCGCGTTCTTTGTCGGCGGGAACCTTGGTGTTCACCTCGTGGATCCAGCCATGCAGGCCGATTTCGTGGCCCTCGGCGATGACACGCCGCTGTTCGTCCGGATAGAGGAGGGCCGCGACGGCCGGCACGAAGAAGGTCGCCGGGACGTCCGCGTTCTTCAGCGTTTCGAGGATGCGCGGCACCCCCATGCGGTTGCCGTATTGCCCCTGGGACATGCGGCCGATCGATTCACCGCCGTCGCGAAGCTCGTTGGTCTCGTGGTCGCTGTCGAAGGAAAGGGCGACTGCGCAGCGCGCGCCGTCCTTCCAGGCCTTCGGCTTCAGCGAGCGGCCGGCGCGCACCTTGTTGACCTTGCCGCGCCAGGTGGCCTCATCCCATTCCCAGGGTTCCATGTCTCGTTCTCCCTTTTGTTATTCTGCCGCCTCAGGCAGGACCGGCACGGCCGCGAGCAGCCGCTTGGTATAATCGTGCTGCGGATCGGCGTAGATCGCCGAGGCCACGCCTTCCTCGACTATTTTGCCGCGATACATGATGGCGACGCGGTCGCAGAGATGCCGGACGACCGACAGGTCGTGGCTGATGAAGATCAGCGAAAGATCGAGTTCGGCGCGCAGGCGGATCAATAGGTTGATGATCTGCGCCTGGATCGACACGTCGAGCGAGGCGACGGGTTCGTCGCAGACGACCACATCCGGCTGCATGGCGAGCGCGCGGGCAATCGCGATGCGCTGGCGCTGACCGCCGGAGAACTGGTGCGGGAAACGGTTGGCGAAGGTGGGATCAAGCCCGACTGCCGCCAGCCATTCCTTGACATAGACGGGGGCTTCGGCTCGGGTCACCAGCTTGTGGGCGAGCGGACCTTCGGCAATGATATCGCCGATCCGCATGCGGCCGTTGAGCGAGGCGAACGGGTCCTGGAAGATCGTCTGGATGCGGGTGGTAATTTTTCGCGCATTGCGGCCGTCACTCATGACCGGCTTGCCGTTGAGACGGATCGTGCCGGAGGTTGGAATCGTGATGCCTGCCGCCATGCGGCCGAGTGTCGATTTCCCGGAGCCGGATTCGCCGACAAGGCCGAGCACTTCGCCACGCTTCAGCGTGATCGACACGCCGTCGACCGCCTGGACGACCGGCACCGGCTGGGAAATGCCGGACTTGATCGCCAGGTTCCTGAACAGGCCGGCCGGCTTTTCGAAGCGTTTCATCGCATTGTCTATCACGAGATAGGGGCTGCCGAGCGGCGGCAGGTTCAACGTCGCCGACTTGCGCGGCGGTGGCGCCGCATCGGCAATGCCGCTGCCGCGCAGCAGCAACTGGCCGGGCTTGGCGCGAGACGGCAGCGCGTCGAGCAGCGCCTTGGTGTAGTCATGCTGTGGACGCGTCAGCACACCGAGCGCTGGGCCGATCTCGACGATATTGCCGAACCTCATCACCGCGACCCGGTCGGCGATCGACGAGACGATCGCGAGATCATGGCTGATCCAGATCAGCGCGGTGCCGAGTTCGGCCACCAGTTCCTTCATCTCGGCAAGGATTTCCGCTTGGATCGACACGTCGAGCGCCGTCGTCGGTTCGTCGCAAATGATGAGTTTCGGCCGGTGCAGCAGGGCGATGGCGATCGCCACGCGCTGGCGCATGCCACCGGAAAACTGGTGCGGGAAAAAATCCACCTTGCGTTCCGGCTCGTCGATGCGGACCTGAGCCAGCGCCTTGATAGCTCTTTCGCGGGCATCGGCTGCGCTGAAGTTTTCATGCGCTTCGAGGGCCAGCTTAATCTGGGTGCCGATGCTCAGGACCGGGTTGAGGGTCATCATCGGATCCTGGAAGACCATCGAAATGGTCTTGCCGCGGATGGCGCGCAGCTCATGTGCGGATAAGCCGATCAGTTCGCGGCCTTCGAGTTTGATCGAACCCTCGACGATACGGCCAGGCTCGTCGATCAGGCCGATGATCGAGAAGCCGGTAATCGACTTGCCGGAACCGGATTCACCGACGAGCCCGAGGACTTCGCCGGGCGCCAGCGAGAACGAGACGCCGTCGACCGCCTTGATCTCGCCGCGGCCGCTCGGAAACCAGGTCCTGAGGCTAGTGACTTCGAGAAGCGGAGCACTCGTCGTTTCGGTCATCGGCGGAGCCTCGGATTGAGCTGGTCGCGAATCTGATCGCCAACGAGATTGAGCGAAACAATGAACAGGATCAGCGCCACGCCGGGATAGATCGAGATCCAGTAACGGCCGGAGAGCAGATACTGGAAACCGTTGGCGATCAGCATGCCGAGCGACGGTTCGGTCGGCGGCAGGCCGACGCCCAGGAAGGAGAGGGTGGCTTCGAGCGAAATGGCGCTCGCCACCTGCACGGTCGCCACGACGATCAGCGGCGGCAGCGAATTTGGCAGGATATGTTTCAGCACCACGCGCCAGGGCGACAGCGGAATGGAGAGTGCCGCCTCGACATAGTCCTTCTGCCGTTCGGCCGATGCCGCGCCATGGGCGGTGCGGGCGAAATAGGCGTACTGCGCAAAGATCAGCGCCATGATCAGCTGGTAGCGGCCCTGTCCGAGAAGGGCGGCGATGACGAAGGCGAGCAAGATTGCCGGGAAGGAAAGCTGTAGGTCGATGATGCGCATCGCGAGGCTTTCGAACCGGCCGCCGATATAGGCCGCAGAGCAGCCGACCACCGCGCCGATGACGAAGGCGATGCCGCCGGCAATCACGCCCATCTGCAGCGAGATGCGCAGCCCGTAGATGATCGCCGACAGGAGGTCGCGGCCCTGGGAGTCCGTGCCGAGCCAATGGGTGTAACCGCCGGTGCCGACATAACCCGGCGCACGCCGTGCATCGCGCAGCACCAGGCTGGTCAGGTCATACGGATCCTGCGGGGTGACCAGGGGCGCGACGATCGCAGTCAGGACGATCAGGAGGACGACCATTGCCGCACCCGTCGCGACCTTGTTGCGGAAGAATTCCTCTAGGAAACGGCCAAGCAGAGTATCGCGCATCAGGCACGGCCCTTTCGCAGGCGCGGATCGAGCAGCGCATAGGTGAGATCGACGATCAGGTTGATGACGATGAACAGGAAGGCGACGAGCATCAGGTAGGCGACCATGACCGGCCGGTCGAGCGAGGTGATGCTGTCGATGATCAGCTTGCCGAGACCGGGCCAGGAAAAGATGGTTTCGGTGACGACCGCAAAGGCGAGCGTCGAGCCGAGTTCCAGACCGAAGACGGTGACGAGCGGAATCGAGATCAGCCGCAGGACATGCCGGCTCAGCACCGTGAACTCGGACAAGCCGGCGGCGCGGGCGAATTTCACCGTGTCGCTCAGCATCAGTTCGCGGGTGCCGGCGCGGGCGAGGCGGATCATCAAGGAGAACTTGAAGAGCGCCAAGTTTAGTGCCGGCAGCACGAGATGCGCAAGCCCGTCACCGGTAAGGAAACTGAAGTCGACGCCGAACAGGCTGACCGTTTCGCCGCGCCCCCCGGCCGGCATGCAGCCGCATTGCACGGCGAAAACCATGATCAGCATCAGGCCGAACCAGAAGGTCGGGACCGAGAATCCCAGGATCGAGATCGCCATGATGGCACGGGAAATCAGGCTATGCGGCCGGTAGCCGGCATACATGCCGATCGGGATGCCGACGAGGCTGGCAAATAGAACGGCTGCGAGTGTCAGTTCCAGCGTCGCCGGCAGGCGGGTGAGGATCAGCTGGCTGACCGGCATGCTGTAGACGAGCGAGCGGCCGAAATCGCCTTCGATCAGCCTGCCGAGAAAGGCAAAATATTGACGCCAGAGCGGCTGGTCCAACCCGTATTGGGCGATCACCGCGGCGCGAATATCCTGCGTCGCATCCGGAGAGATCAGCACGTCGATGGGATTGCCGACGGCATAGACGCCGCAGAAGACCAGCGCCGACATCGCGATGACCACGATCGCCGCCTGCCACAGGCGCTGCAAGATGAAACCTAACATATGTTCCCCGTCTTATCCTTCTGTCCCGTCTTCTGCGGGTTTCGTAGAGCCAAGCGCCGAAGGGCCTGGCCGTCAGTGCCAGTCGTTTTCGAGAAGTTCGCGGGTTTCCGCGACAGCCACGTCCCAGATCGCCAGCATGTCCTCGTCGGGACGCTGGTAGAGGCCGTGATAGTTGCCGTCGCCGAGGAGTGCGCGCTTGCGGGCCGCATCGACGCGGGCGAGGCCGGCGAAATCCACCTTCGGTTTGGCACCCGTTGGCTGGCGCTGGTCGGTCGTGCGGGTCCAGGGGAAATTCTCCATCCAGGAGGCGTGCGAGGCGGCCGGATCGGTTTCCTGCACCTTTGCCCAGGTTTTGGGCGCCCGCCACCAGTCATGGAATTTCACAGAGGCATCAGGATGCGCATTCAGCCATTCGGAGATGACGGCTGTCGCTGGGGTATTGCCGCCATGGCCATTGACGATCAGGATGCGGCGGAAGCCGGAGCGATGGATGCTGTCCATCAGGTCGCGGATCACGCCGATATAAGTGGAGAGCGTCAGCGTCAGCGTGCCGGGAAAGGTCGCAAACGACGAGGCGAGGCCGTAGGGGAGGACCGGGAAAACCGGAATGCCGAGCGGGGCTGCCGCATCGAGCGAGACCTTTTCGGCAAGGATCATGTCTGTCGCGAGGCTGAGATAGGCGTGCTGCTCGACGCTGCCGATCGGAAGTATGCAGCGGTCATCCTCGACCGTCCGTTCCTCCACCTGCATCCAGTTCATGTCCGCGATCTTCATAAATTTCCACCTGCATCCCTACTGCGCAAAATTTGACCAAGATCTCACGCTTGCGCACAAAAAATGTGCCTTGACAGGCGCTGCGCCGATCAAGTGCAAAGTTCCATACGGAACTAAAAAAAGAGATTGACAGCCAAATAAGCTATCGTCAAGTTCCATACGGAACAAAATCCAGGTAGGATTTCTGCGGGAGCTGACGGCGTTGCAATTGGAAATCTCATCCTTCGATGCGCTCCTCAAGCAGGGCGGCAAGGCGGCCGCCGGCAATCACGGCGTCGATGATCTGGTGTCCGTGAAGCTATGGCAGAACCCCTGCTGGCTTTCCTTCCGCATCAATTTCCTGGCGCTGCTGTTCAACGAGCCGATCTATCGCTGGATCGAAAAAGAGTACGGGCTGGCCCGGCCGGAATTCGTGGTTCTCTATTCGCTCGGCCTTTCCGACGGACTGACCGCAAGCGCCATCAGCAGCTCCTCAGGTTTCCCCAAGAATACGATGAGCCGGGCGATCCAGAAGCTCGTCGACAAGAACATCATCCGGCGCGAGGTCGATGCGGCGGATCTTCGAAGCTTCGTCCTTTACATCACCGACGAAGGAAAGCGCATTGTCGACGAAACCATGCAGCCGATGGTGGAGCGCGAAAAGGTCATGCTGTCGGGGCTGACGCCTGCCGAAAAGCTGATGCTCTCCGAACTGCTGGCGAAAGTCGTCGTGGACTCACCCAACTGGCCCCCAATGATAAATATAGAGGAGAACGAACAATGACGATTTTGAAGACATTCCGCACGGCGGCTCTCGCCGCCGTATTGCTCGGCAGCGTTTCGGGTGCGGCACTTGCCGCCGACCTGACGATCGGTGTGCGCGCCGGCCCATTGTCGGTCGACCCGCATTTCACTGCGGCCGGCACCCATGCCGAAGCGGTCAAGCATATCTACGACTCGCTGGTGAAATCCGGCAACAACCTCGAACTCGAGCCGGGCCTTGCAACCAGCTGGACGGCCGTCGACAGCACGACCTGGGAGTTCAAGCTTCGCCCGGGCGTCAAATTCCATGACGGTTCCGATTTCACGGCCGAAGACGTGAAGTTCTCGATCGAGCGTATTCCGGCCGTTACCGGCCCGAACCCGACCACCATCTATGTCCGCCGCGTGCGGGGCATCGAGATCGTCGATCCGCTGACGATCCGGATCAAGACCGACGGTCCTGCGCCAAACCTGCCGAACGATTTCATCCGTCTCTTCGTGGTGTCGCATACGGCTGCCAAGGATTTTTCCGCTAACGCCGACAAGGCTTCGGAAGGCTTCAATTCCGGCAAGGCGGCGATTGGGACCGGCCCCTACAAGTTCGTCTCCTGGACGCCGAAAGAACAGCTCGTGCTGCAGAAGTTCGACGGCTACTGGGGCGAGAAGGAACCCTGGGACAAGGTCACCCGCAAGGAGATCCCGAACGATGCGGCCCGCGTTGCGCAGCTGAAAGCCGGCCACGTCGACCTGATCTCGCGCATCCCGGCCTCCGACGTCCCGACGCTGGAGAAGGATTCCAAGCTCACCGTCGTGCGCCAGAACAGCGTCTACCTCTTCAATATCGCCTTCGATTTCCGTGAGAAGCCGCCGCAGGTGAGCGCCAAGGACGGCTCGCCGCTGCCGAAGAACCCCTTCCTCGATCCCAAGGTGCGCGAAGCCTTCGATCTTGCGATCGACCGCGAAACGATCACCGAGATCGCCATGGAGGGCATGGGCACCGTTGAGTCGCAGCTCGTGACGCCCAACATTTTCGGCTGGAACCCGGCCGTCAAATCCACCAAGGCCGATCCGGCAAAGGCCAAGAAGCTGCTCGCCGAAGCGGGTTATCCGAACGGTTTCAAGGTGACCTTCTCCTTCACCAACGACCGCCTGCCGGGCGACAAGGATGTGGGCACGACGATCGCCCAGATGCTGACCGCGGTCGGCATCCAGGTTGAAGCGAACTCTCAGCCGGGTGCCGTGTTCTTCCCGGCCAACACGCGCGGCGACTACTCGATGACCATGTCGGGCTGGGGCACGCTGACGGGTGAATCGAACTACACGCTGTCGTCGCTTGCCCATAGCAACGACCCGAATACAAAGCTCGGTGCCTTCAATCTGCGCGGTTACACCAACAAGACGATGGACAAGCTGATCGAGGACGCCGCCGTCGAGATGGACCCAAAGAAGCGTGAAAAGTTCCTGATGGATGCCAATGCCCTGGTATCGACCGATCGGCCTTATCTGGCGATTGCCTCGACCGTATCGGCCTGGGGCATGAAGAAGGGCATCACCATCGTTCCCCGTTCCGACGAGGACACGCTGGCCATGAACATCCGCCCGGCGAAATAAGCCATCCCAACCTGCGATCTACCGGCCGGGCATCTCGCCCGGCCGCTTTTCTGAAGACACCAAGTTCGGATGGGAGAAGGGCCGATGGGAAAGATTGCATTGGCGATCCACGGCGGCTGCGGCGTCATGGCGAAGCTCGATCTGAGCGACGAGGAGTGGGCGGCGGCCCGCGTCGATCTCGGACGGGCGCTGAAAGCCGGCTGGGCAATCCTGACCGCAGGTGGCGCGGCGCTCGACGCGGTGCAGGCGGCTGTGGTTGTCATGGAAGATTCGCCGCATTTCAACGCCGGTTATGGCGCGGCCCTCAACACCAACGGCAAGCATGAACTCGACGCTTCGATCATGGATGGCCGCACGCTCGAGGCCGGCGCGGTGACGCTGGTGCGACGCATCCGCAATCCGATCAAGGCGGCCCGCAAGATCATGGAAAAGGGCGATGCGATCCTGCTCGGCGGCGAAGCGGCCGACGATTTCGCCCGCGAGGCGGGGCTCGATATGGTCGAGCCGGACTATTTCACCACCGAGCGCCGCGTCAAGGCGCTGGCGGCGATGAAGGTGCATGCCGCTGCGGGCACGGCGGCGAAAGCCAGCGAGTCTGAAAAGCACGGCACCGTCGGTGCCGTGGCGCTCGACGGGGCCGGGCATCTGGCGGCGGCGACCTCGACCGGCGGCTATAACAACAAGCCGGAAGGCCGCATTGGGGACACGCCGATCATCGGCGCCGGAACTTACGCACGGGACGGGGCCTGCGCCGTTTCCGGCACCGGCAAGGGCGAATATTTCATGCGTTATGCCGTCGGCCATGAAGTGGCGGCCCGCGTCTCCTATCTCGGCGAGAGCCTTGAGAAGGCCGCCGCAAAGGTCATCCAGGAGGACCTGAAGCAGCACGATATCGGGGCCGGACTCGTGGCGGTCGGCGCTGACGGCTCGATCACCGCGCCTTACAACACGGACGGCATGTTCCGCGGCTGGGTGACGCCAGAAGGCGAATTCTACGTTGCCACCCATGGCGAGGTTTTCCCGGTCACGCCCTGAACCGGCAGAGCTTTCGATATAAAAAGCCCGGCGGAATGACCGCCGGGCTTTCGCACCCTCTGGAACTGCTCTTGTTATTCGGCAGCTTGCTGCGGCTTCAGGACGCCGCGGCGGATCTGGTCTTCCTCGATGGATTCGAAGAGGGCGCGGAAATTGCCTTCGCCAAACCCTTCGTCGCCCTTGCGCTGGATGAATTCGAAGAAGATCGGGCCGATCACCGTTTTCGAGAAGATCTGCAGCAGGATCTTGGTCATGCCGCCATCGACCACGCCTTCGCCATCGATCAGGATGCCGTGTTTCTTCATGCGGTCGATCGGTTCGTCGTGGCCGTGCACGCGGGCGCCGGACTTTTCATAGTAGGTATCCGGCGGGCCGGGCATGAATTTGAGGCCGTTTTCGGCGAGCTTGTCGGTCGCTTCGTAAATGCCGTCGGTGCCGACCGCGATATGCTGGATGCCTTCGCCCTTGTATTTCTTCAGGAATTCCTCGATCTGGCTGGTCTCGTCCTTGGACTCGTTCAGCGGGATGCGGATCTTGCCGCAGGGCGAGGTGATCGCCCGGCTGACGAGGCCGGTGATGCGGCCGTCGATGTTGAAGAAGTGGATCTGCTTGAAATTGAAGAGTTCGCGGTAGAAATCCCACCACTTGTCCATGTTGCCGCGATAGACGTTGTGGGTCAGGTGGTCGAGATAATAGAAACCGACGCCTTCGGGCCTGGGATTGCGTTCGCCCAGCCATTCGAACTCAGCCTCATAGGCCGACCCCTTCTCGCCATAGGTTTCGATGAAATAGAGAAGCGAACCGCCGATGCCGACGATGGTCGGCACGTCGAGCGTCTTGTCCTTGCCCTCATAAGGCGTGGCACCCTTGGCAACCGCGTGGTCGAAGGCGTGTTTGGCATCGACAACGCGCCAGGCCATGGCCGGCGCGCAGGGGCCGTGTTCGTCGACAAAGCGCATGGCATGGCTGCCCGGCTCGGCATTGACGACGTAATTGATGTCGCCCTGGCGCCAGACGGTGACGTTCTTCGTCCTGTGCCTCGCCACCGGTCTGTAGCCCATGCGGGTGAAAAGCTCTTCCAGCTTCTGCGGCTCCGGATGGGCGAATTCGACGAATTCGAAACCGTCGGTGCCGGCCGGGTTATCTTCGGTAATCTCAGAAACCGGTGCGTCGTGCGGGAAAGGACCCATGGCAAACTCCTCCTGTCATTCGATCATCATGATGATGCAGGACGGACGCATTGTGCTTGCAATCTTGGCGGTGTTCTGCTCGATTTGTGCATGAAACGTGCGGATTTGAGGAGTCACATGCACGATGGACGCGCTGGACGGATATGACCTGAAGATCTTGAGCCATCTGCAGACTGATGGGCGGCTGACCAATAACGAATTGTCGGAACTCGTCGCGCTGTCGCCGTCGCAATGTTCGCGCCGCCGGGCGCGGCTTGAGGGCGAGGGGTTCATCCAGACCTATCGGGCGCATCTCAACCGCCAGAAACTCGGCCTCGACCTCCTGGTCGTGATCGCCGTGACGCTCGCCACCCATAACCGGGACAATGCCAAGCGGTTCGCGCGCCTTGTCGAGGACCTGCCGGAAGTGCTCGAATGTTTCTCGCTGACCGGCGAAATGGACTATCACCTGAAGGTCGTGACGCGCGATCTGGCGGGCCTCTCCCATTTCGTCAACGACATATTGTTGCCGCACGAGAGCGTGCAGCATGTCAAAACATCGATCGTCCTCAGCGTGTTGAAGGATTTTGGTGGGATTCCGATTCAAAAGCCCGCCAAGTCTTAAAGATCGTCCGGCTCCGACGGCTTTCCCTTGCCCGAGCGGCGGATGACCTGCTCGATTGCGGCAAGGCCGTTCGACAAAGCCTCGATGCCGCTCTCGCCGAATTCCGCCTCCAGTTCGGTCTGATAGCGGCGGGCGAGCTCGATCAGCTCCCGATAGGCTTGCTGCCCGGCGGCGGTCAGTTCCAGATGCTCGACCCGCCGGTCTGCATCGTCCTGACTGCGCTTCAGCCAGCGGCGTTGTTCGAGCGCGAAGACGGCGCGGCTGACCTTGGTTTTGTGCATGGAGGAATGCGCGCCGACGGCTTTCGAGGTCATGCGGCCCGAACTGCCGAGCGCCGCAAGCGTGCGCCATTCCGGCCGAGTCATGCCGTATTTCGCTTTGTAATGGGCGGCAAAACGCAGGCCGACGAATTCGGCGGCGCGGTTGAGCCTGTAGGGGAGGAACTGTTCGAGTTCGAAACTATCGGTCGTCATGACGTTGATCGGGCGTTGATGGTTACAAAAATAATGGTTACGTTTGCAACCATATCGTCATCATGGGAGGAAACAAGCCATGCTGGACAAGATCGATCCGAACGCCACGCAATTCACCGGGGCGAATGCCGAGACGCTCGCCTATATGCCCGGCTTCGGCAACGATTTCGAAACCGAGAGCCTGCCCGGTGCCCTGCCGCAGGGGCAGAACAGCCCGCAAAAATGCAATTACGGGCTTTACGCGGAACAGCTCTCCGGTTCGCCTTTCACCGCGCCGCGCGGCACCAATGAGCGTTCCTGGCTCTATCGCATCCGCCCGAGCGTGCGCCATACCGGTCGGTTCACGAAGGTCGACTATCCGCTCTGGAAGACCGCACCTCACGTTGCCGAGCATTCGTTGGCCCTCGGCCAGCTCCGCTGGAGCCCGGTACCGGCGCCAAGCGAGCCGCTGAGCTTCCTCGAAGGCATCCGCACCATGACGACGGCGGGCGATGCGCTCTCCCAGTCCGGCATGGCGGCGCATGTCTATGTCTTCAACACCGACATGGTGGACGACTATTTCTTCAATGCCGACGGCGAGATGATGATCGTGCCGGAGACGGGTTCGATCCGCGTCTTCACCGAACTCGGCAAGATGGACCTGGAGCCTTCCGAGATCTGCATCATCCCGCGCGGCACGATGTTCAAGGTGATCCGGCTCGGCGAGGAAAAAGTCTGGCGCGGGTATATCTGCGAAAATTACGGCGCCAAGTTCACGCTACCGGATCGCGGTCCGATCGGCGCCAACTGCCTTGCCAATCCCCGCGATTTCAAGACGCCGGTGGCTGCCTACGAGGACAAGGAGACGCCCTGCCGGGTGCATGTGAAGTGGTGCGGCTCGTTTCATGTCACCGAGATCGGCCATTCGCCGCTCGACGTGGTTGCCTGGCACGGCAATTACGCGCCTTACAAATACGACCTACGCACCTTTTCGCCGGTCGGCGCGATTCTCTTCGACCATCCCGATCCGTCGATCTTCACGGTTCTCACCGCTCCCTCGGGAGAGGAGGGAACCGCCAATGTCGATTTCGTGATTTTTCCGCCGCGCTGGCTGGTGGCCGAGCACACGTTCCGGCCCCCCTGGTATCATCGCAACATCATGAGCGAGTTCATGGGCCTGATCTATGGCCGCTATGACGCCAAGGAGGAGGGTTTCGTGCCCGGCGGCATGAGCCTGCACAACATGATGCTGCCGCACGGACCGGATTTCACCGGCTTCGAAAAGGCCTCGAACGGCGAGCTGAAACCCGTCAAGCTTGAGAACACCATGGCCTTCATGTTCGAGACCCGTTTCCCGCAGCAGCTCACCAAATTCGCCGCCGAACTGGAGACGCTGCAGGACAATTACGTGGATTGCTGGTCAGGTCTCGAGCGAAAGTTCGACGGTACGCCGGGGATCAAGTGATGAGGCGCGACATTACGGTTGCCTTCTTGTGCGATCTGCTCACATTCTGAGAGCAATACCAACGATAAAACGGGAAACACTCATTCATGAAGCTCGCGACACTGAAGGATTCCACCCGCGACGGCCGCCTGGTCGTCGTCTCGAAAGATCTCACCCAGTGCTCGGAGGTCGGTCATATCGCCCGAACCCTCCAGGCAGCGCTCGACGACTGGGCGTATGTCGGTCCGCGGCTCGAACGGGTGGCGGACGGTATCGAGACCGGTGCGCAGCCGACCATCCGTTTCCATGAACATGATGCGGCATCGCCGCTGCCGCGCGCCTATCAATGGGCGGACGGATCGGCTTACGTCAATCACGTCGAGCTGGTACGCCGGGCGCGCAATGCCGACATGCCGGAGAACTTCTGGACCGATCCGCTGATCTACCAGGGCGGGTCCGACAGCTTTCTCGGGCCGCGCGATCCGATCCCACTCGGTGACGAGGCCTGGGGCGCCGATATGGAAGGCGAGATCGCGGTGATCGTCGGCGACGTGCCGATGGGGGCTTCCCTGGATGAAGCGCGGGAGGCGATCCGTCTCGTGCTCCTCGTCAACGACGTGTCTCTGCGCGGGCTCATCCCCTCCGAACTCGCCAAGGGTTTCGGCTTCTTCCAGTCGAAACCGTCTTCCGCCTTCTCGCCGGTCGCGGTCTCTCCGGACGAGCTGGGTTCCGCCTGGGATGGCAGCAAGCTTTCGCTACCGCTCAAGGTCGACCTGAATGGCAAGCCGTTCGGCCGGGCCAATGCCGGCGTCGATATGACGTTCGATTTCCCGCAGCTTATCGTCCATGCGGCCAAGACACGGCCGTTGGTCGCCGGCACGATCATCGGTTCGGGCACGGTCTCCAACAAGCTCGATGGAGGACCCGGCAGGCCGGTCGCCGATGGCGGCGCCGGTTATTCCTGCATCGCCGAGATCCGCACCATCGAAACGATCAACCTCGGCGTTCCAAAGACGCCGTTCCTGCATTTCGGGGATACGGTGCGGATCGAGATGAAGGACGACAAGGGTCATTCGATCTTCGGTGCGATCGAGCAGACCGTGACGAAATACGAGAAGGCGGGATGAGCGATACGGTTCTCTACGATTATTGGCGGTCCTCGGCGAGCTATCGGCTGAGGATCGCCCTCAATATGGTCGCCGAAATATTCCGCACCGTCCCGGTCGATATCATCGCCAAGGAGCACCGAGCCGAGAAGCATCTCGCCCGCAATCCGCAGGGGCTGGTGCCGGTTCTGGAGATTGACGGGCATACATTCACCCAGTCGCTGGCGGTGATCGAATATCTCGACGAAACGCGCGGCGGCGCCTTCCTGCCGGGTGATTCTGTCGGCCGGCAGCGGGTGAGGGCGCTTTCCTATGTCATCGCCATGGAAATCCACCCCGTCGGCAATTCGCATGTCGGCGCCCATGTCATGTCGATCACCGGCGGCGGAGAAGAGGCGCGCGTTGCCTGGATGCGGAAGTTCATCGGCGAGGGGCTGGCGGCGTTCGAAGTGTTGCTCGACTCACCCTCGACCGGCGCGTTCTGTCATGGCGACCGGCCGAGCATGGCGGATATCTGTCTCGTGCCGCAGGTCTACAACGCGCGGCGATGGGGCGTCGATCTCTCTGCCTGCCCCAGGCTCGTCGCGATCGCTGACCGCTGCGTCGAATTGAAGCCCTTCGCCAACGCCCATCCGGACCGGGCTAAGCCTTCAGGTAGCTGATCACCGCGTCGGCGATCATGCCCTTGTGGCGTTCCATGGTCGCCGGCTCCGAAAGATCTCGACGGAAGATGGTGCCGAACGTGTAGCGGTTGGAGACGCGGAAGAAGCAGAAGGCGCTGATCAGCATGTGAATGTCGATCGGGTCGGCCGTGCGGGCGAATACGCCGGCGGCGACGCCGCGTGCCAGGATCGCGGCAATGGTCTCGATGACCGAGACGTTCAGGTCGCGGATCGCGTCCGAGCGCAGCATATGGGCGGCGTGGTGGATGTTCTCGATGCTGACCAGCCGGACGAAATCCGGGTTGGCTTCGTCATGGTCGAACGTGGTCGAGATCAGCACGCGCAGCGCCTGTTCCGGCGGCAGGTTGGAAAGCTGCAGGTCCTCTTCGAGCGTGCGGATCTTGCGGTAGGCGCGTTCGAGGACGGCAAGGTAAAGCCCTTCCTTGCTGCCGAAATAATAATAGATCATCCGCTTCGAGGTGCGGGTCTTCTCCGCGATCGCATCGACGCGGCCGCCGGCAAGCCCGTGAGTCGCAAACTCCTCCGTCGCCACGTCCAAGATGTTTTCCTGGGTGCGCTGTGGATCGTTTTTCCTGCCGTTTTCGCGTTTCGCCGCCATCCTCAAAGCCGCCTTTGCCGTTGCGTACCGCCCGTGCTTAGAGAAGCGGGCATTGTGGACGCTCGATCGTTCACATCGAATTTCCGCATTTTTTCCAAAGTCATAACGGGCTTGCGCTTCGCTTTCAATAGATCGCGCTTGACATACTCACTAGTTCGTACATTTTATTGTTCTGCCGATCGATCCCTGAGGAGGCGGTCCCGGCGGAGGCTATCTTGTCAAACGAATTGGACGGGTGACTGTATTTGCAGTCGCTACCGTCGCTATCCGATGACGGAGCCTGGGGAGGACTGGAAATGACACGGATCATCGATTTCTTATTCCTTGTGCTGAAGGTCGTCATAGCCCTGCTTCTGGCAGGCATGGTGGTGCTGGTCTTCGGCAATGTCGTACTGCGTTATGCCTTCAATCAGGGCATTACCGTTTCAGAAGAGCTGTCGCGGGTCTTCTTCATCTGGCTTACCTTCCTTGGTGGGGTTGTCGCGATGCGCGAACATGGCCATCTCGGCGTCGACTCGCTTCTGAAGCGGCTACCGCCGACCGGTGCCAGGATCGCAGTGCTGATGGGGCAGGGGCTGATGCTCGTCGCCACCTGGCTGATGATCAGCGGAAGCTGGACGCAGACGCTGATCAACCTGCCAGCGACCATGCCGGCGACCGGCATTTCGATGGGCTGGTTCTACGGCGCCGGCCTCGCCTTCGGGGTTCCGACCTTCCTCATCATTCTCTGGGATGCCTTCCAGGTGGCCACCGGCCGCATCGATATCGCAACCGCTCAGCTGGTGCGCGACAGCGAGGAGGAAGTGGCTCTCGACAATCATCCGGAAGCCGCGGTCGCCGCCGGCATCACCAAGGCCTGAGGAGAGACCGATGACGCTCACCATTTTCCTCGGCGCCCTTCTTGGCCCCATGGCGCTCGGCGTGCCGATCGCCTTCGCGCTGATCCTCAGCGGTGTTGCGCTGATGATGTACATGGATATTTTCGACGCCCAGATCGTCGCCCAGAACGTGCTGAACGGCGCCGACAGCTTTCCGCTGATGGCGGTTCCCTTCTTCCTGCTGGCCGGCGAGGTGATGAATACCGGCGGCCTGTCGAAGCGTATCGTCAATCTCGCCATGGCGCTCGTTGGCCATGTGCGCGGCGGTCTCGGTTTCGTGGCGATCTTCGCCGCCTGCGTCCTGTCGAGCCTATCCGGTTCGGCAGTCGCCGACGCTGCGGCGCTCGGTGCGCTTCTCTATCCGATGATGATCAAATCGGGCCATGACCCGGCACGGACCGGCGGTCTTCTGGCATCGGCTTCGGTTATCGGGCCGATCATTCCGCCGTCGATCGGTTTCATCCTCTACGGCGTCGTCGGCGGCGTCTCGATCACCAAGCTCTTCCTCGCCGGTATCGTTCCGGGGCTGCTGATCGCGGTGGCACTCTGCATCGCCTGGCTGATCGTCGCCCGCAAGGAGCAGTTCGAACTGCCGAAGCGCCAGAGTCGCGAACTCCGAATGAAGGCCTTCGTCGACAGCATCTGGGCGCTGATGCTGCCTGTTATCATCATCGTCGGCCTGAAGTTCGGCGTATTCACCCCGACCGAAGCAGGCGTCGTGGCTGCCGTCTATTCGCTGTTCGTATCGATGGTCGTCTATCGCGAACTGGCGCCGTCCGAACTCTTCAACGTCTTCGTGGCGGCAGCGAAGATCACCGCGGTGGTGATGTTCTTGGTCGCATGCGCGGCGGTCTCCGCCTGGCTGATCACGGTTGCCGACGTGCCCGGCGATCTCGTCAAGCTCATAGAGCCGCTGATGGACAACCAAACGCTGCTGCTGCTTGCCATCATGGTGCTGATCGTCGTCGTCGGCACCGCCATGGACATGACGCCGACCATTCTGGTGATGACGCCGGTGCTGATGCCGATCATCAAGCAGGCCGGCATCGATCCTGTGTATTTCGGCGTGCTGTTCATCATCAACAACTCGATCGGCCTGATCACGCCGCCGGTCGGCACCGTCCTCAACGTCATCTGCGGGGTCTCCAAGCTGTCGATGGAAGACCTCATGAAGGGCGTGATGCCTTTCATGATCGCCGAGCTGATCGTTCTCTTCCTTCTCGTCCTCTTCCCGCAACTGGTGACCGTGCCGGTCGCCTGGTTCGGGCATTGAGGCCGGGGAGTTTCTGCCAAGTGCATATCAACCGGCCGTGGGGGACCCGGCCATCCAGTGGGAGGAAAGCATGTTCAACAAGATGATGAAACTGGCGCTCGGGATCGCCCTGCCGGTGATGCTGTTTGCCGGCACGGCGTCTGCCGAAGTCCGTGCGCATACGCTGAAGTTTGCGGCGGCCAACAACAAGGGCCATCCGCAGGTCACCGGCATGGAAAAATTCGCCGAGATCGTCAAGGCGAAGAGCGGCGGCAAGATCGAGATCAAGTTGTTTCCGGGCGGCGTGCTCGGCGGCGACGTGCAGACCGTCTCCGCCCTGCAGGGCGGCGTGGTCGAGATGCTGGTGCTGAATGCCGGCATCCTGTCGAGCAACGTCAAGGCGTTCGGTGCGGTCGACCTGCCGTTCCTGTTCAACAGCGGCGAGGAAGCCGACAAGGTAATGGACGGTGCCTTCGGCAAGAGCCTTTCCGACAAGCTGCCGGCGACAGGCCTCGTCGGTCTCGCCTATTGGGAACTCGGCTTCCGCAACCTCACCAACAACCGCCGCCCGGTCACCAAGCTCGAAGACATCAAGGGCTTGAAAATCCGTACGCTGCAGTCGCCGATCCCGATCGAGCTGTTCAACAGCCTCGGTGCCAATGCCGTGCCGCTGCCCTACACGGAACTCTATACCGCGCTTGAGACCGGCACGGTCGATGGGCAGGAAAATCCGTTCGCCAACATCATCAACGCCAAGTTCTACGAAGTGCAGAAGTACCTGACCGTCACCCGTCATCAGTACAATCCGCAGATCGTGCTGATCAGCAAGAAGTTCTGGGACGGCCTCAACGATGAGGAGAAGGGCATTCTGCAGTCGGCTGCGACGGAAGCACGCGATTTCCAACGCAAGGTTTCCCGCGAAGCGGATGCCAAAGCGCTCGACGAGATCAAGAAGACCGGCATGCAGGTCACCGAGCTCAACGCCGCTGAAACCCAGAAGATCCGCGATGCCGTGAAGCCGCTGATCGACAAGTTCAGCGCCGACGTGGGTGCCGATACCGTGTCGCTGCTCTTCAAGGAACTGGACGCCGCCCGCAAGAAGTAACATGCCTGCCGGTCCGTCTTTCAGGCGGACCGGCTTTTCCATCCAATGAGGCGCTACACCCATGGCCGAGACATTGCTGAAACCCTTGAAGGCCGGGCTGATCGGCGCCGGCATCCAGGCCTCGCTGACGCCGGCCATGCATATGAAGGAAGGTGCAGCTCAAGGCTTCCGCTACGAGTATGAGCTGATCGATCTCAATCTGCTCGGCCTGACGCCCAGCAGCCTGCCTGATCTCCTGGACGATGCGGAAGCGCGCGGGCTGATTGGTCTGAACATCACCCATCCCTGCAAGCAGGTGGTCATTCCCTATCTCGACGAACTCTCCGACGAGGCGCGGGCGCTCGGCGCCGTCAACACGGTGGTGCTGAAGGACGGCAAGCGGTTTGGCCACAATACCGACTGGTGGGGATTTGCGGAAAGTTTCCGGCGCGGCCTGCCGGGCGCCGATCTGAGTGCGGCGGTTCAGATCGGCGCCGGGGGCGCGGGCGTTGCGACGGCTTATGCGATCCTGTCGCTTGGCCTCACGGCGCTCACGGTGTTCGACCGCGAGCCCGATCGGGCGGAGCAGCTTGTGCAAACGATGTCGGTTCTTTTTCCGGAGGCATCCATAACGGCGTCACCGGATATCGCTTCGGCGATGCAGGATGTCTCGGGCATCATCCATGCGACGCCGACTGGAATGGCCAAATATCCAGGTGTGCCGCTGCCGCCGGAGCTTCTCCAGCCGCATCACTGGGTCGCGGAGATCGTCTATTTCCCGCTCGATACCGAGCTTTTGAAAGTGGCCAGGGAGCGGGGCTGCCGGGTGCTGAACGGCGGCGGCATGGCCGTCTTCCAGGCGGTCGGCGCTTTTCAGCTGTTCACCGGCCGGGAACCGGATGCGGCCCGCATGCTCCAGCATTTCAAGGCACTGACGGCCTAAGGGAAATCCTCGAAGCCTGCTCGTCACATAGTCGCGCACGACAATACGCCGTTCGGTCCCGGATTTGGGATCGAGGTGCCTCTTTTTAGGCGCCTGCGATTTTTGCCGGTTATCCCGGCAGCGGGTCTGGCGATCCTGGCTTGGCCGACTATAGTGGCCGGGCCGCACCTTCTGCGGCATCACCCCCGCCTGCCGAAGAACGCCCAAGGTAATTTCTCATGACGCTTGCCATTTCCGCCAAAGACATCGACGGCAAGGCTCTCATCGACGAGTTGAAGCAGTGGGTCGAGATCGAGACGCTGACGCTCGATGCGGTTGCGGTCAATGTATTGGCGGATCGGGTCGAGGCAATCGGCAAGGCGGCTGGTCTGGAGACGGAACGGCTGCCGGGCACGCTCGGTTTCGGCGATATCCTGGCGATCCGCTCGCCGCGCCCGGCCGGCAGTAACGAAAAGACCGTTTTGATACTGGCGCATCTCGACACCGTGCATGCGGTCGGCGTGATCGACAACCAGCTGCCGCTGCGTCAGGAGGGGGATAAACTCTATGGCCCCGGTATCTACGACATGAAGTCCGGCGCGCTGATGGCGCTCGAGGCGATGAAGCTCGCAGTCAGGCACGGCAGCAGGATGCCGATCGACCTGATTTTCGTGCCCGACGAAGAGATGGGGAGCTTGTCGTCGCGCGCCTTCATGGAAGAGGCGGCGAAGAATGCAGGTTACACGCTGGTGGTGGAACCCGCCCGCGACGGCGGCAAGATCGTCGTCGCCCGCAAAGGGGTCGCCATGTACGATGTCACCGTGCGGGGGCATGCTTCGCACGCCGGAACGAGGCCGCAGGATGGCCGCAGTGCCATTCGCGCAGCTGCCCGGCTGGTTCTGGAGCTTGAGGCGCTCAACGATACCGAACGCGGCGTCACCGTCACGGTCGGGACGATAGCGGGTGGAACCGGCCGCAACACGGTGCCGGCGGAATGCCGTCTGCAGGTTGACGTTCGTGTTCCCGACGACGTGATCGCCAGGCAGATCACGGGCAAGATTGAGGCGATGAAACCTGTCGATCCGGACATCACTTTCGAAATCGATGGCCGGATGAACCGTCCGCCGTTCGCGCAGTCCGACGAGGGCAAGCGCCTTTTCGATGTTGCCGCTGAGATCGCCGACGGCCTCGGCATCAAGCTCGAAGGAATGGCGACGGGCGGCGGCTCGGACGGCAATTTCACCGCAGCGCTCGGCGTGCCGACGCTCGACGGGCTCGGTGCAGACGGTGCCGGCGCCCATACGTTCAACGAGCATATCTTCGTCAGCAGCGTTGCGCCGCGCACCGCCCTGCTCGCCAACCTGATGATCTCGCTCGAAGCGAGATAACCTATCTCAGGCCGGCAAGGTCACTTCGAACGAGTTGGCGATGCGGACCTTGCCGACCTCGATGACGTGCCGCATGGCGGAGATCGCCCTGTCAGGATCACGCGAGGCGACCGCATGGGCGATCCGCAGGTGGTTGGTGGCGACCTCATCGATCTTTTCCGGCGAGGCGGCGGGCGAGGAGAGCTGGAAGGAGATGGCAAGCGCCGCCTCGATCAGCGCGCTTGCCGAGCGCATGAACGGATTGCCCGACATGCGGGCGATAGCAAGGTGGAATTCCAGGTCCACCTTGGCGATGGTTTCCGGCGTGTGGGACAGGTCGTCGAATTTCGCGGCGATCGCGTAGAGCGCGACGATATCATCGCTGGAGGCACGTAGCGCGGCGGCGGCTGCTGCTGCCGGTTCCAACGCCATGCGCATTTCCGCCAGATGCTCGATGAATTCGTAATCCAGCCCTGATTCGAAGCGCCAGCCGAGCACGTCCGAATCGAAGAAGTTCCAGCTGGCCTTGTCGAGCACGCGGGTGCCGACCTTAGCCTTGGCTTCGACCAGCCTCTTGGCCGAGAGCGTCTTCATGGATTCGCGCAACACCGTGCGGGAGACGCCGAAACGGGCGGAGAGCTCGGTATCGCCGGGCAGCAGGGAACCTTCCGGGATCTTGCCGGAAACGATCCCCCGGCCGAGCTCCGCCACCACATGCGCGTGGTTGCTGCGGCGCTTTCGTCCACTGATCGTCGTTTCCAGAAGTCCCACTCAGATCTCCTTCAGCCGGCTCTCGGCCAGTCGCCGGTTTGAATACCAGATGATTCCGCGCTGCAATACAATGAAGACGAAGAGCAGGATGCCGATGACGATTTTCGTCCACCAGGACGACAGCGTGCCGTCGAAGACGATGTAGGTCTGGATCAGCCCCTGGATCAAAATGCCGATGAATGTTCCCGCGACCAGGCCGACGCCGCCGGTGAGCAGCGTGCCGCCGATGACGACGGCTGCGATCGCATCGAGCTCGACGCCGACCGTCGCCAGCGAATAGCCGGACGAGGTGTAGAGCGTGTAGGCAATGCCGGCGAGGCCCGAGAGGAAGCCGGACAGCGCGTAGATGCCGATCGTCGTGGAGCCGACCGGAACCCCCATCAGCTCGGCTGATTGCTGGCTGCCGCCGATGGCATAGACATTGGCGCCGAAGCGGGTGCGGCCAGCGATGAAAGCTCCGACGATGAACACCAGCAGCATCAGCAGGGCAAGCGCGGTCAGCCTGCCGCCACCCGGGAAGCGGAAATAGAAGCCCTGGATCGTGTCGATCATCTCGTGGCTGATCGGTACGGATTCCGTCGAGATCAGGTAGGCAGCGCCTCGGGCCAGGAACATGCCGGCAAGCGTCACCACGAAGGGCGGTATGCCCAGATAGCGGATCATGGCGCCCATTAGACTGCCGAACAATGTCGAGATGACGAGCACGGCGGCGAAGGCGACGAGTGGGTGGACACCGAGCGAGCCGACCAGGACGGCGACGAAGACGCTGGTAAAGGCGATCACCGAGCCGATCGACAGGTCGATACCGCCCGACAGGATGACGAAGGTCATGCCGACCGCGGCGATGCCGAGAAAGGCGTTGTCGGTCAAAAGGTTACCGATAACCCGAGTCGACAGCATGTTCGGGAACTGCAGAACGCAGAGGGCATAGGCGATGACGAAGATGCCGAGCGTGGTGACGAAGGGCAGGTTGCGGGTGTGGATCATCGGACCGTTCCCTCCGCCTTGTGGGATGACTCTCGGGATATAGTTTCGGCCTGGCGCCGCGGAGCCTTGACGAAGCCGAGCAACGCCATGATCGCCGGCGACTGCAGGGTCAGAACGATCATGATGATGCCGGCCTTGATGATCAGGTTGAATTCGGGCGGGAAGCCGGAAACGAGGATGCCGGTGTTGATCGACTGGATGATCAGCGCGCCGATCAGCGATGCGGTGATCGAGAAACGTCCGCCGTTCAGCGAGGTGCCACCGATGACGACAGCGAGGATGGCGTCGAGTTCAAGCCAGAGGCCGGCATTGTTGGCATCTGCGCCGCGGATATCGGCGGTGACGATCAGGCCGGCGATGGCGGCGCAGAGGCCGGAGATCGCATAGACGAAGAACAGCAGGAAGCGGGCGCGCACGCCGGCAAGGGTCGCAGCGCGGCGGTTGATGCCGGTTGCCTCGATCAGGAAGCCGAGCGCCGAGCGGCGGACCAGCAGACCGATGATCAGGGCGGCGCAGACCCAGATAAGGATCGGGATCGGAATGCCGCCGAGCGAACCGGAACCGAGCGCTGCAAAGCTGTCATTGTTGAAGGTGAGGATGACGCCTTCGGTGATCAGCTGGGCGATGCCGCGGCCGGCGACCATCAGGATCAGCGTGGCGATGATCGGCTGGATGTCGAGCAGGGCGACCAGCACGCCGTTCCAGAGGCCGCAGGCGAGGCCGACGCCGAGCGAGATCAGGATCACGACCGGCAGCGGATAATCGTGTGCGATCAGCGTCGCGGCGACTGCACCGCAGATGGCGATCACCGCACCGATCGAGAGATCGATGCCGCGAGTGGCGATGACCAGCGTCATGCCAATCGTCAGCAGCGCGACGGGGGCGGCGCGCACCAGGATATCGATCAAACTGCCGTAGAGCCGGCCGTTCTGGAACGAAACGTTGAGGAAGCCGGGCGCGACTGCCGTGATAAGGGCAAGGATGACTGCAAGCGCAACGATCTGGGGTGCCAGCCGTTTCAGCCGGCGGGTGAAGCGGTCCATCATGCGGCCTCCGTGTGGGCCGGCGCTGCGATCGCCTGCATGATGTTGTCGGCAGTCACCCGATCGCCCTTGAGTTCGGCGATATGTTTGCGGTCGGACAGCACGATGACGCGATGGGCGATGGCGGT
The DNA here is from genome assembly GCF_056406795.1 of Neorhizobium sp. P1_A6. Classification (NCBI taxonomy): domain Bacteria; kingdom Pseudomonadati; phylum Pseudomonadota; class Alphaproteobacteria; order Hyphomicrobiales; family Rhizobiaceae; genus Neorhizobium; species Neorhizobium sp. P1_A6. The sequence goes on along the minus strand of NZ_JBFTZM010000004.1, from coordinate 196,669 downwards.
CAGTTCCTCCAGTTCCGAGGAGATGACCACCAGCGACATGCCTTCGGCACAGAGTTTTTCGATCATTTTCAGGATTTCCGCATGCGCGCCGATATCGATGCCGCGCGTCGGTTCGTCTAATATCAGCAGACGGGGTTCGGTCGCCAGCCAGCGGGCGAGGATCGCCTTCTGCTGATTGCCGCCGGAGAGGAATTTCATCTGCCTGTTGGGGTCGGCCGGCCGGATATCCAGCGACTTGATGAAGTTTTCCGCGAGCGCTGCCTTTTCCCGCGAGGAGATCGGCTTTGCCCAGCCCTGCCGGGCCTGGACGGCGAGCGCGATGTTATCGGCGACCGAAAAATCGCCGATAATTCCGTCCGTCTTGCGTTCTTCCGGGCAGAAGCCGAAGCCGCTGGCAATCGCCGCTTCCGGAGAGGAGAGGGCGACCTGCTGGTTGTCGACGGTCGCAGTGCCGCTGTCGGCACGGTCGATGCCGAAAAGCAGGAAGGCGGTCTCGGTGCGGCCGGAGCCGAGCAGGCCCGCGACGCCGACCACTTCGCCGGGTCGGATGTCCAGATCGAAAGGTGCGACGCTGCCGCGCTTGCCGTAGCCTGAGAAGCGGATCGGCGCTTCGGCCGTCGAGGCGACGGTTTCTTCCTGCGCCTGATGTTCGCGGGTGATGTGCTGCAACTCGCGGCCGAGCATCATCGAGATCAGCTCCAGCCGCGGCAATTCGACGAGCTTGCGGGTACCGACGAGCCTGCCGTTGCGCAAGACCGTGACACGGTCGGCGACCGCATAAACCTGATTGAGAAAATGGGTGATGATGATGATGCCGAGGCCTTCCTCGCGCAGCCGGCGAAGGACGGTAAACAGCATCTCCACTTCGTGGCCATCGAGGCTGGCGGTCGGCTCATCGAGCACCAGAACCTTGCCGGACAGGTCGACGGCGCGGGCGATGGCGACCAGCTGGCGGATGGCAACGGAATAGGACGAGAGCAGGGCGTCGACATCGATGTCGAGGCCGTAACGCTCCAGAAGCGCCTTCGACCGGCGGCGCATTTCGCGGCGGTCGATCAGACCGAACCGGCGTGGCTGGCGGCCCAGGAAAAGGTTCTCCGCGACCGTCAGGTTTTCGAGGAGGTTGACCTCCTGATAAACGGTGCCGATACCGAGGCCTTGTGCTTCCGCGACGCTCGACGGGGTCACCTCGGCGCCATCGAGGCGCATGGTGCCGTGATCGCGGCTATAGACCCCGGTCAGGATCTTGATCAACGTCGATTTACCGGCGCCGTTTTCGCCGAGGAGAGCATGAATCTCGCCGCGTTCGAGGGTGAAATCCACGCCCTCGAGCGCCGTGATGCCGAGGAAGGCCTTGCCGATGCCCCGGGCTTCCAAAAGTGAATTCGTATCCGACATGCCTAAAGTCCCGCATCTATCGAAGAACCGGAGCGGCGAGGTGCACCGCTCCGGTTGCTGCAGTCGCCCGGCTCTAAGGGGTAAGGGTAGAGCCGGGCGGCGGGAGGTCAGTAACCGAGGCCCTTCTTGGCTTCGTAGACCTTCATCGGGTCATCCTTGGCGGTATAGAGTTTCGATTCCGTCTGAATCCACTTCGGCGGAGCCTTCTTATCCTTGAGATAGGCATTGAGGGCTTCGAAGGCGGGGCCGGCCATGTTCGGGGTCAGCTCGACCGTCGCATTGGCTTCGCCCTTGGCCATCGCCTGGAAGATGTCCGGCACGGCGTCGATCGAGACGACCTTGATGTCGGAACCGGGCTTCAAGCCGGCTTCCTTGATCGCCTGGATGGCGCCGACCGCCATGTCGTCGTTATGGGCATAGACCGCGCAGATGTCCTTGCCGCCGCCCTCGGCCTTGATGAAGCTTTCCATGACTTCCTTGCCCTTGGTGCGGGTGAAGTCGCCGGTCTGCGAGCGGGCGATCTTGATGTTGGAATGTCCGGCGATCGCCTGTTCAAAACCCTTCTTGCGGTTGATGGCGGGCGAAGAGCCGGTCGTGCCTTGAAGTTCCACGACCTTGCAGTTCTTGGAACCGATTTCCTTGACCAGCCAATCGCCGGCGACCTTGCCTTCGAACACCTGGTCGGACGTGACGGCGGTCAGATAGAGGTCCTTCGGCGATTCGATGTCGCGGTCGAGCAGGATGACCGGGATTTTCTCTTCCTTGGCTTCCTTGAGAACCGCATCCCAGCCGGTGGCGACCACCGGTGCGATGAAGATCGCGTCGACCTTCTGGGCGATGAAGCCACGGATCGCCTTGATCTGGTTTTCCTGCTTCTGCTGGGCGTCGGCGAATTTCAGGGTGACGCCGCGTTTTTCGGCTTCCTGCTTGGTGACCGTGGTTTCGGCGGCACGCCAGCCGGACTCCGAACCGATTTGCGAGAAACCGATCGTTAGAGACGCGGCGGAAACGCCGGATGCCAAAGACAGGGTGAGAGCGGCTGCAGCTGCCGCGAGAGCTCTTTTCATCTTAAATCCTCCCAGAGATGAGAAAGCGAACTGACGCTGCAAGGTTTGGCATATAATATTACTTTTTCAAGCGCTATTTTCGAACGAATTTTGAAAAGAGCGACGTCCCCTCTACCTTTGAGGGAAACAATCGTTTGAATCTGCAGGATAAATGGCGTTTCCGAAAAATATCGGAATTGGCGAAAGCGCTTTTTCTTATCCTTGACAAGCCCGCCGCCAATCCAATAGTCGTATTAATGACTACATCGGGCCAGACGGTTCTGATGGGAGGAGTGGCATGGCGACAGGAGACGCCATGTTGATATTGGAAGCATTTGGGTGATGAAATCGATGTTGCGGGTTCTTCAGGTCGTGAATGGCGCTGGTGCGTCTATTGTCGTCGCATGGGATGGCGAAGGTGCTGCCCGTGCGGTCAACGGCGTTTCGTCAACCTATGACCTCGCCTCCCAGGCGATTGCCGCCGGCCAGACCTTGGCTCAGCGTATCGACGCGGTCGGTCTCGGCGATGTCGTCGATCTTGAAAAGGCTGCGGGCGAAGGTCGCCTTGGCCTGCCGATCACCCATCCGGACCCGGCGCATTTCATCGTTGCCGGCACCGGATTGACCCATCTCGGCTCGGCCGATGGTCGTGACAAGATGCACAAGGCGGCGCAGGCGTCGGAAAAGCCGACCGATTCCATGCGCATGTTCCTGATGGGCGTCGAAGGCGGCAAGCCGAAACCCGGCGAGGCCGGCGTGCAGCCGGAATGGTTCTATAAGGGCAACGGCTCACAGCTTCGCGCCACCGGCAGCGATCTCGTGTCGCCGGCCTTTGCGCTGGACGGCGGCGAGGAGCCGGAACTGGCGGGCATCTATCTGATCGGTCCGGACGGCACGCCCTTCCGGCTGGGCTTCTGTCTCGCCAACGAATTTTCCGACCACGTGACGGAGAAGGGCAACTACCTCTGGCTCGCCCATTCGAAGCTGCGCCAGGCGGCCCTCGGCGCGGAACTTCTGGTCGGCGACCTGCCGGACCACGTGGAAGGCACATCACGCGTGCGGCGCGGCGACGAGGTAATCTTCGAAAAGCCGTTCCTGTCCGGCGAGGCGAACATGTCGCACACGATCGCCAACCTCGAACATCATAATTTCAAATACGACATCTTCCGTCAGCCGGGCGATCTGCATGTGCATTTCTTCGGCACGGCGACGCTGTCGTTCTCGGAAGGGATCAAGACGGAGCCCGGCGACGTTTTCGAGATTTCCGCTGCTCCCTTCAAGCTGCCGCTCGTCAACCGGCTGACCGTCGCGGCGGATGCGCCCGTGACGATCAAGAAGCTCTGAGGCGGTCATGGCTCCCATCCGCGTCGCCATTGTCGGGCTTGGAAAGATCGCAAGGGATCAGCATCTCGGCGCGATCGAAGCGACCGACGGCATCGAGCTCGTCGCCGTCGCCAGCCGTCACGCCAAGCTCGATGACATCGCCTGCTTCCACGAAATCGGCGACCTGCTCGCCTCGGACGTCGAGTTCGATGCCGTCTCTCTCTGTACGCCGCCCGTGGGCCGCTTTGAGCAGGCAAAGGCAGCACTCGATGCCGGCAAGCATGTGATGCTCGAAAAGCCGCCGGGTGCTACGCTTTCTGAGGTTTACGCGCTGGAAAAACTCGCTAGGGCGAAGGGTGTTTCGCTGTTCTCGACCTGGCATTCGCGCGCGGCCGCAGCTGTCGAGCCGGCACGGGCGCTGCTTGCCAAACGCAGGATTCGCAGCGTTGCGGTGGAATGGAAGGAAGATGTCCGCCACTGGCATCCGGGCCAGGCCTGGATCTGGGAGCCGGGTGGCCTCGGCGTCTTCGACCCCGGCATCAACGCGCTGTCGATCGTCACGCGCATCCTGCCGGAGAGCTTTCATCTCACCCGTTCCGAATTGACCTTCCCGGCCAACAGGGCGGCGCCGATTGCGGCAAGCCTGTCTTTCGAAACGGATGGCGGCGTGCCGGTTTCGGCTGAATTCGACTGGCGCCAGACCGGACCGCAGACCTGGGACATCCGTGCGGAGACCGACGAGGGTCCGATCGTTCTGACCCATGGCGGCAGTCGTCTTTTCGTCGATGGCAAAAGCGCGATCGTCGAAGAAGACCGTGAATACCGCAATCTCTATCGTGATTTCGTCGCGCTGGTGGCCGAAAGCCGCAGCGATGCCGATTTCTCGCCGCTGGTGCATGTCGCCGATGCCTTTATGCTGGGCCGGCGCATTGAAACAGACGTATTTGAGGACTGATGATGACCAATTCGGAAAACGTAACTTCGAACGAGATCGCCGAAACCGGCAAGGGTGGCCAGGTGGCCAGAAAGCTCCGCTCTCGCGCGTGGTTCGACAACCCGTCGAATGTCGATATGACGGCGCTCTATCTTGAGCGCTACATGAATTTCGGTCTCAGCCAGGCGGAACTGCAGTCCGACCGACCGATCATCGGTATCGCGCAGACGGGTTCCGACCTTTCGCCGTGCAATCGGCACCATCTGGAGCTGGCGCATCGTCTGCGCGAGGGCATTCGCGAAGCAGGCGGGATTGCCATCGAATTCCCGGTCCATCCCATCCAGGAAACGGGCAAGCGCCCGACCGCCGGCCTTGACCGCAACCTTGCCTATCTTGGCCTCGTGGAAGTGCTTTACGGTTATCCGCTGGATGGCGTCGTGCTGACGATCGGCTGCGACAAGACCACCCCGGCCTGTCTCATGGCGGCGGCAACCGTCAACATTCCAGCGATCGCGCTCTCCGTCGGTCCCATGCTGAACGGCTGGTTCCGTGGTGAACGCACCGGTTCCGGCACCATCGTCTGGAAGGCGCGCGAACTGCTGGCCAAGGGCGAGATCGATTATGCGGGCTTCGTGAAGCTCGTTGCCTCCTCGGCGCCGTCCACCGGCTATTGCAACACGATGGGCACGGCGACGACGATGAATTCGCTCGCCGAAGCGCTCGGCATGCAGCTTCCGGGCTCTGCCGCGATCCCGGCGCCTTATCGCGACCGGCAGGAGGTCTCCTATCTGACCGGGCTTCGCATCGTCGAGATGGTCAAGGAAGACCTGAAGCCTTCCGAGATCCTGACCAAGGAAGCCTTCATCAACGCCATTCGCGTCAATTCGGCGATAGGCGGCTCGACCAACGCGCCGATCCATCTGAACGCGCTCGCCCGGCATATCGGCGTGGAGCTCACCGTCGACGACTGGCAGACCTATGGCGAGGAAGTGCCGCTGCTCGTCAACCTGCAGCCGGCCGGCGAATATCTCGGCGAGGACTATTACCATGCAGGTGGCGTGCCGGCCGTTGTCAACCAGCTGATGACCCAGGGCCTCATCCATGAGGACGCGATGACGGTCAACGGCAAGACGATCGGCGAGAACTGCCGTGGCGCGATCATCGAGGACGAGAAGGTCATCCGCCGCTATGACGAGCCTTTGAAGCCCCATGCCGGTTTCCGGGTGCTGCGCGGCAATCTGTTCTCTTCGGCGATCATGAAGACCAGCGTCATCTCGCCGGAATTCCGTCAGCGTTATCTCTCCAACCCGAACGATCCGGAAGCCTTCGAAGGCAGGGCGGTCGTGTTCGACGGGCCGGAGGATTATCATCACCGGATCGACGATCCGTCGCTCAAAATCGACGCGCATACGGTCCTGTTCATGCGCGGCGCCGGCCCGATCGGGTATCCGGGTGCGGCGGAAGTCGTCAACATGCGCGCTCCGGATTATCTTCTGAAGCAGGGCATCTCGTCGCTCGCCTGCATCGGCGACGGCCGCCAGTCGGGAACCTCGGGCAGCCCGTCGATCCTCAATGCCTCGCCGGAAGCCGCCGCCGGTGGTGGTCTCGCGATCCTGCGGACCGGCGATCGGGTGCGCATCGACGTCGGTCGCGGCACCGCGGACATCCTGATCTCCGATGAGGAGATGGCCGAGCGCCGCAAGGCTTTGGAAGCCGACGGGGGATACCGTTATCCGGAGCATCAGACGCCCTGGCAGGAAATCCAGCGCCACTATGTCGGCCAGCTCGAAACCGGCGCAGTGCTGGAGCCGGCCGTCAAATACCAGCGGATTGCCCAGACCAATGGCATTCCGCGCGACAATCACTGACCGTTTCGGTTCTCAGGGCGGCGAGGGGCCGCCCTTCAACAAGATTGGCGGCTCGAAGGGAGCCGCTCCAAAGGAGGAGTAATCCATGCGAATGTTCAAATATCTCGCGACAGCGGCCATGTTGGCCGGTCTGGTCGTCGCGGCTCCGGCCAGTGCCCAGGAAAAGGGCCTCGTCGGCGTCGCCATGCCGACCAAGTCTTCCGCCCGCTGGATCGCCGACGGCGACAACATGGTCAAGGTTCTGAAAGAGCGCGGTTACAAGACCGATCTTCAGTACGCTGAAGACGATATCCCGAACCAGCTCTCGCAGATCGAGAACATGATCACCAAGGGCGCCAAGGTGCTGGTGATTGCCTCGATCGACGGCACGACGCTGACCGACGTGCTGCAGCAGGCTGCCGACAAGAAGATCAAGGTCATCGCCTATGACCGCCTGATCCGCAACAGCGCCAACGTCGACTACTACGCCACGTTCGACAACTTCCAGGTCGGCGTCCAGCAGGCTACCTCGCTGGTGAAGGGCCTCAAGGCAGACACCGAGAAGGGCCCGTTCAACATCGAGCTCTTCGGCGGCTCGCCGGACGACAACAACGCCTTCTTCTTCTACAACGGCGCGATGAGCGTTCTGCAGCCGCTGATCGACAAGGGCGTGCTGAAGGTCGGCAGCGGACAGGTCGGCATGGACAAGGTCGCAACGCTTCGCTGGGACGGCGCAACCGCCCAGGCCCGTATGGACGCGATCCTCTCCTCCACCTATTCCAACAAGAAGCTGGATGCAGTCCTGTCGCCTTATGACGGCATCTCGATCGGTATCCTTTCGTCCCTGAAGGGCGTCGGCTACGGAAGCGGCAACATGGCGATGCCGCTCGTGAGCGGCCAGGATGCCGAAGTGCCTTCGGTCAAGTCGATCCTTGCCGGCGAACAGTATTCCACCATCTTCAAGGATACTCGTGATCTTGCCAAGGTGACTGTCGATATGGTTGATGCGGCCATGAGCGGCAAGGAGCCGACCGTGAACGATACCAAGACCTATGATAACGGCAAGAAGGTCGTTCCTTCCTACCTGCTGAAGCCAGTCGTGGTTGACAAGTCCAACTGGAAACAGGTTCTGGTCGACAGTGGTTACTACAAGGAATCGCAGATCAAGTAAGTCTTTCCACCCGCGCGGCGGCAACCCCGCCGCGCGGTCCTGTTATCCGGAGTCATTATGCTCGATCCTGTCTCTCTTCCCGAAAAGCCGCCCATTCTAGAAATGCGGGGCATTTCGAAGAGCTTTGGCGCCATCAAGGCGCTTTCCGATGTCAGCTTTACCGTCAAGGAAGGTGAGATCCATGCGCTCGTCGGCGAAAACGGTGCCGGCAAGTCGACGCTGATGAAGGTCCTGTCGGGTGTGTATCCGCACGGCTCCTATGAAGGCTCGATCCTTTTCGCGGGTGAAGAACGCCACTTCCGCGACATCAACGGTTCCGAGAAGCTCGGCATCATCATCATCCATCAGGAACTGGCGCTCATTCCGCTGATGTCGATCGCGGAGAACATTTTCCTCACCAATCCGCCGGCGCGTTACGGCGTCATCGAGCGGCATGAGCGGCACGAGCGCACCAAGACGCTGCTCGCCAAGGTGGGCCTTACCGAACGGCCAGATACGCTGATCACCAATATCGGCGTCGGCAAGCAGCAGCTCGTCGAGATCGCCAAGGCGCTTTCGAAGGATGTGCGGCTGCTCATTCTCGACGAGCCGACCGCGTCGCTCAACGAGACGGACAGTGCCGCGCTCCTCGAACTCCTGAAGGAGTTTCGTGCGCATGGCATCACGTCGATCCTGATTTCCCACAAGCTCAACGAAATCTCCGCCGTCGCCGACCGCATCACGGTGCTGCGCGACGGCCGTACGGTGGGCACCCTCGATTGCCATGCCGGGCCCGTCGAAGAAGACGAGATCATCCGCCGCATGGTCGATCGCGACCTCGAAAGCCGCTATCCGAAGCGCGAGCCGAAGATCGGCGAGGTGATTTTCGAGATCGACAACTGGTCGGTCTACCACCCGCTGCATTCAGATCGTCAGGTGGTCAAGAACGTGTCGCTGAAGGCCCGCGCTGGCGAGATCGTCGGCATTTCGGGCCTGATGGGCGCAGGCCGCACCGAGTTCGCGATGAGCGTTTTCGGCCGCTCCTGGGGCCGCGACATTACCGGCACCGCAAAACTGCACGGCAAGGAAGTGGACCTTTCCAACGTGCATCGCGCGATCAAGGCCAAACTTGCGTATGTCACCGAAGACCGCAAGCAGCTCGGCCTTATCCTGCCGGAGGACATCCGCAAGAACGTCTCGCTCGCTCATCTCGGCGGGGTTTCCTCGCGCGGGGTGATCGACGACATCGCCGAGATGAAGGTGGCTCAGGAATTCCGCACCCGCATGCGCATCCGCAGCCATAACGTCTATCAGGAAACTGGAAAGCTCTCGGGCGGCAACCAGCAGAAAGTGGTATTGTCGAAGTGGCTGTTCACCGAGCCTGACGTGCTGATCCTCGACGAACCGACGCGCGGCATCGATGTCGGCGCGAAATACGAAATCTATACGATCATCAACGAGCTCGCCAATGCGGGCAAGGCGGTGATCGTCATCTCGTCGGAAATGCCTGAGCTGATCGGCATTTGCGACCGTATCGTGGTCATGCACGAAGGTGCGTTCGTCGGCGAAGTCGCCGGCGAAGAGGCCACGCAGGAAAATATCATGCGCGCCATCATGCGGCGCAAAGGGAGAGAAGTATGAGCACCCCCCAGGAAACAATCGCGGTGCCGCAGAGCGCGGCCGGTTTTCTGAAGGACAACCTGCGCGATTTCGGCATGCTGATCTCGCTGGTTGTCATCGTCATCTTCTTCCAGGTCGCCACCGGCGGCGTTCTTCTGATGCCGCTCAACATCACCAACGTGGTGCTGCAGAACAGCTATATCGTCATCATGGCGCTTGGCATGCTGATGGTGATCGTCACCGGCCATATCGACCTGTCGGTCGGTTCGGTGGCCGGCTTCATCGGGGCAGTCGCCGCGGTACTGATGGTTCAGTATGATGTCAACTTCATCGTCGCGACGATCCTGTGCCTGGCACTCGGCGGGTTGATCGGAGCCGTTCAGGGATATTGGGTCGCGTATTTCAAGATCCCGTCCTTCATCGTCACGCTTGCGGGCATGCTCGTGTTCAAGGGCCTGATGATTTCGGTGCTCGACGGACGCTCGATCGGGCCGTTCCCGCCGATCTTCCAGAAGCTGTCGTCCGGCTATATCGTCGAGCTCATCTCTTCGGCCGGTGGACTCTACATCACTTCGCTCCTGCTCGGCCTCGTTCTTGCGGTGATCCTCATCGTGCAGAATATCGCTAGCCGCAAGCGCCGCATTTCGCATGGCGTCGAGACGGAGCCCTTTGGTTTCTTCATCGCCAAGAACCTGCTGATCTTCGCCGGCGTCGGCTACGTCGCCTTCCTGATCTCCTCGCATCGCGGCATGCCGAACGTGCTGATCATCATGGCGGTGCTCATCGCGGCCTACGGCTTCCTGACCAACCGCACGATCATCGGCCGGCAGATCTATGCCGTCGGCGGCAATATCCGCGCCGCCGAACTTTCGGGCATCAAGACGACGCGGCTGACCTTCTGGACATTTGTCAACATGGGCGTTCTGGCGGCGCTGGGCGGTCTCATCGTCGCAGCCCGTCTCAACACGGCGCAGCCAAAGGCGGGCATCGGCTTCGAACTCGACGTCATCGCCGCCTGCTTCATCGGCGGTGCGTCCGCCTATGGCGGCGTCGGCAAGGTGACGGGTGCCGTCATCGGCGCCTTCATCATGGGCGTGATGAACAACGGCATGTCGATCCTCGGCATCGGCATCGACTACCAGCAGGTGATCAAGGGCCTGGTCCTGCTCGGCGCCGTCTGCGTCGACGTCTACAATCAGCGGCGCTGAGGCGCCGCTTTCCTCCAAGATTGCCTGATGAAACTTTGAAAGCCCGGAGGCGTCAGACGCCTCCGGGCTTTTTCGCGTTGACCCGGTTTAACCGCGTCGGCTTCAGGGGTGACGGATGGACGGTCGAAACCGGCTTCAGGTCGCCTGCTCGGTCACCGCCTCTTCGATCACATCCTCGGGGATATCATCGAAGGACGAGTAGTTGAGGTTGTAGAGCTTCGAATAGAGCTTCTTGTTCTTCATCAGCTCGCGGTGATTGCCGCTCTCGATCAGCTCGCCGTTCTGCAGCACGATGATGCGGTCGGCCTCGCGGATGGTTGCCAGGCGATGGGCGATGACGAGGCCGGTGCGGCCTTCGAGCAGCTTGACCAGCGCCTTCTGGATCAGCATTTCGGTATAGCTGTCGATATTGGCGGTCGCCTCGTCGAGTACCAGGATTTTAGCATCCGCCACCAGCGCGCGGGCAAAGCTCAGAAGCTGGCGCTGGCCGAGCGAGAGATTGCCGCCGCGCTGGCCGAGAATGCTCTCGTAACCATCCGGCATGCGCATGATGAAATCATGGGCGCCGACTGCCTTGGCCGCCTCGACCACCTGTTCGCGGGTCGCATCCGACTTGTGGTAGCGGATGTTCTCGAACACCGTTCCGGTGAACAGGAACGGCTCCTGCAATACCATGGCGATCTGCCGGCCGAGCGATTCCTGCGTCAGGTCGCGCACGTCGTGACCGCCGACCAGAACCTGGCCCTTCTGCACGTCATAGAAACGATGGATCAGCGACATGCAGCTCGACTTGCCCGAGCCCGTCGGGCCGACCAGCGCAACCGTTTCGCCCGGGTTCACCTTGAAGCTCACATGTTTCAGGACCGGGTGCTTAGGATTGTAGCCGAACACCACATCCTTGAACTCGACCGAGCCGTCCATGTCCGATGTTAGGACCTTGGCGTTCGGCGCATCCTGGACATCGACCGGCACGTCCAGCACTTCGGTCAGGCGCTGGCCGGACGCCATGGCGCGCTGCATCACCGAATATTGCAGTGTCAGCGACCGGATCGGGTCGAAGAAGCGCTGGATGTAGAACAGGAAGGCGACCATGACGCCGACGTCGAGCGCCTGGTTGAGCACGCGGGCCCCGCCGACCACGACGACCAGCGCCATCGCAAGGCCGGTCAGCGAGTCGACGATCGGCACCATGACCTGAGCGTATTTTGCCGCATTCAAATGGGTATTGAGGTTAGCGCGGGCCTTGTCGTCATAGAGTGTGAAGTTGACACTCTGGCGGTCCATGCTCTGGACGGCGCGCACGCCGTGGATGGCTTCGGCAAGCGCGCCGTTGGCGATGGAATTGGTCTCATGCGCGGCCATGAATGATTTGCGAGCGCGCGGCAGCCAGAACAGGCGGACGACGAAGAGGACGGGCAGGGCGCAAAGCGTCAGCAGGCCGAGCTTGAAATCGAGCGTCAGCATGACGAACACGATGCCGAACAAAAGGGTGATATCGCCGACCGAGAGGACCGAGGTTTCGAGGAATTCCTGCATGGAATTGACGTCGCCTTGCAGGCGCGACATCAGGCGGCCAACCTCCGTCTTGTCCATCCAGGAGAGCGAGACGCGCTGCAGATGCGTGAACATCGCCTTGCGGATATCGAAGAGCACGTCTTCGGCGACACCGCCGACCAGCGTTTCCTGCGCATAACTGGCCGCGAAATTGATGAGGATCGCCACAAGAAAGGCAACCATCGACCAGATCAAGATCGACTGGCTGTCGCTGCCCGCCTGCATGCCGTGGTCGATCGCGTAACGGATGATCAGCGGGATGAGGAGCTGCATCGCCGTGAAGGTCAGCACCGCAAGCACGGCCCAATAGATCTTGGTGCGATAAGGCCGCACGAAACCCCAGATGCGTCTGACGATGTCGCTGTCGAAGACCTTGCCGAAGATTTCCTCTTCGATGCGATGTGACCCTACCACCGCGCGGGGCGGGCGCCTGCCATCGTCACGAACGTCGGAGCGTTCGGTTTCCAGTTCCTCGGCCATGTATCCTCCCTCAGGCGCTGAGCGCGTCGTCGCCTGGACGTACCTGCAGATCGTAAAGCGCCTTGTAGCGGCCGCCGAGCGCCAACAGTTCGTCATGGGTTCCGCTTTCGACGATGCGGCCTTCTTCCATGAACAGGATCCGGTCGGCATGCATCAGCGAACTCAGGCGATGGGCGACGATGATCGTCACCCGGTCGGCTGCATATCTGCGCATGGCAGTACGAATGCGCTGTTCGGTGCCGGCATCGATCGCGGCGGTCGAATCGTCGAACACCATCACTGCCGGGCGCAGCATCAGCGCGCGGGCGATCGACAGGCGCTGCCGCTGCCCGCCGGACAGCGAAACGCCGCGTTCGCCGACGACCGTGCCGTAACCGGTCGGCAGGCCGAGCACGTAGTTATGCAGCTGGGCGCTTTCGCTGGCACGCTCGATGCGGCCTTCCTTGGCCCACGGGTCGCCATAGGCGATGTTGTTTTCGATCGTCGTCGTGAACATAAAACTGTCCTGCTGGACCACGGCCACCGACCGGCGCAGCGACTGCAGCGTGGCGCTATGGATATCCTGGCCGTCGATGGTGATCCTTCCGCCCGTCACATCGTAGAAACGCGGGATCAGGTGCGCCATGGTCGATTTGCCGCTGCCGGGCGGCCCGACGATGCCGATCGTCTCGCCGCGCTTCGCCTCGAAGGACACATTGGTCAGGACCTGATGTTTCTCAGCGCCAGGATAGGCGAAGTCGACATTCTCGAACCGCAGCGTGCCGTCCGTGACCTTCAGCTCCTTGGCGTCCTTCTCGTCCTTGATGGCGATATCGAGGTCGAGCAGTTCGAAGAGGCGCGCGCCGCAGGTGGAGGCGCGGGCAAAGGCGTTGACCATCAGGCCGAGCTGGCGAACCGGCATCTGCAGGATGGTCATGAAGGTGAGGAAGGAGGTGAGCGTGCCGACGGTCATCTCGCCGGCCATCACCTTGGTGCCGCCGACCCAGAGAACCAGGCCCATGGAGGCGAAGAAGGACAGCGTCATGGCGCTGGTATTGGCGACGCGGATGCCGACGCGCTGATGTGCCAGGGATACGGCGCTCTTCGACGCCACCTCGAACTTGTCGAGCTCGTGGTCTTGGGCGGCAAAGGCACGCACGACGCGGATGCCGCCGAGGTTTTCCTCCATCACGCGGGTCAGAACCGAAAGCCGTTCCTGCAGGTCGAGCCAGGTGGCGCGCAGCCGGAGCTGGGTCACCGACGACCGCCAGCCGACGAAGGGCACGAAGCTCAGGGCCAGCAGTCCGAGCACCACGTCGGTCGACAGCAGAAGATAGGCTCCGATACCGATCAGCACGGTCAGCAGGACCATGCGCACCAGCGCGGTCGAGAAATACATGCGCACGCCTTCGAGATCGAGAAGCCCGACGGTGATCAGGTCGCCCGAATGCATGCTGTCATGGAAACTGAAGGAAAGCCGCTGGATCTTCTCGTAACAGGCGAGCCTGAGGCGGTAGCCCATATGATGGCCGACCGCCTCGCTGAAATAGTTCTGGAACAGGGTGAAGATGCCGCGCAGCACGCTGGCGCCGAGCAGGAGCAGTGCTGTTGTCAGCAGCGCATCCTGTGCCGCCTGGCCGGCATCGCCGCCGGTCAGCGCCACCTGCGTGTGGTCCACCGCCTGACCGAGCAGCCGCGGGATCATCAGCTGGAAGCTGGAGGCGATCAGGGTCGCGCCGATCGCGAAGCTCGATTGCCACGGATGACGGAAGGCCATGACGGTAATGCGGGTCAATATGGAGAAGCCTTTGCCCCAACCTGCCGCATTCACCAGCGCCAACGAAGCCGACGGCTTCGCGACGCGAACTGTTGCATCGCTGCTCACGGGTTTATTCCAAAATGAATTACAGAGCCGGAAAAATATCCGGAAAGACGGCCATTATGAGATGAAGATTCGGGACCTTTATCTAGCCTGCATACTGACGCTGATCAGTCAACCGATTTGGACCGAAAACGGAGCCCTTGTGATGATTTTTTGACCTGTGTGTCGCCTGAATTTTCGGCAACGAGCCTGTCGGTATTCCAATGCCTGAGCATGCGGATGCGGGAGGGAGAATGCCCATCAGGATGTTGACCGCGGTTTCTTTTGTCTCCGTGCATATCGCAAGGTCAGTTCCTGCCTGATATCGTCGCGCCATAACTGACAAGAAAGGTTTGGCTTTCGCATGACCAGCGGCCTGCATCACATCACCGCCATCACCCGCAAGATTCAGGCGAATGTCGATTTCTACACGGGCTTTCTGGGCCTGCGGCTCGTCAAGCGGACGGCGGGTTTCGAGGACGCTCGCCAGCTTCACCTGTTCTACGGCGATGGTGCGGCGACACCCGGTTCGCTGGTGACCTTCCTCGCCTGGGAGGATGGCTCGCTTGGACGCGTCGGGCATGGTGCGCCGAGCGAGATCAGTTTTGCAATTGCGCCCGAGGCAATCGGTTTCTGGCTGACGCGCGCGCTGCAGTTCAACGTCAAGCTTTCCGGCCCGGCCCAGGAGTTCGGGGAACCGGTGCTGCGACTGACCGACCCTGACGGCATCATCGTCAAGCTCGTCGGCGTGGAGGAGACGACGCCCTGGGTCTGGTGGAGCGGTGGCGGCATAAGCGAGGTGGATGCGATCCGCAAGCTCCATGGCGCGACGATCCTTTCCGAAAAGCCGGAGCAGACCGCGACGTTTCTGACACGGCATATGGGGCTTCGGCTCGGGTCGAAGGACGGCAATATCCAGCGGCTGGTGTCGGATGCGCGAGATATCGTCGATGTCCGCGATGCGGGCGGTTTCTGGACTGCCGCGCCCGGCACCGGCACGATCGACCATATCGCGTTTCGCGCCGTCGATCTGCCTCAGGTCGAGGCGGTGCATGCGAAATTGCTGGTGGAGGACGCCGGCGAGATGAACATGCATGACCGGCATTATTTCCATTCGCTCTATGTCCGGGAGCCGTCCGGTACGCTGATCGAACTTGCGACGGACGGGCCGGGTTTCATGGCGGACGAGCCGATTGAAACGCTGGGGTCCGAGTTGTTTATCCCGACGCATTTCAAGGAAGACCACGATGTCCTGCGGGTCATGCTGCCGCAGTTCGGCCTGCCGGGGGAGGAGCGCATCATTTATCGCGACCTGCCTTTCGTGCACCGCATCCACATGCCGGAGAGTTGGGATGGTTCGACGCTGGTGCTGCTGCACGGCAGCGGCGGCAATGAAACGACCATGCTGCCCTTCGGACGCAAGGCGGCTCCGAACGCCATGCTGATCGGGGTGCGCGGGCGATCGACGGACGAGGGGCATCCGCGATATTTTCGTCGTTTCACGGAGACGACGTTCGATCAGAAGGAGATCGTCTCGGAAGCAGACGCGTTCGTCGCCTTCGTGGAGGAACTCGGTCCAGCCTATGGCGTCGATCCGGCGCGGGCGGCCTTTGCCGGCTGGTCCAACGGCGGCAACATGATCGGCGCGGTGATGCAGCTTCATCCGGGCCTGATCCGCAAAGCGGTGCTGCTGCGGTCGATGAACTGCCTGGAAGCTCGGCCGGCAGTCGATCTTTCCGGTACGCACGTCCTGTCGCTCAGCGCGACCGACGATTTTTACGGTTCGCTGGCCCGGGAACTCGAAGAGCGGCTTTTCGCTGACGGAGCGGAACTTACCGCCAGGACGCTTGATGCCAACCACGGGATTGGCACCGAAGACGAGATGGTCGCCCGTGACTGGCTGATCGAAAATGGCTTCTAACTAGTCGCCGTAATGCAGAGCGATGGCATCAACGGCGGCGGATATGTCTGCCTTGAACCCACGCCTTCGAAGCGCCATGCCATAGGCCGTCAGGTTGCCGAGCACGATATCGAAGCGGGCGCGCTGGCCGGTATGGTTGAGCCGGATCAGCCGTTCGGCGCCGGGGCCGACGCCGGCCGAAAGCTCGATGCCGCGCGGGGCGACGGAGAGAACGGCGGTTGGGTCGGCTGCGGCCGGAAGCCTGGCCGCCGTCACCAGGTTCGAACCATGCAAGGCATCGATCCAGAGTTCGCCGCCCATCGCGGCAAGTGCCGCGCGGGTCGCTCGGGCGGCACGGACATGGCGGGCGACAATCGCATCGATGCCTTCCGTCTCGACGCGATTGAGGGCGGCTTCGAGCGCAAAGAATTCGAGGGGAGCGGTGGTGCCGGAAAGCGCACCGCGGCCAGTTTCGAGCCAGGCTTTCTGGTCGAGAAGCGAGAGAATAGAATCCCTTGGCGCCCCTTGTTCAGAAATCAGTTTCCAGGCGGCAGGGCTGACGGAGAGCGCCGAAACCCCGGCCGGTCCTGCCAGCGCCTTCTGCGGTCCGATAACGGCTATGTCGATGCCGAGTTCGTCGATGCCAAGTGCATGGCCGCCGATCGAAGCGACCGCATCCACCACCGTGACGATACCGCGCGAGCGGGCGAGCGCGACGATCTCCTCCAGCGGGTTGCGGATGCCGCTTGCCGATTCCGCATGGACGAGGGCCAGGACCTTGATGTCCGGATGCGCATTCAGCGCCGCCTCGACCGCTTCCAGTCCGATCGGGCGGGCGGGTTCTGCGGCGAGGTCGACGACCTCGGCGCCGCCGCGCCGGAGCCAGGTGCCGAACCATCCGCCATACATGCTGGTGACGATGTTGATCGCCTTCAGGCCGGGTCGGGCGAGGCTGAGGGCGGCCGCTTCCAGCGCGACGACGGCCTCCGCCTGGATCAGCAGGACGTCGTTGCGGGTCTTCAGGATTTTGGCGATCCGGTCGGCGATCGCAGCGTAACGCGAAACGGGAAAGGACGGCGCGTCGTTGAGCGGGTTCCAGCGGTCAAACGTCATGGGATGGTCCTTCCGTTGGTTCTGTCAAAAGGCGCGGCACGGCACGGACCAGGGCCCTGGCCGCAGGCGATTGCGGGTTTTCGATCACCTGCCGCATCGGCCCGGTCTCGGTGAGCCGCCCGGCGTCCATGACGGCGATCCGGTGCGAGACGGCGCGCAGGACGGCGAGATCGTGCGAGACGAAAAGATAGCTGATGCCGCGCTCTTCTTGTAGCTCGACAAGCAGCTCGAGTATCTTGCCGCGGATCGAGACGTCCAGCGCCGATACCGCCTCGTCGAGCACGATCAGCGACGGTTTTGTGGCGATGGCACGGGCAATGGCGATACGCTGCCGCTGACCGCCGGACACTTCGCGGATCGACCGCTCGGCATAGTTCGCGGGCAGGCCAACGCGATCGAGCAGCGCTGCGATTTCCCTCGCTCGCTTGGCTTTCGGCACGATGTTGTGGATGCGGAGCGGATCATCCAAGACCGAGGCAACGGTTGCGCGCGGGTTGAAGGCGCCCAGCACGTCCTGAAACACCATCTGCATCCTGGCCCGGCGGCGGCGCAGGTCGGTGCCGGACAGCGAGAGCCAGTCCTCGTCCTCAAACCGGATGGCGCCGGCATCGGCCGGCAGCAGTCGCATCAGGATGAGGGCGAGGGTGGATTTTCCGCTGCCCGAGGCGCCGACGAGGCCCAGCGTCTCACCGGGTCCCAGCGTCAACGAAACATCGCTGACTGCCGCGACTTCACGGCCACCGGACGAAAAACGCTTCGAGAGGTTTTCGATCGTAAGCAGGGTCACGGMGTGGCCTCCCGGATGAGCGGAGGCGTCGTGAGGTCGCGATGGCTGGCGATCAGCGTCTTTGTGTAGGTCTCTTTGGGGGAGGCAAGGACATGTCCGGTCTGGCCCGATTCTACCAACCTGCCGTCCTTGAAGATTGCCACCCGGTTCGCAAAACCGGAAGCCAGCGCGATATCGTGGGTGATAAAGACCAGCGTCATGCTGGCTTCGCGGACCAGTTCGTCGAGCAGCGAGACGATCTCGGCCTGCACGACCATGTCGAGCGCACTGGTTGCCTCATCGGCAATCAGGATGCCGGGTCTCGCGACAAGGGCGGCGGCAATCGCGACGCGCTGGCGCTGGCCGCCGGAAAGCTGGTGCGGAAAGGCTTTCATCGCCTTGTCCGGCTCCGGAATGCGGACTCGCTCCAGCATTTTTAGCGCATGGGCATAGGCCTCTGTCCAGGACAGGCGGAGATGTCGGCGGGCGCCTTCCGCCACCTGTTCGCCGACGCTGAGCACCGGGTTGAGGCTGGAGGATGGATCCTGGAAAACGAAGCCGAGATCGCGGCCGGGCAAAGGCGACCCGCCCGAAGACCATCGCATCTCGCCCGCCAGTTTCGCACCCGGCGGCAAGAGGCCGGCCATTGCTCGCGCGAGCGTGCTTTTACCGGAACCGCTTTCGCCGATGATCGCCAGCCGCTCGCCGGCGACGATATCGAGGTCGATATGGTCCAGCGCCGGCAGCGTCTGGCCGCGATAGGTGACCGAGAGGTTTCTGATCTCGCAAAGCGTGCTCATGGCTCCAGCCTCCGGCCGCCAAGCGCCTTGGTCAGGCCCTCGCTGAAGAGGTAGACGCCGACGACGGTCACCACCAGCGCGATGCCCGGGAAGATCGACAGCGACGGCGAGGAGCGCAGGATGTTGCGGCCCTCGGCGATCATCGAGCCCCAGGTGACCACGTTCGGATCGCCGAGGCCGAGGAAGGAAAGAGCGGCTTCGGTGAGGATCGCCGCCGCGACGATGATCGCCGACAGCGCCAGAACAGGCGGCAGGACGTTGGGCAGGATTTCCCGGAAGGCGATTTCGGCCGGATGCATGCCGATCACCCGCGCGGAGGCAACATAATCCCTCTCGCGGATGGAAAGCACCTGCGCCCGCGTCAGCCGCGCCGGATCGGCCCAGGCGCCGAGCGCAATCGCCAGCACCACGACCGGCACCGAGGCGCCGATGACGCTGACGAAAGCGAGCGCCAACAGGAAGCTCGGGACGATCTGGAAGGCGTCGACGACGCGCATCAGCCCCTCGTCGACCAGGCCACCGGCAAAACCGGCCGTCAGGCCGACGCAGAGGCCGATGGCAATCGCCGCCAAGGCTGCCGCCAGGCCGACCGCCAGCGACGTGCGGGTTCCGTGGATTATGCCGGCCAGCACATCTCGGCCGAGCCGGTCGGTGCCGAGCGGAAAGGCCGGGTCGGTGAAGGGCGGCAGCAGCGCCCGACCGGCGATGCGCAGCGGATCGCCGGGGGACAGCATCGGCGCGAACAATGCCACGAGCACCAGAGCCGCCAGGATGCCGAGCCCGATCGCGCCTTCCGGCGTCCGGATGAGATCGCGAAGGAGCCTCATGAATTGGGCTCCGAGGCACCGACACGGGGGTCGAGGGCGGCATAAACGAGATCGACGAGGAGATTGACGCAGATCACC
The DNA here is from genome assembly GCF_056406795.1 of Neorhizobium sp. P1_A6. Taxonomy (NCBI): domain Bacteria; kingdom Pseudomonadati; phylum Pseudomonadota; class Alphaproteobacteria; order Hyphomicrobiales; family Rhizobiaceae; genus Neorhizobium; species Neorhizobium sp. P1_A6. Next base: position 176,785 of record NZ_JBFTZM010000004.1, on the reverse strand, counting down.
AGCACGGCGCTGACGACGATGATGCCCATCAGCAGCGGCGCATCGCGGCCGCTGACGGCCTCCTGCGCCAGCCGGCCGAAACCGGGTATGGCAAAGATGCTCTCGATGACGACGCTGCCGCCGAGCATGGCGGCCGATTGCAGGCCGAGCATGGTGACGAGCGGCAGAAGCGCATTGCGCGCCACATGGCGCAGCACGATGCGGCTGCGGGACAGCCCCTTGGAGCGGGCGAAAAGCACGAAATCCAGCGTCCATGCCTCGGCCATGCCAGAGCGCATCACCCGCAGGAACAGCGCCATGTAGATCAGCGCCAGTGCGCCGACCGGCAGGATGAGGTGCCGGGCGATATCCATGGCGCGGGCAAGCCCGACTTTGCCGGAGGCGATCGTCTCGATGCCCGAGGTCGGCAGCCAGCGGAGCTGCACGGCAAAGACGATGCTGAGCACCAGTCCGAGCCAGAAGCTGGGGATCGCGTAAAGAATGAGGGAACAGGTGGAAAGCACTCTGTCCATTACGCTTTCAGGTTTTGCGCCGGCGACGATTCCGAGCGCGGAACCGAGCCCGAAGGAAAGCGCCGTGGCGCTGCCCATCAAGAGCAGGGTGTTTGGCAGGCGCTCAAGAATGAGGTCGAGAACCGGTCGCCCGAAGGCGACCGACCAGCCAAGATCGAGCCTTACAAGCGAGGAGAAATACAGCCAGAGCCGGGCGAGCATCGACTGGTCGAGGCCGTAGGCCTGCCGCAGCGACTGGGCGACGGTCGCGTCGCCGCCGCCGATCGACAGGAGATAGGCATCCACCGCATCGCCGGAGGCGGATTCGAGCAGGAGGAAGGTCAGGACGACGACGATCAGCAGCACCGGGATGCTGCTGATCGCGCGACGTCGGATCAATCGAATGGCACGGTTCACGCCGGAAAGCGCCTCTGAATCGGATAGTCCGTCAAGCCTATCACGATTTCAGCGCGGTATCCGACCAGTTGGACACGGCCCAGCGCGGATTGTTCGAGACGTTCTGCACCGTATCGCGCGCCACCGTGATGAAGCCCCATTCGGCAACGTTGATCAGCGGCAGGTCGGTGGCGACGATCTTCTGGAACTGCTTGTAGAGTTCCGTGCGGGCCGCGGTATCGACCGTTTCCGCTGCCTTGGCGATGATGCCGTCGAGCTCCTTGTTTTCGTAGCCGCCCTGGTTGGAGAACGGCACGCCGGCCGGAATGCCGGACTGGACGAGGATCGTCGTCGAGATCGCAGGGTCGCCACGGAAGACGGGCGGACCGATGGCGAGGTCGAAATCGTGCTCCGTATAGACCGCCTTCTGGTGGGCCGCGGAATCTGCATTGATGAGCTGCGCATCGATGCCGACTGCCGCGAGCGCCTGGCGCAGGTAGTCGCCGAACTGCTTGGTCTCGTTGAAATAGGGCGCCGGGCGCAGTTTCAGCGAGAAGCGGGTGCCATTGGCGCCCTTCTTGTAGCCGGCCTCGTCGAGCAGAGCGTTCGCCTTTGCGGTGTCGAAAGCGTAAGTCGGCACGCTGGCGTCATAGAATTCCGGGGCGTTCTTTGGAACGGGACCGGTCGAGGCGGCGGCGTAACCGAGGAAGATGGTGTCGACGACGAACTTCTTGTCGATGGCATGGGCGATCGCCTGGCGCACCTTGACGTCAGCGAGCTCCTTGCGGCGGTGGTTGATTTCGACCACGAGCTGATAGGTCAGCGCCTCGTAGCCCTTGGAGATCACCTTGATGCCCGGCACCTTGGAGATGCGGGCGAGATCGGTGAGCGGCACGGCCGAGAACGCTGCAAGCTGGATTTCCTCCGCTTCCAGTGCGGCACCTGCGCCGGCGCGATCCGGCAGGACGCGGAAGATGATCTCGTCGAGCTTCGGCTCGCCCTTACCCCAGTAGTCGGCGTTCTTGGTCAGGCGGTAATATTCGCCCGGCTTGTATTCCGTAAGCTTGAACGGGCCGGTGCCGACTAGTTTCACATTGGCCGGGTTGGTGGCGATGTCGGTGCCTTCGTAGAGATGTTTCGGCACGACGCTGCTGACCACCGGCAGGGCATTGCGGATGAGCTGCAAGGGCGTCGGCTTGGAGAACTTGAAGACGGCGGTCGTCGCATCCGGCGTGTCGACGGTTTCGAGATTGGCGAAGACGAGGCGGCCGAGGTTCTGCAGCGGCTTCCAGATGTTGAGGGCCGAATAGGCGACGTCGGCCGAGGTGAACGGCTTGCCGTCATGCCATTTCACACCCTCGCGCAGCTTGAAGGTGACCGACTTGCCGTCAGCCGAGCCTTCCCAGGAGGTGGCGAGGCGTGGCGCCAGGCCGTCCTTGCCATCGAAGGAGGCTTCGGCGAGCGGCTCGACCACCTTGCTCGCGATGAAGAATACGCCGTTCGAGGCGACGATCGCCGGGTTGAGGTTTTTAGGTTCGGAGTCTGCAGCGACGATCAGCCGGCTGCCGGCGCCTTGCGCAAGGGTGAAAGTCGGCAAAGCTGTCGAGGCGAGCAGTGTGGCGCCTGCCTGCAAAAGGGTCCGTCGGGATAGGTTGGCGATCGTCATTGCTCTCTCCTGCATCCAGCCATTTTTCAGCATATTGCCAGCGAAATGAACGGTCGCACAGGCAGGAAATTCCTCTGCGGGGCATTCGGGAACAAATTCTTGGGCGCGGAGGGATGGAAGGTGAATTTTCCGTTGCGCCATAAAGGTTTAGTGCCGTGTCTCCAGCTCGTCGCGAAGGGCGGTGAGGATCTCCTCCGCGAGCGGCGTATCGCCGACCGCGCGGGCGAGCGTCATTCCTCCGACCATCTGGGACAGGACGACGATCGACTTGCGGCGCCGATCCTCGTCGCCGTCGCCATCGACGATCTCCTGCAGCAGCTGGAGGTGGTTTTCGATGCCTTCGGCGAACACCGATTGCACCGCTTCGCCCTGCCGGGAGGCGTCGGCGCAGAGAGAGGCGAGAGTGCAGCCCTTGGCTTTGAAGATCAGGTTCGGCCGGGACAGATACATGCCCGTGATCGCCTTGAGCGCCTTGTCGCGGGTGCGGCCGATCGTCTCCTGCCAGCTCGCGGCATTGAGCGCCAGCGCCTGGCGCGTCGCCTCGGCCGCCAGGTCCACTTTGGATTTGAATTGGCCGTAAAATCCACCATGCGTCAGGCCCGCCGCCTTCATCAGGTCGGCGATGCTGATGCCGTCAAAACCGTATTCGCGGAACAGTTCGCCCGCTTTCAACACCACGCGGGCGCGGTTCTCCTCGGCTTCCTGGCGGCTCACCTTCATCGTCTTCTCCTTCGAATACCTTGACTCTTATATTTGGATCGTCATTTAAAGGAGATAAATGATGATCAAAATTTAAATCGAGGTGAAACATGCCGGCAAGACCGAGCGACAGAATAGTGATCACCGGCATGGGCATGGTATCGCCTCTCGCCAGCGGCGTGGAAGCTACCTGGAAACGCCTGATCGAGGGCCGTTCCGGCCTGCGCAGGCTGTCCGACGAGGTGGTGCCGGATATCGACGCCAAGGTCGGCGGCGTGGTGCCCGGCATCGACGAGGACGAGTTCGGTTTCAACATCGACCTTGCGGTGCCGCACAAGGAGCGCAAGAAGATGGACCGCTTCATCGCATTTGCGCTCGAAGCCTCGCGGCAGGCGCTGGAGCAGTCCGGCTGGGTCGCCGACACCGACGACAAGCAGGACCGTACCGCGACGATCATCGCTTCGGGCATCGGCGGTTTCCATTCGATCGCCGAGGCGGTGCGTACGGTGGATGCCCGCGGCGCCGGCCGGCTTTCACCCTTCACGGTCCCGTCCTTCCTCGTCAATCTCGCGGCCGGCCATGTCTCCATTCGCTACGGCTTCAAAGGTCCGATCGGCGCGCCGGTGACGGCCTGCGCGGCAAGCGTCCAGGCGATCGGCGACGGCGTGCGGATGATCAGGAGCGGCGAAGTCGACGTGGCGCTCTGCGGCGGCACCGAGGCCTGCATCAACCGCGTCGCACTTGGCGGATTTGCGGCGGCACGTGGTCTCTCCACCGCATTCAACGATACGCCGGAAAAGGCGTCGCGGCCGTTCGATGCGGCGCGTGACGGTTTCGTCATGGGCGAGGGCGCCGGCATCGTCGTGATCGAGACGCTCGAACACGCGCTGGCCCGTGGTGCGACGCCGCTGGTCGAAGTGGTCGGTTACGGCACCAGCGCCGATGCCTATCACCTGACCGCCGGTCCGGCCGATGGTTCCGGGGCGAAAAGGGCGGTCCAGCGGGCACTGCAGATGGCGGGCCTTCAACCCGAGGCGATCGGCTATCTCAATGCGCATGCCACATCGACACCGGTGGGTGACGCGGGCGAGCTCGCGGCGATCAAATCCGTCTTCGGCACCAGTAACGGCCCGGCGATCTCCTCGACCAAATCGGCGACCGGACATCTGCTCGGTGCAGCGGGCGGCTTAGAAGCGATTATCACCGCACTGGCGCTGCGCGATGGCATATTGCCGCCGACCCTCAATCTCGAAGATCCCGATCCGCTCGCCGAAGGGCTCGATCTTATCGGTCCGCAGGCCCGTCACGCGGAGGTCGAATACGCGCTGTCCAACGGTTTCGGCTTCGGCGGCGTCAATGCCAGCGTCATCCTGCGCCGCTTCGATGAAAACGCAATTTAGGGAGAACCGCCATGTCTGAAGTCGTCATCGTCCAGCCGCTGCGAACCGCGATAGGCAAATATAACGGCTCGCTCGCCGGCATACCGGCCGTCGATCTCGGCGCTGCGGTCATCCGCGAGACGATCGCGCGCTCCGGCCTCAGCGCCGCCGAAGTGGCCTCGGTCACCATGGGCAATGTCGTCCAGGCCGGCAACAGGATGAACCCGGCGCGGCAGGCGGCGATCCATGGCGGCCTGCCGGTCTCGGTGCCGGCTGTCACGGTCAACCGCGTCTGCGGCTCGGGCGCCGAGGCGATCGCCAGTGCGGCGAAGGATATCTGGCTGGGCCACGCGAAAGCCGCCATTGCCGGCGGCATGGAGAACATGGACCGTGCGCCCTACCTGATGAGCGGCGGCCGCTGGGGTTATCGCATGGGTCATGCGGAGATTTTCGACAGCATGCTGCTCGACGGCCTTCACGACGCGTTTTCCGACAGACATTCCGGCTGGCATACCGAAGACATGATCGCCTCGCATCAGATCAGCCGCGCGGATCAGGATCGCTGGGCGGCGCGTTCGCAGCAGCGTTTCAGTGCCGCGCAAGCGGAAGGCAGGTTCGCAGCCGAGATCGTCGGGATCGATCTTCCAGTGAAGGGCGGCGTGAAAAGTTTTGCCGCCGACGAAACGCCAAGGCCGGATACCACGATGGAGGCGCTTGCCAAGCTGAAGCCCGCCTTCCGTGATGACGGCACGATCACCGCCGGCAATGCACCCGGCCTCAACAGCGGTGCGGCGGCGATGATCGTCGCGGATCGGGCCTTTGCCGAAGCCAAGGGCCTGCGCCCGATGGCGCGGCTGGTGTCCTATGGCGTTGCCGCCGTCGAACCCGGCATGTTCGCGCTCGCGCCGATCCCGGCCGTCAATCAGGCGCTGGAGCGTGCCGGCTGGACGATCGGCGATATCGAGCGGATCGAGATCAACGAGGCCTATGCGGCGGTGCCGCTGGCGGTCCTCAAGGGGCTCGGCCTGCCGGAGGATATCGCCAATGTCGAGGGCGGAGCGGTGGCGCACGGCCACCCGATCGGCGCCACCGGCGCGATCCTGACGACACGGCTTCTCCATTCGATGCAGCGCGACGGCCTGAAGCGCGGTATCGTCACGCTGTGCATCGGCGGCGGCCAGGGCATTGCGCTGGCGCTGGAAATGATTTGATCTCCTTGACGCGCATGTCGTTGTCCCGAAACCGGCCTCCACTTTCGGGCGACATGCGTCAGCAAAAAGCGCGGCAAGAGGGATTGCCGCGCTTTCCGTCTATCCAGGCAGAGAGGACCTTTTCGGATAGAGCTTGGTTTTTTCAGATCTCGACGACGACGTAGTCCTCATCGATCGAGACCGGAAAGGTTTCGGCCTGGTAAGGGCCTTCCGTCAGCGCACCGCCCTTGGCGATGGAAACGTCAAAGCTCTTGACGCGGGTGCGTGCCGGGTCGCACCAGGATTTTCCGGTGCGGATGTCGAATTCCCAGCCGTGCCAGGGGCAACGGACGAGCTCTCCATGCCGGGTCATGCGGACCTTTCCGGGCTCGTCCGCTTCGGCCAGTCCCACGACCTGGCCGCGGCAGAGGTCGGCGCCTTCGTGCGGGCAGCGGTTGGCAATGGCGAAGAACTCGCCCTTGACGTTGAAGAGGGCAATGTCGCGGCCTGCGACCTTCACCAGCTTGGACTTGCCGATGTCGAGTTCCTCGACCTTGGCGATGACATGACGGGCCATTCTCTATTTCAATCCATCGATACTGATTGCGGTTCCGGAAGAGCTGATCTTGTCTTCAATTCAGGGCAGGCGGTAGACGCGCTTGGCATTATCGCGAAAGATCTGCACGCGCTCGGTCGGCGACAGCGGCACTTTGAAGGCGTAGCGAGGGTCGTCGAAATCCCAGTGCGGATAATCGGTCGAAAACATCAGCCGGTCGGCGCCGACCCAGCGCAGCGTGTCGAGCAGGTGGCGGTTGTTTTCCGGTTCCTCGATCGGCTGGGTGGTGAACCAGACATTCTCGCGGATATATTCGGACGGCGGCCGTTTCACATGCGGCACCTCCGAGCGCATCCGCTCCCACTGCTTGTCGAGCCGCCACATCAGCGGGGCCGCCCAGGCGAAGCCGCCTTCGACGACAATCAGCTTCAGCTTGGGGAAGCGTTCGAAAACGCCCTCGAAGACCATGCTGGTGACGACGCTCTGCAGGCTGTGCGAGAAGGCGTAGTGCTCTTCGATGTAGAAGTTCAGCCAGCCGGCGCCGCTATTCGCGTGCTGGCCATAGGCTGCCGAATGCATGCCGATCGGCATGTCGTAATGTTCGGCAGCCTCGTAGATCGGCCAGTAGCGGCGGCGGCCCGCCGGCTCGATGGTGCGCGGCGGAATGGCGATCTGGGCAAAACTCCGGTCGCCGATGCGCGCCTCGATTTCCGCGAGAGCCGCCGGGACGTCTTCCTGGGTGACGCAGATCGAGGCTTTCAGGCGCGGGTCCGGGCCTGTCCATTTGTCGAGCTGCCAGTCGTTGACGGCGGCGCACATGGCGGCGCCGAGTTCCTGGTTCAGCGTCGAGGACCCGGCCGCCAAGGGTTGCAGGATGCCGTATTCGATGCCGAGCGGGTCGAGCAGCTGTTCCTGCAGATAGGCAAGGTCCGAGGCCGGCGGTCCGCCGTTCGGCGGCCAAGCGTCGCGGCGCATGCCGTTGCCGGGGGTCATGCGCGGATAGGGCAGGGTTCCGACCACCGGGTTGGCGCTACGCTGGCCGTAATCGGCCAGATGGTCGCGCCATCGGACGGGCAGGAATTTCGCGAGTTCCGCAGGCGAGCCGAAAGCCGGATGGATGTCGCAATCGACGATCCCGAGCTTGGCCTCGGTTTTGGTGTCCTTGTCCAGAACGGCCTGGTCCATGGCTTAGTCCTCCAGTCGCGGATAGGTGGCGAGTGCGTTCTCCCGAACCAGCCGGTCGATCAGGCGTTCCGGGAAACCGGCGGGGATCGCTGCCTCGCCTTCGAATTGCGCATGCGGATAGTCGGTCGAGAACAGCAGCATGTCGTCGCAATCGAGATGTTCGATGATGCGTTCCAGCTCCGCCGGATCGCGCGGCGCGTCGAAAGGCTGGGTGGTCATGCGGATTTGGCGGCGAACCAGCGCCGACGGCGGCTCCTTGACCCAGGGGATCTCGATGCGGGCGCCGCGCCAGTCCTTGCTCATCCGCCACATCTGGCCGGGCAGCCAGGAGACGCCGGATTCGATCAGCACGATCTTCATGTCGGGGAACTTGCCGAGCACGCCTTCGGAAACGAAACTGCCGACCTGGGCTGCAAAACCCTGGACCTGATGGACGTAGTCCTCGGCGAGATAGGAGAGGAAACCGCTCTGGCTCGGCGCGTGGCGATAGGCGCTGCCGGCATGTACGCCGAGCGCAAAACCGTGGCGCTGTGCGGCCTCGTAGACCGGCCAGTAGATGCGGCGGCCGAGCGGCATCTCGCCCATGCAGAGGGTCAGCACCTGCACGAAACGCTTGTCATCGGCGAAGCGTTCGATCTCCTCGACGGCTGCTTCCGGGTTCTGCATCGGCAGGACGAGCGAGGCGCGCAGGCGCGGGTCGCGGTCGAGCCATTCCGCCTTCAGCCAATCGTTGGTAGCGCGGCAGACGGCGGTGGCGAGATAGGGATCGTAGATCGCATGCACGGCGGTAACGCAGTTCAGGATCGCGTATTTGAGACCGTAGGGATCGAGTAGGTTTTTCCGCAGCTTTTCGACGCCCTTGCCCTCCGTCGCCTTCCAGTCCTCCCGAAAGAAGGGCTTGGTGCGGGTCGGGAAATTGGTGAGCTCGAGACGGTCGACATCGCGCGTCGTGACGATTTCGCGCCAGTAGTCGTCGAAATAGGGAAGAAGATCCTCGCGCCCCGGCGCGTCCGGATGAACGTCACAATCGATCGCGCCCAATTGCGAAAGCATAGGGCGCTGCTGGGTCACAGCAGTATCCACCGCTTAAAACCTCCCTTGTCTGTCGGTCCGGCCGCTCGTTTCGCGGCGGACCTGAACCTCACTCCCGGGCGGCGCGTCGACAGGCGACCGCCAACCTCGCATCAGCGATGCGTTTCCTCGATTTGGGAGGGTAAGCGGCACGGGGGGCCAAGAGAATATGCTTTTTCATCGTAGCGGCTTTCTCGATTCGAGAAAGCCAAAGGACTTTCAGCTTTTCTTCCCAGGCAAAAGTGGCGCGCTCAAGCGGCGCGGTCGCCGATCACCAGAGCCGTGTGCATATGGATACGCAGCCATTCCATCAGCGCGCGCACGGTTGGTTTGCGCGCCTGGGTCTGGGGGATAAGCGCCTTCAGCCAGAGCTCCGCCACGGGAAAGTCGGGCAGCAACTCGATCAGCTTGCCGCTCCGGATCGATTCCTCGGCCACGTAATTCGCCACCATGGCGACGCCACGGCCCCGGAGTGCCAGGTCGTGCAGGATCTGGGTATCGTTGGCGCTGAAGGCGGAGCGCACCTCGACGTCGATCGGGCCGCCGGGGCTCAGGAACGACCAGGTCGAGCCGGTCGCGTGGAAGGTAAGGCAGATATGATCGACGAGGTCGCGCGGATGTTTCGGCAGGCCGCGGTTTTCGAGATAGTCGGGAGCGGCGCAGAGTTTTCGCGGGTAGGGACAGAGCGGCTCGTCGATGACATTCGAATAGGAGGCGGGCAGGGCGCCGAGCGCGATATCGTACCCCTCTTCCGCCGGATTGACGGAACGGTCGACCAGGGCAAGGTCCATGGTGACGTTCGGGTTCTCCTGCTGGAAGTCGCTGAGGATGCGGGCGAGGAAGGCGATCGTCACCGTCGTCGGCGCTTTGATCCTCAAATGGCCCTCGATCCGCTGAGCGACTGCGGCCGCTCCGCTGATGGCATCGTCGATCTCCTTGACCAGCGATTGGTAGCGGGGCAGGTAGCGTTCACCGACCTCCGTCAGGATAATCTGGCGGGTCGAGCGGATGAAGAGTTTGACCCGCATCTGGTCCTCCAACCGGCTGACGCGTTTCGTCACGACCGAGGGTGCGACGCCGAGATGACGGCCCGCCGCCGAAAAACTGCCGGACCGGGCAACCGCCAGAAACGTGCGGATATTGATAAGCGTATCCAATGTCTTAGGTCTCCCATGCCGCTCTGCCGAACGGCCCTCCGCGTAAACGGTAGCACAATTCATCTTTCTATTTTCGAGAAAAGTGAATGTAAAAAAATGGTGCTTTTCCCCTGCACGGGAAAAGGTCAATCTAACAGAAGAGGGAATTCCGATGCCGGGTGGCATCGCAGCGACCGGCAGGGAGAGCCGGCGCAGATCGGAATTCAGAAAAAGGGAGTTTGCAGTTGGCCAAGGCCAATCCCGTCCGAACCGAAGGCCTGAATGCTCCGCATCATGCGGTGCTTATCAGGGACCTTGTCAATTGCAGGGCCCGCGCCAGATCGTTTCTGGAACGCCGGTGAGCGGTCGGGACTGAGCAGCTGTTCGGGAAAGCGCCGCCGCTTGCGGTGAAAAGGGAGATCGCGGTCGGTGGCCGCAGAAATTTTGAGCGTCGAGTGCCGGGATCAGGTCCCGGGCGCGATGCTCGATCGTCGGTTCCAGGGAGGAGAGACACGTGACGACAAACACATCCATGACTTCGATCATTCGGAAGGCTTCGGCCATTCAAAAATGGTCGCGCCGGGTTTTCATGGCGGCTGCGGGCAGCCTTGCCATCTCGGCGGCGGCCGGCCTGCCTGCCTTCGCGCAGGATGCCGAGTGGCAGAAGGTGATCGACGCGGGCAAGAAGGAGGGCTCGCTCGTCCTCTATACCGCGCTCGTCGGCCAGCCGAGCACCAAGCAGATCGCCGAGGCCTTCACCAAGCAATACGGTATTTCCGTCGAGGTGCTTGAAGCGCGCGCCTCCGAGATCCGCGAGCGCGTCCGCGTCGAGCAGGCCGCCGGCCGCTTCGCCGCCGACGTGATGTTCACCAGCGAAGGGCAGACCATGCTCTACGACAAGGAGGACAAGTCCGTCGATCCGCTGCCGGCGACCCCGAATTCGCAAAAGATCGGCGACAAGTTCAAGCTCAAGGTGCCGATGGCCTCGGTCATGACCATTCCCTATGGGATCATGATTAATACCGGCCTCGTGAAGCCGGCCGACGAGCCGAAGAGCTGGAAAGACATTGCCGATCCCAAGTGGCAGGGCAAGATCCTGTCCGACGATCCGCGCGCGATCGGTGCCGGTTACCTCTGGTTCTTCTCGACCTATGACAGGATCGGCGAAGACTATGTCAAAAAGGTCGCGAGCCAGAAGCTCGTCTTCACCCGCGACCAGCGCGAGTCGCAGCGCCGCACTGCACGCGGCGAATATTCGATCTACATGCCGGTCATCATGACCGATTTCTCGGATCTGAAGGGGTTGCCGGTCAAGTTCATCATTCCGGAGGAGGGCGTTCCTTACGTTCTTTACGGCAACGTCATGCTCAAGAAGGCTCCCCACCCGAACGCCGCCAAGCTCTATCTCGATTTCATGCAGGGCCCGGTCGTGCAGAAAATCTACGCGGGCCTCGGCTACGGTCCCGTCCTTCCCGGCATGACCGAAGGCCTGCCGGCGGACGTCAAGGCGATTTCCGAAGCCAAGCTCTACGGCACCACGGACACGACCCGCCAGAACGAGATGCTGGCCAAGTCCAAGGACATCTTCAAGTAAGCCTCCCAGGCCGCTGCCGGTCCGATGTTCGGGCCGGCGGTGCCGTTTTCATATCCGGAGCCGCGAGGATCCCATGACGATTATCCACAATCGCCCCATAGACGACATCGCCGAAACTGCGCCGACGATTGCCGGCAATGCTTTCACGCGCGCCTTTTCGGGCGGATCGCTGTGGCGTCTGATCGGCATGCTGGTGCTGATCCTGATCCTTGGCTTCCTGACGATCTATCCGCTTGCCATGCTGCTCTACGGCAGCCTGCATTCGACGCCGCCCGGCATGGCCGGCGAGTTCAATCTGAATGGCTACCGGTCGATCATGACCAACCAGAACCTCATCGTTCTGGCCAACACGATCGGCATTTCGCTTGCGAAAACCATACCGTCGCTGACGATCGCCGTGTTTCTCGCCTGGATCGTGGCGCGCACCGACACGCCGTTCCGCGGCACGCTGGAAGTGCTGATCACGCTGCCGTTCTTCATTCCGCCGATCCTGACCGCCATGGCCTGGGGCATGCTGGCCAACCCGCAGGTGGGTGTCATCAACATGGTCTGGCGCTGGGCAACCGGCGCGACCGATCCGCTCGTCAACATCTATTCCTATGGTGGCGTCATCTGGCACATGTGCCAGTATTCGATCCCGTTCCTGTTCCTGTTCATGGTCGATGCCTTCCGGGCAATGGACCCGTCGCTCGAGGAATCGAGCCGCATGTGCGGCGCCTCGCGCTGGACGACTTTTCGCAAGATCACGCTGCTCCTGATGCTGCCGGTGCTGACCAGCTCCTTCATGCTGAGCTTCATCAAGGGTATAGAGACCTTCGAGTCGGCGCTGTTCTTCGGCCTGCCCGCAGGCATCAAGGTGATCACCACCGACATCTACGAGTCGATCAACCACCGCGCGACGCCCGACTACCAGTACGCGACGTCGCTTTCCTTCGCGATCATGGGGCTGATGTTCCTGCTCGTCATCTGGCAGTGGTGGATGCTGCGCGGCAAGAGTTTCCAGACCGTCACGGGCAAGGGGTTTCGCCCGAGCGTCATGGAGCTCGGCCCCTGGCGCTGGGTCACCTTCGCCTTCTGTGTGCTGTTCTTCTTCATCACGGTGGTGCTGCCGATCGGACAGCTGATGCTCGGCTCTTTCTTCCGCTTCTTCGGCTTCTACACTTACGACATGCTGACGCTGGAGCACTACAAGGCCGTCTTCGCCAACAACGAATTCTGGCGGGCGGTCCGCAATACGATGGTGCTCGGCCTGCTCGGCGCCACCGCGACCATGGCGCTCGGCGCGATCGTCGCTTACATCTCGGTGCGGACCCGCTGGCGCGGCCGCAACCTGATCGACAGCATGGCCTGGCTTCCGTGGATGATGCCGGGCATGGTGCTCGGCGTCGGTTTCCTCTGGGCATTTGCGATGCTGCCGGGGCCGATCCCGATCTATGGCACCATCTGGGCGCTGCTGCTTGCCTATATCGCGCTCGGCACGCCGGTTTCCGTGCGGGTGATGACCGGCGCCTATCACCAGCTTTCCTATGATCTGGAAGAATGTTCGCGCGTCCACGGCGCGAGCTGGTTCCAGACCATGTGGCGGATCATGGTGGCGCTTGCCTGGCCGGCCTTCGCCGTCGGCTGGGTGCTGACCTTCTTCGGCATCATGCGCGAGCTGTCGGCGTCGATCCTTCTCTATTCGGTGGGATCGGAAACGCTGGCGGTCGTGCTGATGAAGCTCTGGGCCAACGGCAATGCCGAACAGGTGAGCGTCATCGGCCTGATGATGATGCTTCTGGTCATCGTGTTCCGCTGGGTGCAGCTCAGTTTCATCAAATCACGCATCAGCAAGCTTTAGGCTTCATGCCCGGCGGCTGCGGCCGCCGGCCGATTTTTGGTTGTCGTTTAAGCGGATTCTGGCATCCGCTCCGAAAGGAAGAGAAATATGGCTTCGGTGACGCTCGAAAACGTGAGCCGCATGTATGGTGCGGTAACGGCCGTGGACAATGTGAACCTGAAGATCAAGAGCGGCGAATTCGTCACGCTGCTCGGACCTTCCGGCTGCGGCAAGACGACGACGCTGCGCATGGTGGCGGGCCTCGAGAAAAATACCGGCGGCCGCATCGCGATCGGCGACAATGTCGTGTCGGATTCGGAGAAGGGCTATTTCGTACCCTCCGAACGCCGGCGCCTGGGCATGGTCTTCCAGTCCTATGCGATCTGGCCGCATATGACGGTGTTCGACAACGTCGCCTACCCCTTGCGCATCCGTCGCCGCCCGGACAAGGAAATCAACGATCGCGTCATGAACGCGCTGCGCCTCGTCGAGATGGAGCAATATGCCGAGCGTCCGTCGCCGGCACTGTCCGGTGGTCAGCAGCAGCGTGTTGCAATCGCCCGTGCGCTGGTGTTCGAGCCGGAAGTGCTGCTGCTCGACGAGCCGCTCTCCAACCTCGACGCGCGCCTGCGCACCCAGATGGGCGACGATTTCCGCGCCCTCCAGCAGCGCCTGAAGATCACCGCGCTCTACGTCACCCACGACCAGGCGGAAGCCATGGCACTGTCCGACCGGGTGGTCGTCATGCATGGCGGCAAGATCCTGCAGGTCGGTGCGCCGGAGGAAATCTACCGCCGGCCGGAAAACCGCCAGGTGGCCGCCTTCTTCGGAACACCCAATCTCCTGAACGCGACGGTCAAGGACTGCCGCCCGAATGGCGGGCAATATTACAAGCTCTCGGTCGAAGGCCAGGGCTGGTCCGGCGACTGTCATGCGGCAACAGAAATGCCGAAGGGTGCGGATGTCACCGTCATGGTTCGCCCCGAAAACCTGCATGTCCGCGATGCGGGCCAGGTGAACGGCGATCTTTCGTGGTCCGGCGAGGTTTCGCAGGCGATCTTCCGCGGCTCGCACCGCTCGATCATGGTCAAGACCCCGGCGCAGACCCTGCATGTCGAGGCCTCGTCGCTTTCCCATGTCGATATCGGCCGCCCGGTCACGGTCGCCGCACCCGTGGAGGCTGCCTGGGCGGTGCGGAACTGATCGTTCCGGGGGCAGGCGAAATATGGAAAACTTGCGTTTTGTCGCAGATATTCAATATTGAAGCGATGTTCCGGTCGTCCCCTTCTCGTCCGGCGCGATCCGCATTTCGATATGGCGCAGGTGAGGCCCAAGCATGACCACAGGCACCCGAACTCAGAATCCTCCCGGGCCTGAGAAGCAGGAGACCCGCCAGCAGCACGTGATCGACAAGCTAAGGACCTGGGCGAGCGACGGCACGATCGATCCGCGCAAGAAACTGTCCGAATCCGGGCTTGCCGAGGCGCTCGGCGTGTCGCGCACCCCGATCCGGCATGCGCTGGCCGTGCTCGTCGAAGAGGGCGTGCTGCAGCGCGTCGGCGCCCGCGGTTATCGTGTCCGGGCCTACAAGGTTGCCGACGTGGTCGAGGCGATCGAACTGCGCTCGATGATCGAGGGTTATGCGGCCAAGAAGATCGCCAGCGAAGGCCCGTCACCGACGCTGGTGGCGGAGCTCAAGGATTGCCTGCGCGAAGGTGACGACATCTTCGAGAACGGCGGCATCGACGATCCGGTCAACGAGGAACGTTATGCGGCGATGAACCTGCGTTTCCACACGCTGATCATCGAAGCCGGAGGCGGAAACCTGCTGCACCAACTCACCAGCCTTTTCGACCGGGTGCCGTTCGGCGCACCGGATTCGATCCGCTTCGACAACATCACCCGCAAGGAGCGGGCGCAGCATCTTCACTACGCGCACTGGCAGCACCATCACATGGTCTCGGCGCTGATCGCCCGCGACGGCGCCCGCGCCGAAAGCCTTTTTCGCGAGCATGGAGAAGGCGTGAAAATCAGCCTCGGCATCAGCAAGGGGCTTTTTGCGATCGACGGTTCGCGCATCCTGCCGATCTTCGACCTCGACAGTCCCGCTGGTCATATCAATGGCCTACTGCAAGACGAAAACGAAGACTAGGGACGTTTACAGGCGCCGAAATAATTCCGCTTGGGATCCCAAAATGCCGATTTTGTTCGCGGATGGCGGCAATCCGGATCAAGTTTGTTTTTCTGCGCTGCACCAAATATCACCATATATTATGCAAACAGCGTAATTCTAATGGGCTGTCGCGGCACTTTTGGCGGCGAGGCTGAAATCTGGTATTGTATCCCAAAAATGATTGCTCTATGAATTGCTTCGACCGGGAGGAGGCCTCGATTTCCGCCAAGCCGTCGAGGCGAGGTTCGAGAACCGGGCTTGTTAAGGAGGAGATGGCGGGAGGAGACCGCTGACCCTCAATTGCATGAGACATCTTGAGACGATGCATATCGTATCCCGAACCGGCCTTGCCGGCGGGCGGCATGCAGGAGAGCAACCGAGGGAAGGTTAAGACAATGCCGAAGAATCTGACCCAGATCCTGAAAGAAAAGGGCAATACTGTCGAGATGCTGCGCAATTCGCGCATCGGCATGTATATCTATCCGGTCGTCGCACCGGAGTTTTCGAACTGGCGTACCGAGCAGATGGCATGGCGCCATTCGGCGGTCCTGTTCGACCAGTCCCACCACATGGACGAACTGATCGTCGAGGGCCCGGACGCGTCCAGGTTCCTGGAAAGCCTGGCGATCAACAGCTTTGCCAATTTCGGCGTCGACCGCGCCAAGCACTATGTTCCGGTGACGCCTGCCGGGCACGTCATTGGCGACATGATCATCTTCCGCGAACGTGACGACAAGTTCGTGCTCGTCGGCCGTGCGCCGACCGCCAACTGGCTGCGCTACAACGCTTCGCTTGGCAAGCACAACGTCAAGCTTACCCACGACCCGCGTTCGCCTTCGCGCCCGGACGGCAAGGAAGTCAATCGGGTTCACTATCGCTTCCAGATCCAGGGCCCGGACGCTCCGAAGATCTTTGAAAAGATGAATGGCGGCCCGATCCCCGACATCAAGTTCTTCCATGTCGACTGGATCAATATCGGCTCCAAGAAGGTCCAGGCCCTGCGCCACGGCATGGCCGGCGCTCCGGGTCTCGAAGTCTGGGGTCCCTATGCCGAGAAGGACGAAGTCCGCGAGATCATCGTCAAGGCCGCCAAGGATGCCGGCGTCGATCTCTACCTCGTCGGTGCGCGCGCCTATTCGACCAACACGCTGGAATCCGGCTGGATCCCGTCGCCGCTGCCGGGCATCTACACCGGCGCCGAACTGCAGGGCTATCGCGACTGGCTGACGGAAGACAGCTATGAAGCGACCGGCTCGATCGGCGGCAGCCTCGTCTCCGACAATATCGAAGACTACTACGTCAATCCGTACGAACTCGGTTACGGCATCTACATCAAGTTCGACCACGACTTCGTCGGCCGCGAAGCGCTGGAAAAGATGAAGGGTCAGCCGCAGCGCAAGAAGGTCACCTTCGAGTGGAACGCGGAAGACGTGATGAAGGTCATCGCCTCGAACTTCGTTCCCGGTGGCGAGGCCTACAAGTGGATCGACCTGCCGCAGCCGAACTATGCGTCGTCCAGCGCCGACAAGATCATGCACGGCGACAAGGTCGTCGGCATGTCGATGTTCAACGGCTACAGCTATAACGAACGCTGCATGCTGTCGCTCGGCATCGTCGATGCGGATGTCCAGGAAGGTGATGTCCTGACGCTGATCTGGGGCGAACCGAACGGCGGCACGGGCAAGACCTCGATCGAAAAGGGCCACAAGCAGGCCGAGATCCGCGTCCGGGTCTCGCCCACCCCCTATGCCGCCGAAGCTCGCGAAAACTATGCCGAAAGCTGGCGCACCAAGAAGGTCTGATCGTCCTCCCAGGATGTTGCACGAGAACGGCGCCTCCGGTGCCGTTTTTCGTTTTGGGGGTCGCTTAGGATGCGCCGCCGCTGTGATGCTGACGGGGAGAACTTAGAACTCCCTCATTCCTGTGCTTGTCACAGGAATCCAGCCACCGCGCGTCTGCGCGGTGAAGAGAGTCCTTTGCGCTCAAAGACTTGAGCGCGCTGGATCCCTGTGACAAGCACAGGGATGAGGAGAGCAACGGCATCGTCTCTCACCCCTGATCCCCCATCTTCCCCGGATTCATGATCCCCTTCGGGTCCAGCGCGGCCTTGATCTTCTTCATCACATCCACCGCCTTGCCGTGTTCCTTGCGCATGAATTTGAGCTTGGCGATGCCGATGCCGTGTTCGCCGCTCGCCGTGCCGCCGACGGCGAGGGCCCGTTCGACGACGCGGTCGGCCATCTCGTCGGCTTCCCTCAGGTGGTCCGGATTGTTCGGGTCGATCAGGTAGGCGGTGTGGAAATTGCCGTCGCCGACATGGCCGATGATCTGGCCCTTCAGCGACGAGGCGTCGATATCGGCGCGTGCGGCCACGATGCTTTCGGCAAGCCGCGAGATCGGTACGCAGATATCGCCGGTATAAAGATCGTAGCCCGGAATGATCGCCTTGGTCGCCCAGAAAAGGTCGTGGCGGGCCTGCCAGAGTTTTGCCCGCTCGTCGGCATCCGCGGTCCAGCGGAAGGAAATCGCGTCGTGGCCCCGGCATATGTCTTCCGAAAGCCGCGCCTGTTCCTCCACCCAGGCCGGCGTGCCGTGGAATTCGAACAGCAGGGTGGGCGCGACCGGCAGGTCGAGTTTGGAATAGTTATTGACGCTGGCGATCGCCACTTCGTCCAGAAACTCCACGCGGGCGACCGGAATGCCATATTGCACTGCCTCGATCACCGCTTCCACGGCATTGGCGACAGTCGGGAAAGGACAGAGGGCAACCGACACGGCTTCCGGGATCGGATGCAGGCGGATGGTGAGTTCGGTGATGACGCCGAGCGTGCCTTCCGAGCCGACGAAGAGATGCGTCAGGTCGTAGCCCGAGGAGGATTTTCTGGCCCGGGAGCCGGTCTGGATCGCCTCGCCATCGGGTGTCACCACCCGGAGAGCCAGCACGTTTTCGCGCATCGTGCCGTAGCGGACCGAAGTGGTGCCGCTGCCGCGGGTCGAGGCCATGCCGCCGATCGAGGCGTCGGCGCCCGGATCGACCGAGAACATCAGGCCGGTTTCGCGCAGGTCCACATTGAGCTGCTTGCGGGTGACGCCGGGCTGGACGACGGCCAGCAGGTCTTCCGGCCGAATCTCGACGATCCTGTTCATCTCGCGGGTATCGAGCGAAATGCCGCCGCGGATCGGGATCGTATGACCTTCCATCGAGGAACCCGCG
Organism: Neorhizobium sp. P1_A6; assembly: GCF_056406795.1. NCBI lineage: Bacteria > Pseudomonadati > Pseudomonadota > Alphaproteobacteria > Hyphomicrobiales > Rhizobiaceae > Neorhizobium > Neorhizobium sp. P1_A6. The sequence goes on along the minus strand of NZ_JBFTZM010000004.1, from coordinate 158,216 downwards.
CCGAAGGGCACGACCGGTACGCCATGCGCCGCACAGGCTGAGACGATCGCCTGGACTTCTTCCTCGGTGCGCGGAAATACGACGGCATCGGGCAGGTGAGGGGCAAGCCGCGAGGTGTCGTGGCTATGGTGTTCGCGCACGGAGGCCGAGGTCACCAGCCTGTCGCCGAGCAGGCCCTTGAGTTGCGCAATCGCCTTGCTGACCGGCGTAACGAGATCATCCATGTGTTTTTCCTCCCCAATGTCCTGATGATGATTTGAATATCCGTGTCCCGGCTCAATCCGGGCGTGCCGACCAAGAGCGATCGGGTCGGGCTTCCGAGAAGAGCCGGCGTTCCGCTACACGGGTTTGAACGCCTACACCGCATCCCAATCGATCGGCCGACGGATCCTCGCGGCCGAACGTTTTCTCCCGTAGACCCGATCTCCCGGTTCCACTCCGCCGCCGCATTCCATCCTCAGTGTATGCATGGCAGGTGCATTGCGACATTCTAGACGGTTTGACGCCGGGGTGAAGAGCCTGCGGGAAAAATCTCAGGCAGCCTGAGTTTTTGTATCCCAAAAGGAAATGGATGCTTGTCGTTCCGGCCAGAATGTGTTGAAATTCGGATGCTCGGGTAGGGATGTCAGGAGGAAGACGTCACCTTGGGAGACCGGGCATGGGAGGAAATCAGTGTATACACGACTGTTCAACACAGTTGCGGCGGCCGTGGACATGGCAGGTTCGGTTTCGGCCGCGGAGATGGCGCAACCTGATCTCCGCAGATCCTTTGACGCATCGCTCGCAGGCGGGCTTTCCGCATCCGGCAGTTGCGTCCCTTCACGGAATTTCCGACGACCTTGTCGATCCGCCAGCGAGCTAAGTCTCTGCGCGGATTGACAGCGATATTCGCCGGCCGGAACGGGAAGGGAGCCCTCCGGTCTCTGATCTCAAAGGGAGGAGAAATACATGAAACTGAAGGCATTGCTCGCTTCGGCCTGCCTCGCGGCACTGGCCGCGTCCGCGCCGACCACTGCTGCTTTGGCCGCCGACGTCGAATTGACGCTGTCGCACTGGGTGCCCGCCACCCACGCGCTGCAGCCGGGCGGGATGGAGATCTGGGCGAAATCGATCAGCGACGCCTCCAACGGACGTATCAAGATCACCATCTACCCGGCCTCGCAGCTCGGAGCGGCTGCGGACCATTACGACATGGCGCGCGACGGCATCGTCGATATCGGCTTCATCAATCCCGGTTACCAGCCGGGCCGTTTCCCGATTATCGCGGCGGGCGAAATTCCGTTCCTGATCTCGAACGCCAAGGGCGGTTCACGGGCGCTCGACGAATGGTACACCCCTTACGCCGCCAAGGAGATGAAGGACGTGCAGTTCTGCATGGCGATCGTTCACGATCCGGGCACGCTGCACGGCACCAAGGGGCCGATCCAGGTTCCGGCCGATCTCAAGGGCAAGAACATCCGCCCGGCGCATGCCACCATGGCGCGGCTGGTCAATTCGCTGGGCGCGGCCTCCGTTCAGGTGCCGGCCGGTGACATGCGCGAACTGATCTCCAAGGGCGCTGCCGACATGACGGCGTCGCCGTGGAACTCGATCTACACGTTCGGCCTGCAGGACGTCACCAAGCATCACCTCGATCTGCCCTTCTATGTGACGACCTTCGCCTTCGTGATGAACAAGGCCAAGATCGATAGCCTGTCGCCTGCCGACCGCAAGGTGATCAACGACCATTGCACGCCGGATTGGGCGGAGAAGATGGCGTCCAAATGGGCCGATGCGGAAGCCGCCGGCCGCCAGAAGATGATCGATGCTGGCGGCCACACCATGTACAAGCCGACGCCTGACGAGGTCGGCCTCTGGAAGAAGGCGACGGCCTCGCTGCAGGGCGAATGGGAAGCCTCCGCCACCAAGGCGGGCGTCGATGCAAAGGCTGCATGGGCAAGCCTCGGCGCGACGCTGAAGAAGTACAATGCCGACGTGAAGTGAGATTTCTTAAAGGTCGAACCGGGCGGGTGCTTCGGTGTCCGCCCTTCCTGTCATCCGTATTTCGAGCTCAGACATGACCCGATATCTCGAACGCTTCACCGAAGCAGTCGATATGATCGCCGGCCTTCTCTTAGGCCTGTGCACGATCCTGATCGTCGTCTCCACGATCGGCCGCTATATCTTTTCCTGGGCGGTCCCCGACAGTTTCGACCTGTCCCGATACCTGATCGGCGCCTGCATGATGTGGGGTTTTGCCTCGATCGGTTATCGCGGCGGCCATATCGCCGTCGATCTGCTCTATGAGCCGCTCGGGCCGAAGGGGCGTCGGGTCCTCGATTTTATCGCCTGGAGCACACTACTCGCCTTCACGGTGATGCTCGCCTACATGATGTTCTTCCGCCTGACGAGCGCCTACAACAGCAATGAAACCACCTTCGATCTGCGGATACCGGTCTGGCCGCTGATCGGCCTGATCTGGCTCGGCTGCGCCTCGGCCGTCATCACGACGGCCGTCGTGCCCTTCCTTCGCCGCAAGGCCGAGGAACCCAATCCGCTCGAGGGGCATGGCGTATGAACACCGCTGATCTCGTTGCCATTGGCGGCTTTGTCGCCATGTTCGTCTTGATGGGCCTGCGCGTGCCGCTCGGTGTGTCGATGGGCCTTGTCGGCGTCTTCGGCTTTGCGGCGATGCGCGGCATAGCGCCGGCGCTCAACCTTTTGACGACCTCGCCGATCCGGGTTATCACCGACTTCAACCTGACGCTGGTGCCATTCTTCATCCTGATGGGCGTCTTCGCCACCAATTCCGGCATGTCCCGGGAATTGTTCAGGACCGGCAATGCCTGGCTCGGACAGTTCCGCGGCGGCCTGGCGCTCTCGACGATCGCGGCCTGCGCCGGGTTTGCGGCGATCTGCGGCAGTTCGATTGCGACCGCCGCCACCATGACCCGCGTGGCGCTTCCGGAAATGCGCAAGGCCGGTTATGCCGATTCCACCTCCACCGGCGTCATCGCCGCCGGCGGCACGCTCGGCATTCTCATCCCGCCCTCGGTGATGATGGTCGTCTACGCGTTCCTGACCGAGACGGATGTCGGGCAACTGCTGATGGCGGGCGTCGTGCCTGGCATTCTGGCGACGCTGATGTACATGGCGACCGTGCTGATCGCCCATGGCAAGCGCCTGCCGCCCGGCACGAAGTTCGATCTGAGGGAAGCCCTCACCTCGCTGCGGGACGTCTGGGCGGTTCTGGTCCTGTTCCTCGCCGTCATCGGCGTCATCTATCTCGGCGTCGCGACGGCCACGGAAGCGGCGGCGGTCGGGGCGATGCTGACGATGATCATCGGCATCCTGCGCGGACGGCTAGGTTTGAAGCTGATCATGCAGAGCCTCGTCGAGTCGCTCCGCACCTCCGTGTCGCTGTTCAGCGTGCTGATCGGGGCCATCCTGTTCGGCTATTTCCTGGCGATCACCCAGTCGCCGCAGAAATTGACGGCCTTCTTGGTGGGGATGGATCTCGGCCCCTATGGCACGCTGACGCTGATCCTGGTGATCTTTTTCATCGCCGGCGCTCTCATGGACGAGATGGCGATGATCATCCTGCTTGTGCCGATCGTCTTTCCGGTGATCACCCATCTTGGTTTTGATCCGATCTGGTTCGGCGTCATCATCGTGGTCTCCTGCGAACTCGGGATGATCACCCCGCCGGTCGGGATCAACGTCTTCGTCATCAACTCGATCGCCAAGGAGGTGAAGATCACGACGATTTATGGTGGAGTGATGCCGTTCATCCTGACGGACATCATTCGACTCATCCTGCTCGTTCTCTTCCCGGCGATCGCGCTGTGGCTGCCGACGACGATGCGATAGGAGGATAGGATGCAGGCTCCGGGTCTGAGACGACTTTGCGAAATCCGCGCCGAACTCGGCGCACCGATCGAAAAGGGAGGCGGTCCGGGCGGCCGCTGGCGGATCATCCCGATCATCGGCGGCGTGGTCGAGGGGGAGCGCCTTTCGGGGCGCATCCTCAATCTCGGCGCGGACTGGCAGAGCGTCTATGACGTCGGTTATGCCGAGCTCGATACCCGCTACGTCATCGAAACCCATGACGGGGCGATGATCGACATCCGCAATTTCGGTTTCCGGCATGGACCGCCGGAGGTGCTGGCAAGGCTGGCGGCTGGCGAGGCGGTCGATCCGGCGCTCTATTACATGCGCACGAGCCCGCGCCTGCAGACCGGCGATCCAAGATACGCCTGGCTTAACCACACCATGTTCATAGGCACCGGCGAGCGTTTGGCAAACGCGGTCAGGATCGGGGTTTTCGAAGTGGTCTGATCCACCAGACATTTCGAAACAAGAAGGCCGCCGGATCATGAACCCGGCGGCCTTTCTGTTTGGCTTTTTGGCATCAGGCCATGTGGATCGTCTTGACCTCGAAGTAGTTTTCGAGGCCTTCGGGACCACCTTCGCGGCCGATGCCGGACTGCTTGAAGCCGCCGAACGGGTGATGGATGTCGACGATCATGCCGTTGACGGTGACGCTGCCGGTGCGCATGCGGCGGGCAAATGCATAGCCACGTTCCGGATCGGAGGTGAAGACCGCGCCGGACAGGCCGTAGGTGCTGTCGTTGGCAATCTTTGCTGCTTCGTCATCGTCCTTGTAGCTGATGATCGACACGACCGGTCCGAAGATTTCCTCCTGGGCGATCTTCATGTCCATCGTCACGTCGGTAAAGACGGTCGGCTCGATGAAGTAGCCGCGGTCGAGACCGGCCGGACGGCCGCCGCCGCAGGCAACCGTCGCACCGCCTGCGCGGCCGGCGGCGATATAACCTTCGACGCGGGCAAGCTGGCGGGCCATGGTGAGCGGGCCCATCTGGGTGGTCGGATCCGCCGGGTCGCCGACCTTGATGCTCTTCACCGCGYCGACATAGAGGTCGATGAATTCCTGCTTGCGGGATTCCGGCACCAGAATGCGGGTCAGCGAGAAGCAGACCTGGCCGGTGATCGGCATGGAATAGACCATCAGCGCCGGCAGGGCCTTGGTGAAATCGGCGTCATCGAGAAGCACGGCTGCGGACTTGCCGCCGAGTTCGAGGCTTACGCGGGCGAGGCGGTCGGCGCAGGCGGCAGCGATCGTCTTGCCGGCAATGGTCGAGCCGGTGAACGAGACCTTGTCGATGCCCTTGTGGCGGACGAGGTAATCGCCGCCTTCGCGGCCGGCCGGCACCAGGTTGAAGACGCCCTTCGGCAGCCCGGCCTGTTCGATGCATTCGGCCAGAAGATAGGCGTCGAGCGGGGTTTCTGGCGAGGGCTTGGCGACAATCGTGCAGCCGGCGGCAAGCGCTGCCGAGACCTTGTAGTTCAAGAGCACCATCGGCGCATTCCACGGGGTGATCGCAGCGCAGACGCCGACTGGCTCACGCACGACGCGGACTTCGCCGCCATCGGCGCGCTTGCGCTGATCGACGAACTCGTCGTTCTCGATCAGGCCGGCATAATAGTTGTAGAGACCCGGGTTCTGGCCGACCAGCTTTTTGGTCAGGAAGATCGGGGCGCCGACCTGGGTCGTCCAGGCATTGGCGATCTCGTCGAGTCGGGCGGTCAACAGGTCGGCGACCTTGCGCAGGTAACCGGCGCGTTCCTTGAAGGTCATGCGCGGCCACGGGCCGTTGTCGAAGGCATCACGGGCGGCGGCAACGGCCTTGTCGATGTCGGCGTTGCTGGCTTCCGGGTAGCTCATCAGCACTTCTTCGGTCACCGGCGAGATGACGTCGAGCTTGTTGGTACCGAGCGGGGTTACCCATTCACCGCCGATGAAGAATTTTTCAGGGGTTTTCAGGACCTGTTCGTTTCTGACAGCGACATTCATTTCAGTCTCCTCCTCTGATAGAATGATTTCCAAAAGCCGCGGCCCCTTCATCTTGAGAAGATCCCGCAGGCATGACGACAATTCCTCGCCTTTTTCGCAGCGAACGGCCTTGCAGCCCTGCGCTTCGGCGATCTTCACGAAATCCATGTGGCCGATATCGACGCCGTCGATGCGGCCGGAGCCACTCCGCTCGGCAATCGCCTTCAGCACCTTGTAGCCGCCGTTGTTGAGGATGACGATCATGAGATCGGCATCGTATTCGACGGCGGACCAGATCGACTGGATGGCATAGAGGCTCGATCCGTCGCCGATGACGGCGATGACCGGCTGTTCCGGTTTGGTCAGGGCGGCGCCGACCGAGCCGGGCAGGGCATAACCCAAGCCGCCGCTGGCCGTCGCGAAAAAGCCGCCGGGCCGTTCGATCGGGAAAAAGTCGTGCAGCGCGTCGCGAGCGCCTGGGGCTTCCTCGAAGACGATGCTGTCAGGCGAACGGACGTCGGCCAGCGTCTGGTAGAAGAATTCCTGGGTGATGCCCTTCGGTGTTTTCAGGCGCGGAATGGTGCGGGCCGGGCCGTCGGTACGCGGCGCACGGCAGCGCAGGCGGTAGACGAGGCTTTCGGTCGCGGCGCGCAGGTTCGAGACCATGGCGTTGCCGACGATGGCGCTCGCCGCCTGGGCCGGGTCGTCGGTGATCAGCCAGAGTTCCGCGCCTTGCGGAATGTCCGGGCCGGAGCCGGCGAAATGATAGGTGAAGGCCGGCGCGCCGAGCACGAGCACGAGATCGGTGTCACCGAGGCAATTGGCGAGCTTCGGCTGGAAGGCCGGCAGGAAACCGGCAAACAGCGGATGGCGTTCCGGAAAGCTGCAGCGGGACGACAGCGGGCTCACCCAGACTTTCGCCTGCAGGATTTCCGCAAGCCGCACCGTGGCATCCCAGGCATTGTCGATATCGACGCCCGGTCCGACGACCAGCACCGGCTCGCGAGCTTCGTTCAGCCGGCGGGCGAGATCGTCAATTGCGGAGGCCGGCGCGCTGATCACCGTTTCCACATCGCGAATGGCGATCGGGGCTGCCTGCGCCTGCCAGTCGCTCAACGGCACCGACACCATGACCGGTCCGCGCGGCGCCTGCATCGCCATATAATAGGCGCGGGCGATCGCCGCTGGCACGTCTTCGGCGCGGGCAGGCTCAGAGGCCCATTTCACATAGGGTTTGGGAAACTCCGTCGGGCTTTCGGCGAACAGGAAAGGGTCGTGGGGCAGCAGCTCGCGGCTCTGCTGGCCGGTGGTGATGATAAGAGGCGCGCGGTTGCGGTAGGCCGTATAGATATTGCCGAGCGCATGGCCGAGGCCGGCGGCCGAATGCAGGTTGACGAAGGCCGGCTTGCGGCTCACCTGCGCATAGGCGTCCGCCATCGCGACGACGATCGATTCCTGCAGGCCGAGCACATAGGAAAAATCGTCCGGCACGTTGACGAACATCGGCAGTTCGGTCGAGCCCGGATTGCCGAAAATCCGATCGATGCCCTTCTGTCTCAGAAAGTCGAAAACCGCCTCGCTTACCGTCTGTCCACGCAGCTTCGTGCTGCCGGACAGGAAATCCAGCGACATCTTGTTCATAACTTCGAGGCCTCCTCCCGGCCTTCGGGGTTCCCACCCCGAGCGCGTATGTTAGCGGGAGGAAGTGTTGCAGATAGCGACCTGCCTTGGAATTGAAGAATTTCCAATAATCCATTACACCAGGGCATGACTTTGGATGTGCGGTCGGCTCAAATCGTTCTCGAATGCGCGCGGCGCGGCAGCCTCGGCGCGGCGGCGACTGCGCTCAACATGACGCAGCCGGCGATCACCCGCATGCTGAAGCGTCTGGAGGACAGCTACGGCGTTCCCCTGTTCGAGCGGACGACCCGCGGCGTGGTGCCGACCGTATTCGGCGATGCGCTGCTTCCCTATGCCAAACTGGTCGTTTCCGAGATCGGCAATGCGACGGACGTGATCCAGCAGATGCGCGGCGCCAGCCGCGGCGTGGTGCGGATCGGCGGCGTGGCGAGCGTCGTCGGCGGCTTCATCATCGCCGTGATCGGCGAGATGCGCAAACAGCATCCCGAGGTGCAGTACCAGGTCATCGAGGACCTGGAGGACCGGGTGCTGGAAGGGCTGAAGGGTGGCACGATCGACATCGCGATTTCACCGGAGCCCTATCTCGACGACGACATCATCATGGCGACGCCTGATATCATGCATGACACGGTCTCGGTCTTTGCGAGGTCCGATCATCCGATCATCAAACGGGAGCACGTGACGCTCGCGGAAGCGGCCGGGTTCGACTGGGCGATGCCGCCGCCCGGGACGCCGACGGTCAGGGAATGGCAAAGACGGTTCCACGACAACGCGCTGGAACCGAACGCGCCGTCGATCATCTCCCGCTCGGTGCCGGTCCTGAAGGCGGCAGTGCTTTCGGAAGCGCTCTGCTGCTGGATGCCGCTGCCCCTGGTTCGCGAGGAAGTGGAACGAGGCAACATGGCCGGCGTCAACGTGCCCGAGCTCGACTGGCAACGGACCTTTCGCGTCTACCGCCGCAAGAAGGGCCTGATGACGCCGCCGACAGTCAACCTGCTGCAATGCATCCGCCGCATCAGCGAGACCTGGACGATGTAGCGCAGAATGGCTGGGGCTATCTCTGCTTGGGGAAGGCGTTCCCAGATCAAGCCGTCTTGCCGACCCGCGGCAGTGATGCGAATTCCTTGAGATAGGCCCGCCAGCCGCCGAAGGCGGTGATGTCGAGTGCGCCCTGAAGGGCGAACGATTCGGCCAGAAACCCCTTGGCCGAGGTGCCGTCCGACAGGGTAACGGTGCCGATGCCAAGCGGCGGCGGGATCGCCGCGACGAACAGGCCGAAGGCTGCCGGCGTCAGCTTCCAAACTTCGACCTCGATCTCGCCGCCTTCGCCTTCTGCGACGCGCACCATGCCGGGTTTCGGCGGCACGGTGCCGGCAAGCGCGTAAAGCTTATAGGCGGCGGAGGTTTTCGCGACGCGGGAGAAGGTGCCGTCGAGATCGGTAAGCTGATGGTTGAGCGGCATGCCGGAAAGATGGGCACCGACCACGACGACGTCGATCAGGTCGTCGCTGGCGACGATTGCGGGCGTTTCCGATGGCGCGGGAAGCGGCCAGCCGGTGGCGCCGAGGGTGAGACCGCTCGCCTGGTGAAGGTCACGGGCCAGTGACGCGGTGAGTCCGTCGTGGCCGGAGGGAGCGAGCAGGGTGACGCTTGCCGGCAAGCCGTCGGCGCGGGTGCCGGTCGGCACGGCGATGCCGCACATGTCGAGCAGATTGACGAAGTTGGTATAGGTGCCGAGCCGCGAGTTTTCCCGGATCGGCTCCGCTTCCAGATCGGCGACCGAGTAGTGGGTCGGCGCGGTCGGCACACAGAAGAGATCGACGGAGGTGATCACCGGCGCCAGCGTTCTCTTCAGGGCCTGCAGCGCGTAGAGGCCGTTGAAGGCATCGGCCGCGGAAAGCGATTTGGCGCCGCCATAGATTTTTCGCGTTACCGGGTGGAAGCTCTCTTCCTTCGTGTCGAAGAAGGGTTTCACGGCGGCGTAACGCTCCGCCACCCAAGCGCCTTCGTAGAGAAGGTTGGCGACCTTGTAGAAATCGCCGAACGGCACTTCGACGATGCGGTGTCCCAGCCTTGCCAGCAACGCCACGGCGTCGCCATAGGCGGTCTCCATCACGGTATCGCCGAAGAACTGCAGGTCTGCTTTGGCCGGCACGCCGATCGTCAGCACAGGCGCCGCAGAACCGAACCCGGTTGCCGGCACGACTTTCGAATAGGCGTCCGCCTCGTCGTATTTGGCAGCGACAGAGAAGACCTTCCAGGCGTCGTCCGCAGTCAGCGCGAAGATCGAGACGCAGTCGAGCGTGCGGCAGGCGGGAATGACGCCTGTGGTCGACAGTGCGCCGACGCTCGGCTTCAGTCCGACGATATTGTTGAGGCCGGCCGGGATGCGACCCGAACCGGCGGTATCGGTGCCAAGCGCGAAGCTGACAATGCCCTGCGCGGTCGCGACCGCCGAACCGGATGAGGATCCGCCCGGCACGAGCTTGGGGTCGATGGCGTTTTTCGGGATCGGATAGGGCGAGCGTACCCCGACGAGGCCGGTCGCGAACTGGTCGAGATTGGTCTTGCCGATGACGATCGCACCGGCTGCCTTGAGCAGGCCGACCACGGTCGCGTCTCTTTCGGGCATATAAGAATAGTCCGGGCAGGCGGCGGTGGTCGGCATGCCGGCGACGTCGATATTGTCCTTCACGGCAAAGGGGATGCCGAAGAGCGGTTTTTCGGGATCGAAGGCGCCGAGTTTGTCGGCTTCCGCAAGGACGGCGTTTTTGTCGGCCAGATGGATGAAGATGCCGGGATCACCGACCTCGGCGATCCGCGCAAAAACGGCTTTGACGACTTCCGCGACACTGCCGCCATTCTGGTAGAACGCGTGAAGCGAGGCGATATCGAAGGCTGGTGTCTTTTCCGGCAGGCTCATGCCATTTCCTCTTCCAATATTGTCACCGGCCGGTCCCACTGGATCAGCACGACGCAGCCGGTATCGCTCCAGACGGAGTGTTCGGTGCCGGGCGCATTGACGATATAGCTGCCGCGTCCATAGTCGCCGGCCTCGTCGGATTGCACGCCCTCGAGCACCAGGATGGTTTCGAGGCCCTCATGGCGGTGGCGGGGAACGCCGGCGCCGGCCTCGTATTTCAGCAGCGCCACGCCCGGCTGGTCGCCCTCGAAGGGGCGGATCCAATGGATGGTGACCTCATCGCGGAACGGCACGAATTCCAAGTCTTTCCAGCCGCCTAACGTCAAGAGCTCGCGAGTTGATTCAGGCATTGGTTTTCCCCTTTGGCGCGATCCTTTCCAGAATGTCGTCCACATGGGCGGTCCAGCCGACGATCGCGCCTTGAGCGCGGATCATGGCGATGGCCGCCGCCTTGAATTCCGGAAAATAACTCTCGGTCGCCTCTTCGGCGAGCAGGCATTCGTAACCGCGATCGTTCGCCTCGCGCATCGTCGTCTGGACGCAGACTTCCGTCGTCACGCCGGCGAAGACGAGCTGAGTGATGCCCTTCTCCTTCAGCACGTCCCCCAAGTCAGTGGCGTAGAAGGCGCCCTTGCCGGGCTTTTCGATCACCACTTCGCCGTCGATCGGCGCGAGTTCAGAAATGATCGCCGTGCCGGGTTCGCCTGAAATCAGCACACGACCCATAGGGCCGACATCGCCAATCCTGAGCGTCGGATTGCCGCGGTCGCGCTTGGCGGGCGGCAGGTCGGAAAGGTCCGGCTTGTGGCACTCCATCGTGTGGATGACCGGCAGACCGGCATCGCGAAAACCCTGGATGAGGCGTTTGACGTCCGGCACGATCCTGGTGATGCGCCCGACATCGTTGCCGAGGCTGGCGCCGAAACCGCCGGGTTCGGCGAAATCGCGCTGCATGTCGATGACGACGAGCGCCAGCGCTTCCGGTTTCGCCGGAAAGGCGAAGGGTTCAGCCTTGATCTCCATCAGTGATGCCCCGCCATATGGGCGCCGATGACGCCGATATCGGCGGCGCGGATCGGTGTTTCGTAGACCAGCTTGCCTTCCGAGATCACCATGATGCGGTCCGACATTTCCAGCAGCTCGTCGAGGTCTTCCGAGAGCAGCAGCACGGCGGTGCCTGAGTTGCGGGCCCGCATGATGCGGGCGCGGATTTCGGCGACTGCGGAGAAATCCAATCCGAAGCACGGATTGGAGACGATCAGCAGGTCGACATCGCCGGTCAGTTCTCGGGCCAGCACGGCGCGCTGCACGTTGCCGCCGGACAGCGCCGCGATCGGCGAGGACGACGAGGCGGTCTTCACCTTGAAATCCGAGATCAGCGACGAGGCGCGTTTCTTCATCTCGCCCTTGTTCAGCCAGATCGCATCCTTGCCGTCACCCTTCAGGTCGAAGGTGCGGAAGGCGAGGTTTTCGCTGACCGTCATTTTTGGCGCACAGGCATTCTGGAGGGGCTCCTCGGGGATGAAGCGGACGTTGTTCTTGCGGGTTTCCGGCCGGGTGGCGCCATAGGTCTCACCGTTGACGGTCACTGTGCCGCGGTCGGTCGGGCGCTGGCCGGCGAGAATTTCGGTGAGTTCCTTCTGGCCGTTGCCGGAAATGCCCGCGATGCCGACGATCTCGCCGGAACGGACGGTCAGGTTGTCGATCTCGATGGTCTTCAGGCCGGAGCGATCCGGCGCCTTGACCTGCTCGACCTTCAGCACCGATTTCGCCGCGTCTGGCACTGGCAGGCGGCTATCGAGTTCGGCGAGCTTGACGTCGCCGATCATCATTGCCGCCATGTCGGAGGTGGAGAGTTCGCTGACCTTGCCGGTGCCGACCAGCTTGCCGCGACGCAGGATCGACACCGCGTCGGCAAACTTCGTCACCTCGTGGAACTTGTGGCTGATCATCAGCACGGTCAGTTCGCCGCGTTCGGTCATGCCGCGCACGATGCCGAGCATTTCGTCGGCTTCTGCCGGCGTCAAAACCGAGGTCGGTTCGTCGAGCACGAGGAAAGAGCGGCCGAGATAGAGTTGCTTGACGATCTCCAGCTTCTGCTTTTCGCCGGCCGCGAGCTCACTTACCGGCCGTTCGAGCGGGATCTGGAACGGCATCCGCTCCATGAACGCGGCAAGATCCTTGCGCTCCTTCGCCCAATTGATCACCGAGGGCACGGACGTGCGGCTGATCACCAGGTTCTCCGCACCCGTCAACGAGGGAACCAGCGTGAATTGCTGGTAGACCATGCCAAGCCCGTAGGTCGCGGCATCCTTGGGCGAGGCGACCGAGACTTCGCGGCCGTCGACCGAAAGGGAGCCGGATGTCGCGTGGTAGAAGCCCATGATGCATTTGACGAGCGTCGACTTGCCGGCGCCGTTTTCGCCGAGCAGCGCGTGGAACGAGCCGGCCGGCACGCTGATCGAGACGTTGTCGAGCGCGGTGAACGAGCCGAACCGCATGGTCATGCCGAGCGTCTCGATGCCGACAGCCTTGCCTGTCTGCGGGAGTGGGGTATCGCGAACGATGCTCACTTCAAGTCTCCTTTTCGACGATAATAGCGACGGGGCCGCCGCCGGGTGGTCCCTGATGCTCGGCGCCGCCCGAGACGTAGAGGTCGGTGATGCCGAAAACGCCCGCGAGAACGCCGCCGACGAAAGCGCGGGCGTGGCGCGTGCCGGAAATGTCGGAATCGTCCAGCATCGTATGGCGCTTGTCGCCGATCTTGCCGGAAGGGTCCGGCTCGGCCTTGGCGAGAACCGCAGCAAGCCGGCTGTTTTCCGGCAAGCGTTCATGCGCCCGGCGGACTGAACGTGCGTCGATCGCGTTTTCCATGACGGCATGATCAATCGCGAACGGGCCGGACCACCGGGAGCTCATGCCGAGCACAATGATCTCGTGGTCGATGAGTTCGACACCGGCCGATGTCGAGGCGCAATTCGAGAAGAGGTCAAAACGGATACCGATATCGGCATCGGCGATTTCCGCTTCGTCGACCTCGCCGAGCGCCACAGCGACGCCGAGCGCGGAGGCGCCGCGCGACAGGCCCATCGACTTCAGCGTGTCGCGGGTCGCCACCGTGGCGCCCGCGGCCTCCGCCTCGGAGATTCGGCGCGACGTCAGCAGCGGGCATTTGATCTGGACGAAATGCACATCCGCCGGGTCGTCGATACCGGCATCCCGCATCGCCGCCCTGACCCCGTCGGCGACGAGCAGAACCTGTTGCCGGCGTCCGAGATGATGGGTGGGCAGAACGGGTGTGCGGGAGGCACCGATTGCGAGCGCTCGTTCGCCGGGCGCTTCCACAGTTTCGCGGGTGAAGATCGTCCAGTGCGGCGAAAGCGCGCCTTCGGTTCCACCCGACATGACGGTCGAAACCCCATCGACACCATGCCTGTGAAACAGGTCCTCGAAGCTGCGGGTCGCGTATCCACGGCTGAAATCGTTGACGCAGCCGTTGCCTTCGGTCTTGCCGAGCACCGCCACGACGTTCTTCGCCGCAAGGCCGCCCGCAAACAGCGCCTCGACGCCGGCGACATCGTCCGGGCCGTCGGCGGGTATGCGATAAACGTGGGCGCGCAGCGAAGGCATCAGGGCAGGGCCTTCACGAGTGCTTCGGAATTGGAAACGGCGCCGAAGACGCCGCCTTGCATCTTGACCATCTTGATGGCGGCGAGGTGGTTGCCGTAGTCGGTGGCGCCGCAGCAGTCTTCGAGCATCAGGCATTCGAAGCCACGGTCGTTCGCCTCGCGCATCGTCGTCGAGACGCAGACATCGGTGGTGATGCCGGTCAGCACGATGTTTTGGATGCGCTTCTGGTTGAGGATGAGTTCCAGATCGGTGGCGCAGAAGGAACCCTTGCCCGGCTTGTCGATGATGACTTCACCTTCGATCGGATAGAGCTCCGGGATGATGTCCCAACCGGGCTCGCCGCGCGTGAGGATGCGGCCGCAGGGGCCGGGATCGCCGATGCCGGCGCCGATGCGTTGCGAGCGCCAGCGCTTGTTGGCGGGCAGGTCGGCGAGGTCGGGCCTGTGGCCTTCGCGGGTGTGGATGATGTGGTAGCCTTTTGCGCGCATGGCGGCGAGGACACGCTTGATCGGTTCGATCGGCGCCTGCACCAGGGCTAAGTCGTAACCCATGTGGTCGACATAACCGCCCTTGCCGCAGAAATCGGTCTGCATGTCGATGATGATGAGGGCGGTATTTTCGGGTCTGAGATCGCCGTTATAGGGCCAGGAATAGGGATCGGCGTCGATATAGCTGAGTGTCTGGCCAGCCAGCGCGGCGGGGGAAAGGCTGTTCATCGGGTCTCTCCAATTCGGTTTGCGGCCTATTTCGTCAGCGACAGCGCACCCGGCGCACCGGCGAGCGAGCGTGTGGGCGAGGAGGTGGCGATCAGGATGATGAGGGTGAGCACGTAGGGTGCCGCGTAGAACAGGTAATAGCCTTGCGTGACGCCGACCGATTGCAGGGCAGGCCCAAGCGCGCCGGCGCCGCCGAAGAGGAGCGCGGCAAGGAAGCAGCCGATCGGGTTCCAGCGGGCGAAGATCACCAGCGCTACGGCCATCAACCCTTGCCCGGAGGAAATGCCTTCGTTCCAGGAGCCGGGATAATAGAGCGACAGATAGGCGCCGCCGATCGCGGCCAGCGATCCACCGGCCGCGGTTGCGAGAAGCCGGACGCGGTCCGGGCTGATGCCCATGGCGCGGGCCGCATCGGTGCTGTCGCCGACGACGCGCAGGATGAGCCCGATACGGGTGTTCTTGAACGCCCAGAACAGGAACAAGGCCAGCGCCGCCCCGATGAAGAACAGCACGTTGATGTTGAGCGCCGCCTGCACTTGCGGCACGGCCGACCAGGTTCCGAGCGGGATGGAGGGCAGTTTCGGCGCCACCGGCTGGATGAAGGACTTGCCGAGGAAAAAGGCGAGGCCCAGGCCGAACTGCATCATCGCGATGCCGATGGCGATGTCGTTGACCTTGGGCCATTTGCAGATCCAGCCGTGGATCGTGCCGAACAGGGCGCCGGTCGCCATCGCCGCCAGCACGCCCAAGGTCGGCGAGCCGGTCATCACCGCCACCGCATAAGCCGTCATGGCGCCGAAGACGAGCGTGCCTTCGAGCCCGAGATTGATGCGGCCGGAGCGTTCGGTGATCGTCTCTCCGAGCGAAACGAAGATGAACGGGGTGGAGACGCGGATGGCGCCTGCGAAGATCGCCAGCGGCACGCCCCAGAGGCCGATACCTGTGTCGTCCATCAGAGGCTCCTTTTCCAGAGGTCGGGATTGAAGATCTTGAAGCGGCCGTAAAAGGTCTCGCAGAAGAGGATGACGATGAACAGCGTGCCCTGCAGCACGAGCACGGTCGCATCCGGCAGGCCCATGCGCCGCTGGATCAGGCCGCCCGATGCGGCGATGCCGCCGAGCAGGATGGCGACCGGGATGATCGCCAGCGGATTGTGGCGTGCCAGGAAGGCGACGAGGATGCCGGTGTAACCGTAGCCGGCGGCGAGCGAGGCGTTGGCGCTGCCCTGCACCGCCGCGACCTCGATCATGCCGGCGAGGCCGGCGAAACCGCCGGCAATGGCGGTGAAACCGACGATCAGCTTGCCGACCGGAAGGCCCTGGATCTGCGCGGCGCGGACATTGCCGCCGGCGATGCGGGCGGCGAAGCCGAAGCTGGTGATCTCGATCAGCACCCAGGAGAGGATGCAGGCGACGACGCCGATGACGAGACCCCAGTGGACATCCATGCCGGGGATCTGGCCGAGCATGTATTCCTTCGGCAGAGGTTTGGTGGAGGGCTTGTTCAAACTGGCCGGATCGCGCAGCAGCCCTTCGACGAACTGGTTCATCAGGGCAATCGCGATATAGGCGAGAAGCAGCGAGGAGATCGTCTCGTTGACGCCGCGATAGTGGCGCAGGAAACCGGCAAAGCCGATCCAGATACCGCCAACGACCATGGCGGCGACACCCATGAAGACGAAGAGCATGATCGGCGGCACCACGCCGACGAAGGGCATGGCGCTGGCCGCCGCCGCGACGCCGCCGAGCACGACCGCGCCCTCGGCGCCGATGATGACGAGGCCAAGCCTTGCCGGCAGAGCGACGCAGAGCGCGGTCAGCAGCAGGGGGGCAGCGCGGGAAAGGCTGTTCTGGATCGAGAACCAGCTTCCGAAACCGCCCGTGTACATGAGCTGGAAAAGGGTGACCGGCGACTTGCCGATCGCCAGGATGAAGAGGGAGAAAAGCGCCAGGCCGATCAGGATCGCCACGAGCCCGATCGCCACGGGTTCAGCCCGTCGCGCCAGCCATTCGAGGAGGGGGCGCAGCGAAGCTCCGCTCCCCGTTGCTATCGATAATCCCGAATCGTTCGCTTCGACCGTCATGGCGCTTCTCCTTCACCTCGAGATCAGGACGTGGACCCGACGACGCCCTCGACCAGGTAACCCATGCTCTCGAGTTCGATCGCATCCTCGGCAAACGACTTGCCGGCGGTGACGACGATATTGCCCTTGTTATCCTTGATCGGGCCCTTGAAGACCGAGAACTTGCCGGTCATGATTTCGGCAAGCGTCGCCTCGAACTTCTTGCGACCCTCGGCAGAGACGGCCGGTCCGAGCGGGCTCATCTTGACGAAGCCGTCCTTCAGGCCGCCGCGGACGAAATTGCCGAGCTTGCCGCCGCTCTGGGCCGCCTTGATGAAGTTGGTATAGACATTGCCCCAGGCCCATTCGGCGCCGGTCAAGTATTTATCCTTGGCAAGCGCGCTCTGGTCCGCATGGTAACCGCAGACGAAGGCGCCGCGACGGGCGGCGGTCTCGACGACCACCTTCGGGCTGTCCACATGGCAGGTGATGACGTCGGCGCCCTGGTCGACCAGCGCGTTGGTGGCTTCGGCCTCCTTGACGGCGAGCGACCATTCACCGGTGAAGATCACCTGGCAGGTGATCGTCGGATCGACCGAGCGGGCGCCGAGCAGGAAGGAATTGATGTTCTGGACCACCTGCGGGATGGGTTTCGCGGCAACAAAACCGATCTTCTTGCTCTTGGTCGCGTAAGCCGCGGCAATGCCGTTCAGATATTGGCCCTGGCCGATATAGCCGAAATAGGAGCCGGTATTCATCGGGTTCTTGCCCTCCTGCCAGAGGCCGCCGCAATGGCGGAACTGCATCTTCGGATATTTCGCAGCCATGGCCAGCATGTGGGGGTCGAAATAACCGAAGGAGGTCGGGAAGAGCAGGGTGGCGCCGTCGAGGTTGATCATCGACTCCATGGTCTTCTGGACATCGACGGTTTCCGGAACGTTTTCCTCTTCGACCAGCGTGATGCCCGGCATCTTCTTGATGACGGCCGCACCCTCGGCATGCGCCTGGTTGTAGCCATAGTCGTCCTTCGGGCCGACATAGATGAAGCCGACGGTGAGCGCGGTCTGCGCCATGGCCTGCGAGCCGAGCAGGCCGGGCACGGTGCCGGCGGCCAGGCCGGCAGCGGAAGCCTGGAGGAAATTGCGGCGGTTCATGGGAAGGAGTTTGGTCATCGGCATGCTCCTTGCGGCTCTGGGCCGGTTTCGAACGGGTACAGTAAAGTGCATGCAATGTGCGTGCCAGAACTCAAGCTATTGGTATAGAAAAGAAATTTTACACAACGAAAACTCTGCAATGAAAAGTGCATACAGATTCATCGCATTTTCGCTTAAGAAATAATCAATAGTTATTATTTGCTCAGCAATCCGCCGGAGGAGCAATACGGCAATCGCCGGTGGTGCCTTCCCGACATCGGAAAGCTGAAAGTTACCGTGACGTTGGCGGCGTTATTTGACTTATCGAGTCCGGAACGGCATCTGTATGCAAATTGTAAGGTCAAGTAGAATCGTCCCGTGAAGCAGGTCAGGCGCAGAGAAGTCATCCGTACCGGAACCACCGTCGAGCAGATGGTGCGGGCGATTGCCGACATGATCGTCACCGGCGCCCTCCTGCCGGGCGAGAAGCTCGACGAGATCTCGCTCGCCTCCCGTTTCGAGGTTTCTCGCACGCCGGTGCGCGAGGCGCTGCGCGAACTCGGCGCCATGGGGCTTGTCGGTCGCGAGCCGAACCGCAGCGCCGTCGTCACCAACGTGACCGGGACCTATCTGCATTCGATGTTCGAGGCGATGGCCGAGCTTGAAGGTATTTGCGCCCGGTTATCCGCGGAGCGGATGACGGTGGAAGAGCGGCGCGCATTGGAGCTCGAACATCGCGGTTCGATGCGGCTGGTCCATACCGGTGCCGAAGAAGAGTATGCGGCGCACAATACCGAATTCCACACAAGGCTTTATCGCGGCGCCCATAACGACCATGTCTTCGAGATGGTAACCCAGACGCGGGCCAGGCTCGCACCCTTTCGCCGCGCACAGTTCCGCCTGCCGGGGCGTCTTGCGAAATCCTACGAGGAGCACGATCAGATCGTCACCGCGATCATCCGTGCCGATACGGTCGCGGCAGGGCAGGCGGCCTATTCGCATGTGGCGATCGTCAGTGACGCCAGCGCGGTGTTTGCGACGGCTGGGGAGTAGGCGGGCGGTCAACACCGCAGCCTCCTTTTTTCAAGCACTTTTGGCCGCACGGATGAAAATCCGGCGGTTCCGTTTGGGCGGGAATGGGGCAGGCGGGGTATTTCGGGGTATTGGGTATTCAGGCTTTCCGCCTGCCCCGGCCGTTTTGCGTTTCCGGGGATTGTCAGGCCCCTTGAACCGCTTCCTCGACCGTCACCGGAAACCGGACCTTGCGAGCCGGATGATGCGGCCGGTTCGCGAACCCGGTTTCCCATCCGATGACCGGGGGATTATGCGAGCGATTGCGGAGGCGGAGACGGACGGGGAAGCGAAAGCGGCTAAGTGTTTGAAAGCTCGACCGCTAAATTTTCCGATAGGCCAAAAATGTCCCCGCTTAGGCGTCGTTCCTTTCGGAAGTCACCAATCCGCCGAACGCGCCGAGACAAACACCTGCGGTTCGTAGGCAAAATCCTTGTCGAAGGGATAGGTCGGCTTCAGCTTGCGGTGGCGTTCCAGGCGCTCGACGAACTGGTCGACGACGCCCCGTGACAGGGCCATCAGGTTCGGGTTGGCGATCGGGGCCAATTCTGGGGAGAGATAGCCGGACTTCACGACGATGATCTTGGCGCTGTTCGGGTCGAGGCCAAGGCGGGTGAAGTCGGCGATATAGTGGTAGGGACGGCGCTTGGCCGAGAGGACCAGTTCGATGCCGTCGATGGCGACGACCGCCTGGCGATCGGCAAGGTCTGCCGTGTCGTGCAGGAACTGGACCTTGACCTTCGCCTTGACTGGCTTGCTGCCGATCGTGTCGAGCGTTGCGCCGATCGAGAGATTGAGTTCGGCACCGACGCCGGCCGCGTAGCAGGCTTCGGTCGCCGCCTTGTCGGCGATGCCGGCGAAGACGACGCCGGTGGCCTTCTTTTCGATCAGGTCAGCCAGTACTTCGGCGCGGTCACCGACACCGCCGCCGGTCGGATTGTCGCCGGATTCGGCGAGCACGACCGGTGCGGTCTTGGCGGCGATCGCCTTGTCGACGCATTCCTCGATCGAGCCCGTCTCGCAGCCGAACACGAATTTTTCACGCGCATCCCAATAGGCCTTGGCAACGCGCTTGGCTTCCCGCTCCAGCACGGCGCGGTCGGTGCCGGTCATGATCGCGGCGGCGGTGCCGCGCGGTTCGTCGGCCCAGACGTAACCGACCATCAGCGAGGCGTCCCAGACGCCGTCGATCGCATCGATCTCCGGCATCATCTCGTAAAGGCTTTTTGCCGGTTCGTCGACGGTCGAGGTGCGTTCGCCGGGCAGCACGACCGGGATCGGCGCCCAGAGCAGCACCGGCTTGACGCCGGTCTTCAGGCTTTCGACCAGCATTTTTACCGAGCGACGCATCGTCTCCTCGACATCGATATGCGGTGCGGTGCGGTAGGTGGAATACATGTCGAGCGCATCGATGATCCGCTGGCTGACATTGCCGTGCAGGTCGTAGCTGGCCGAGATCGTGCAATCCGGGCCAACGAGGTCGCGGGCGGCGGTAATCCAGTCGCCCTCGGCGTCCTCCATGCCCTGAACATACATGGCGCCGTGCATGGCAAGGTAAAGGCCGTCGAGCGGCAGCATCGGTTTCAGCCGGTCGAGGAATTCGGCCTTGAAGCGTTCGTAGGTGGAGCGGGAAACCGGGCCGCCGGCAATGGCGCGGCAATGGATGGTCGGCAGAAATTCGGCGCCGTAATCCTTGAGGAAGGCGAAATAGGGCGCTGCCGTCAGGTCATCGCCGCGCACGATGCGAAAATCCTTTTCCTCGTTGAGAACCGGATTGTAGGTGCTGCATTCGATATGGATGCCGCCGACAGCAATACGCATGGAAAAACCTCAGTTGGAGTTGGGGCCGATCAGGAAATTATGGGCTGCGATACTGGCAGCGCCCCGCGCCCAGACATCGCCATCGACACGCTTGATGCGGATCGGCGTCTGGCCGGCGTAACGCGGCAGCACGTTGGTTTCGATCGCCTGGTTGACCACCGTGCCGAACAGGCCGTCGAACGAGCCTTCGACATGGGTGATCAGGATCAGGCCGGGGTCGTTGATCTGGATGAGGTTGGCGATCGAAAGCCCAAGCGCCGAGCCGGCGCGGTGCAGGATGCGGATCGCGGCGGCATTGCCGGTCGATGCCTCGTATTCGATATCCGACAGCGAGGTGCATTCGAGCCCCTCGGCGCGTGACATTTCCTTGATCGCCTTCATCGAGGAGACGGTGTCGAGGCAGCCGCGCTTGCCGCAGCGGCAGGGGGAACCGCTGGGCTCGATGGTGCAATGAGCGATTTCGCCGGCGCCGCCGTGATTGCCGCGATAGAGCTTGCCGTCGATGAAATGGGCGCAGCCGATGCCATCGCCGAGTGAGACGACGCTGAAACTCTGGATCTCGCGGGCGCTGCCGAACAATTTTTCGCTGACCGCGACCGCCTTTGCGTCGTTCTCGATAAAGGTCTCGACGCCGGAGCGCTCGCGGATAATTTTTGCCAGCGGCACGTCCTGCCAGCCGAGCAGGGTGGACTGCACGCAATTGGCCTGGGATTCGTCGACGAAGCCGGACAGGGCGACGCCGATGCCGGAAAGCTTTTCCCGGGCGTCCGGATGGGCTTCGAGAAGGCTCGGCAGGCCCTCGGTGATCGCCTGCGCAATCACATGCGGATCGCGTGACAGCGGCATCGACTGGCGGGCAATGATCTTGCCGTTGAGGTCGCTGAGGATCATCGGCGCCGGATCTTCGAGCAGCGAGATGCCGACGAAGAAGGCGCATTCCGGATGCAGGTCGAGCCGGACCGATGGGCGGCCCTGGCCGTAAACCGTCTCCGTCTCGTGCAGCACCCCGAGGTCGATCAGGTCGCGGGCAATGCCGCTCATTGCCGCTTTGCTCAGGCCCAGCAGGTTCGCCATCTCGGTCCGGCTGAGCGGACCGGACTCGCTGATGACGCGCACAAGCTGGCGCTGGGAAGAGGTGAGCAAAGCGTTCAAGGCAGCTGTTTTCTGTTTGTGAAGGTGGGTTGACACTAAGTTCAGAAAATGAACAAATCAACGCCAATAAATTATAAAAATGATCTAAGGCGGCAATGACCGCCCTCGTGTCAACAAAACCAAGGGTGAACGACCATGACCATGTTCTTGAAAAGTCGCCATTTCGCGCTCGCCTGTGCGGTTGCGGGCAGCCTCGTGTTTCCGATTGCGGCGAGTGCCGCGACGCTCAACGTGATGCAGACCGAAGCGCCACGCTCCATGGATCCGGGCGACCAGACCGCGACCTATACCGCAGCCCTGCTCGACCCGATGTACGAAGGCCTCGTCAAGCGCGATCCCGATCTGTCGCTGAAGCCTGCGCTTGCCACGGAATGGTCGGCCGACGCTTCCGGTCTGGTCTGGACCTTCAAGCTGCGTCCGGGCGTCAAGTTCCATGACGGCACGGCTTTCGATGCCGATGCCGTCGTCAAGAATTTCGCCCGTCACCTCGATACCAAGCGCGGGCTTGCCGCCAGCGGCCGGTTGCGCACCTTTCTCGAAGGCGTCACCGCCGTCGATCCGATGACCGTCCAGTTCAAGCTGAAGACACAGTATCCGGCTTTCCTCGCGCTGCTCACGACCGGCCCCTGCCTGATGGTCAGCCCGACCGCCGATGCGGCCGGCACGATCGGCTCCAAGGCCGCCGTCGGCACCGGTCCCTACAAGCTGCAGGAATACAAGTCCGGCGAATATGTGCTGCAGGCCAAGAATTCCGATTGGTGGGGCGGCGCGCCGAAGGGCGAGGACCAGATCAAGTGGACCTGGACCGGTGAGCCTTCGGTCATGAACATGGCCCTGCAGACGGGCGATGCCGACGTCATCAATCCGTTCCCGGCCGCCTTTGCTGCACAGGTCAAGGCAAACCCCGAGATGAAGCTCTCGACGACCGACGGGTCGGCCGTGTTCTGGGTCTCGCTCAATACCAAGCTGAAGCCGCTCGACGACGTTCGCGTCCGCCAGGCGCTGAACTATGCGACCGACCGCGAGGGCCTCGTCAAGGCATTCATGAACGGTTATGCGACGCCGGCCAACTCGCCGCTTGCCCCGGTCACTCCCGGTTATGACAAGACGCTCAATCCCTATCCGTACAATGTCGAGAAGGCCAAGCAGCTCCTGAAGGAGGCCGGTTATCCGGACGGTTTTGCCATGTCGACCATCGTCCAGGAGCAGGAAGCCCGTATCGGCGAACTGCTACAGGCGATGTGGGCCAAGGCCGGCGTCAAGCTGGACGTGCGCAAGATGGAAGGCGGCGTCTGGTCGAAGGCGGCTTTCCAGGATCCGGCCGGCAAGGAGAAGGACAATATCGGTTCATCGATCGCTTCGTGGTCGTCCGGCGTCAACGGCGCCGACCTGCAGTTCCGCCCGCTCTACTACACGAAGAGCGCGTCGCCCGCTGGCGCCAACCTCGGCTTCTTCACTGACACCAAGCTCGACGAACTGATCGACAAAGCGGCTTCGACGCTCGACGAAAAGGCCCGCAACGCGATCTATGTCGATGCCCAGAGACAAGTGAACGACCAGGCTCCGCATGTTCTGCTCTATACCAAGCAGGACCTGTTTGCGACGCGCGCCGGCGTCAAGGGTGCCTGGGTCATCCCGGGCGGCCTGATCGTCGTCAAGGATGCCAAGAAGTAATATGAAAACACGGCGGATGGAGAATTCCGTCCGCCGTTTCCTTTTATGAAACATGGGGCCGGGAAACCGGGCTCCAGGACAGGCGCATGAAAGCCTATATCCTCAAGAAATTGCTGGCTCTGCCGCTGATCCTGGTCGGCGTATCGCTGCTGGTCTTCGTGGCGATCCGCGTGCTGCCGGGCGATCCGGCCCGGCTGATGGCCGGACCCGAGGCGACGCAGGAGGCGGTCGACAACATGACCGTCCGGCTCGGCCTCGACCGCAGCCTGCCGGCGCAATATGCCTCGTTTGCCTATGGGGCGGTGAGGGGCGATCTCGGTACGTCTATCAAGTCCAAACTGCCGGTCGTCGCCGAAATCGGCGAACGCCTGCCGTTCACCATCGGGCTGGCGATCACCGCCTATCTGATTGCCATCGGCATCGGCGTGCCGGCCGGGATGATCGCGGCGATCTACCGGCACGGCTGGCCCGACCAGTTCGTCATGATTCTTGCGATTGCCGGCGCCTCGATCGCTAATTTCTGGCTGGCGCTGATGGCGATGAATACGTTTTCCGTCCATCTCGGTTGGCTGCCGCTGCTCGGTGCCAGCTCTTGGAAAAGCTTCATCCTGCCGTCGATCACGCTTGCCGTGCTGCCGACGGCCGTCATCGCCCGCATGACCCGCTCCAGCATGATCGAGGTGATGAGCCAGGACTATATCCGCACCGCCTATGCCAAGGGCGTCCTGCCGAGGAACATCTACTGGAGCCATGCGCTGCGCAATGCGCTGCTGCCGATCATCACCATTGTCGGCTTGAATTTCGGCAGCCTGATGGGCGGCGCTGTCGTGACCGAATCCGTCTTCAACTGGCCGGGTATCGGACGTTTTCTCGTCGATGCGGTGCGCTACCGCGATTATCCGGTCATCCAGGGCGTGACGCTGGTTGCTGTCACCGGCGTGGTGATGATGAATTTTCTCGCCGAGCTGCTGATCGCCGTCCTCAACCCGAAGATAAGGTTCGACTGATGGCGTCTGTTGACACCGATATCCTACAGCGCCGGCCGGCGCTTCTGCGGGGACTTCGCTGGATGGCGGCGCATCGCAGCATCACGCTCGGTGGCCTGCTGATCGGCATCATCGTTCTTGCGGCTGTCTTCGCGCCGCTGATTGCACCTGCCGACCCTTATATGCAGGACCTGCTGGCGACCATGGAGCCGCCGTCGCTGGCGCATCCGTTCGGAACCGACGACAATGGCCGCGACATTTTTGCCCGCGTCATTTTCGGGGCGCGCATCTCATTGCTTGAAGTGGTCCTGGCCGTCGGCCTTGCCGTGCTGGTCGGCGTGCCGCTCGGCATCCTGTCGGGCATGAGCGGCCGTTATGTCGACCAGGCGATCATGTGGACGATGGATATCCTGTTTGCCTTTCCGGGCATCGTGCTCGCCATCCTGATCGTCAGCGTGCTCGGCAGCAGCCTGATCAACCTTCTGATCGCCATTGCCATTTTCTCCGTGCCGGTCTACGCCCGCCTCAGCCGAAACCTGACGCTCGGCCTGAAGGGCATGGACTATGTCGAAGCCGCCGTCTCGCTCGGCATCTCGCGTCGCCGCATCATGAGCCATTATATCCTGCGCAATGCGATCGGGCCGATCATCGTGCAGTCGACGCTGACCGCCGGCACGGTCATCCTGTCGGCCGCAAGCCTGTCGTTCCTCGGCCTCGGCGCCCAGCCGCCGCTTCCCGAGTGGGGCGCGATGATGAGCGACGGCCGCAACTATCTCGGCCTCAACATCTGGATGTCGCTGTTTCCGGGGCTGGCGATCATGATCACCGTGCTCGGCTTCAACATTCTCGGCGATGGCCTGCGCGACCTGCTGGATCCGCGCAAATGAGCATTGCCGCCACACCCCGCACGACAGGCCCGGTCGGGCCGGCAAAGCCGGTCTTCTGCGTCGATATCGGCGGGTCGTTCATGAAATTCGCGGTCTCGCCCGCACCCGGCGCGCTGGTACCGCTCGACAAGGTGGCGACGCCGGCCGCGAATTGGGACGATCTTGCAGTCTCTCTCTCGGGGCTCATCGAGCGTAATGCGCAGGCGGGTGATCCGGCTTCGCCATTGGCGCTGTCGATCGCCGGTCTTATCGATCCGCGTGACGGGGTAGCGACCTCGGCCAATATTCCCTGCATCACCGGACGGCGGATTGGCAACGAGCTTTCGGCGATCCTCGGGCGGCCGGTTCTGGCTGCCAATGACGCGGACTGCCTGACGCTTGCCGAAGCCAACGAGGGTGTTGGACGTGGTCATTCGGTGGTTTTCTGCGCCATCATGGGGACCGGCATCGGTGGAGGGCTTGCGATCGACGGACGGCTGGTGCGTGGTGCTGGCGGCGTCACCGGTGAATGGGGCCATGGCCCGATCCTCAACACCAGTGTCGAACTCGATGGCGAGACGCTGCATATTCCGCGTTTTTCCTGCGGCTGCGGCCAGTCCGGCTGCGTCGACACGATCGGCGGGGCGCGCGGCATCGAGCGGCTGCATCATTTCCTGCATGGCTGCGAGGAGACGAGTTATCGGATCCTCGAAGACTGGCAGGCGGACGAGGCGAGGGCAGCTAGGACCGTTGCCGTTTATCTCGAACTGATCGCCGATCCGCTGGCGCTGTCGGTCAATGTCACCGGCGCCTCGATCGTGCCGGTCGGGGGTGGGCTTGCCTCGGTCACGCCGCTCATCGATGCGCTGGACCGGGCGGTGCGCAAGCGTATCCTCAACCGCTTCGATCATCCGCTGGTGACACCGGCGCTCCGTCAGGAGGATGGCGGGCTGGTCGGCGCGGCCGTGCTTGGCCATCAGAGTGCCGTTCAAGGTCACTAGAGTACCTTTCAGGGGCGCCTGCTGTTACGAGAGTGCCAGTCATCAAGGAGACTGATCCTGTCCATCCTGCTCGAAGTCTGCGTCGATAGTCCCGAAGGTCTGGCGGCCGCCATCGCCGGCGGCGCTGATCGCATCGAACTCTGCGCCGCACTCGATGTCGGCGGACTGACGCCGCCGCCCGGCATGATCGCGCTTGCCGCCAAGGCGCCGATCCCGGTCTATGCGATCATCCGGCCCCGCGCCGGCAGGTTCGTCTACGACGCCGACAACGAGGTGGCGATGATGGCCGATATCGATGGGGTGCGGGCGGCGGGTCTTGCGGGTGTCGTGATCGGCGCAAGCCGCCCGGACATGACGCTCGACATGGCCTTGCTCAAGCGGCTGATGACGCATGCGCAAGGGTTGGGCGTAACGCTTCACCGCGCCTTCGATCTGGTGCCCGATCCGTTCGAAGCGCTGGAGCAGGCGATCGATCTCGGTGTCGAGCGTGTCCTGACATCTGGCCTCAAAGTCAGTGGCCCTGACGGGGTCGAGATGTTGAAGGTGCTTGTCGAGCGGGCGGGAGACGGGGTGTCGATCATGCCCGGCGGCGGCGTCAATCTGTCAACCGTCGGACGGGTGGTGCGCGAAACCGGCGTGCACGAGGTCCACAGCTCTTGCCGGCGGCCTGTCGAAAGCACGGATGAGCGCGCCATTGCCTTCGGTTTCCAGGCGCCTGTTTCCCATGAGACGAGCAGCGAGATCGTCCGGAAGATGCGCGATTTGCTCGATGAATTGGAAGTGGCGCGGGACTGATGCTCAGGTGTCTGCCGGTCGGCAGGCACGACTTTGCGGCAGGTCGCCGGGGGACGATGACCTGCCGCTTAGCAGTGAGGGAGGATGTTACGAAATTGAGGAGATATGCACTTCCATGGTCAGCGGACGGCCGCCACCGTCCGCTCATGCACTGCTATGCACTTTCATTCACTGTCATGCGCAGAGGCTGAGGAGTGCTTCGTGCTTCTTGATTTCGATGCAACGAATGCTCCGCAGTTTGATAAGGCCGGCCGTACGGAGTTTTGCGAAAACGCGCGACACCGTTTCGATCGTCAGGCCTAAATAGTCGGCTATATCAAGCCGGGTCATGGGTATGTCGAAATGTTCGAGTCCGCCCTGACGTTCCGCCATGTCGACGAGAAAGCCGGCGATCCGTTCTACCGCCGTCTGGCGGCCGATCATCATGATATGTTCCTGGGCGCGCAGCATGCCGCGCAGCGCCAGAGAAAGCAGTTCCGGCAAGGCCTGGTCGTTGGCGGCGCGGCTGATGGGGCGCAGCCCGGTCGGAGCGATGGCTTCGGCGAAGAAACTATGGGTCCGGTCAGCCTCGAACCCGAAAGTTTCTCCGGCCAGATGGAAGGCAATGACCTGCCTCCTTCCGTCCGACAACAGGCGGTGGATCCGCACGGCACCGAATTCGACGTGATAGAATGTTCCTGCCTTATCGCCGGGGGCATAGATTTCCGCGCCGGCATTGAAGGTCGTCACAGAATTGGCCCGGAAGAGACCCGCGGTCTGGGGTGCGATCACGATCTGGCTCTTGGTGAGCTCCAATTTCGTGGCATGAGCGGCTGCGGTGTGCATCTTCACGTCTCCCCTTGCTGTAGTCTCAAGATGCCAGAAGACGTGCAGGGGGAAAATTGGGTTGTATCACTAGGGGGATTTACGTAGGGCAGGCGGGAAAACGGCAGCCAACGCGGCTCAGGCTGTCAGCGCAAGGTCCTTGACGAGACCCAGGAGATCGGCCCCGTTGAACGGTTTGGTGAGGCTCTGGATCGGGCCGAGCTCGTCTTCGATGGACGGAGACATGCCGTCGGTAAGCAGGATCACGGCCTCGCCCGACTGGAGCAGACGCTGCAGCGCGTCGCTCGAAGCACGCAGCACCTGATCGTCGATGATCATGCAAAGCGTCTGGCCGGCGGTGATGGTGCCCTTGCGCCAGGATTCGTGAGCCTCGACGTGATAGCCCTCCACCTCCAGTGCGAATGTCAACGACTGCCTGAGACCGAGATCGGGCGCGATGACAATTATGGTTCTCGCTTGTGATAACACCGAATTTCCCGCGCGGGTGGGGCAGCCGGAGAGCTGCTGAAGGGAGACATCTAGTGCCTGCGGGGGGACCTGCGCTTTGCGATAGATCAAGAAAGTTTCAATAAATTTTAGGGGCCATCAATTGGGACCGAAACCGGCAGCCATTGCCATGCGAACGAGCTGTGGCAAGCTTTTCGCCTTCATCTTGCTCATGACGTTGGCACGATGCACCTCGACGGTGCGAGGGCTTATGTCGAGATCGTAGGCGATCGACTTGTTCGGCAGACCGGCAACCACGGCGGCCAACACCTGCCTCTCCCGATCGCTCAGGCTTTCAAGCCGTGTCTGAACCTCGGCCAGGTCGTCGGTATCGAGCGTTTTGTCCGACAGCAGCTCGGCGGCCCGCTGGATCGCTTCGATGATGACCGTGTCGCCGAAAGGTTTTTCGATGAAGTCGATGGCGCCCGCCTTCATCGCCTCCACTGCCATCGGCACGTCGCCATGGCCGGTGATGACGATCGACGGAATGCCGGCGCGGCTGGAGGTCAGCTTGCGGATCAGCTCGACGCCGGTCATGTCCGGCATCCTGAGGTCGGTGACCAAAACACCGTTCCTGACGCTCGGCGCGAACTGCAGGAAAGACGAGGCGGTTTCATGCATGCGCACGGCAAAGCCATTCATGGTCAGCATGAAGGCGAGGGACTTTCTGACCGGCTCTTCGTCGTCGACGATATGGATCGTGTAGTCACCCGTCTGCATTTTCGCGTTCCTCCTTGTCGATCGGGAGTGTGAAACGGAACGTCGCTCCTCCGGCCGCGTTGCGCGTCACCGTCATCTCGCCGCCATGCGCTTCGACGATGCGCTTGGAAATCGAAAGCCCTATCCCCATGCCGCCGGCCTTGGTGGTGATGAAGGGTTTGAAAAGCTGGCCGGCGATCTCTTCGGGAATGCCGGGGCCGGTATCCTGGACGATCACCTGGATCATGTCTTCGTTTTCCTGGAGCGTGCGGATGACCAGTTCCCGCCGCTGGCTGTCGCGCATCGCCTCGATGGCGTTGCGCATCAGGTTGGTGAGCACCTGCTGAACCTGGATGCGGTCGACGGTGACCATTTCCGGCCCTTGCGCGAATTCGAAGATCGCACGGACGCCTTTTTCGCGCGAGCCGACCAACGCCAGAGCGCCGGCTTCCTCGACCAGACGGCGGATGTTCTCCGGCGCCTTTTCCGTCTCGCCCTTGGTCACGAATTCCCTGAGATGCTTTATGATCTGGCCGGCCCGGAGCGATTGATGTGCCGTCTCTTCCAACGCTTCGCGCATGCGCACCGCGACGGCTTCGTCCATGTCGCGCAGAAGGCGCGCGCAGCCGTGCACATAATTGGCAATCGCCGAGAGCGGCTGGTTCAGTTCGTGGGCAAGGGTGGATGCCATTTCGCCCATTTCATTGAGGCGGGCGAGGCGGGCGAGCTCTCCCTGGATCTCCTGCAGGCGTGCAGCCGATTCCTCGCGTTCGGTCAGGTCCCGCACGAAGCCGGTGAAGAAGGTTTCCCCGCCGGTATGGGTCTCTCCGACTGCAAGCTTCATCGGGAAGGTCGAGCCGTCCTTGCGTCGTCCGACGACCACGCGGTCCATGCCGATGATCCGCCTTTCACCAGTCCTCAGATACCTTTCCATGTAGCCGTCGTGTTCGCGGTGGTAGGGTTCCGGCATCAGCATGCGCAGGTTCTGGCCGACCACCTCATCCTCGCTATAGCCGAACTGGCGGATTGCTGCGGCATTGAAGGAGACGATCGTGCCGTCCCTTGTGCTGACGATGCTGGCATCGAGAACCGTGTCGAGCACGGAGCGAAGATGCGCTTCGCGGGAGTCGRCCTTCGCCTGGGCTTTTCCGATCGCCTTGCGGGCAGAGTGAAGTATTTCGCCGAGCAGCGCGATCACCACGCCGACGATGCCGATCATCGCCATTTCCGTGAAATTGGCCCCCCGCGGCGTCAGCTCCTTGATCACGTAGGCTGCCAGAACAGAAAGCAGCACGGTGAAAAGCGAGGCCCGCATGCCGCCGATAAGGGCGGCAACGAGGATCGGCGGAATGAAGAATGTGAAGGGCGCCTTGTCGTCAAGAACGCCGTGCAGCGAGAAGCGCAGCGCAAACGCAACCAGCACGCAGATGGTCGCAATAAAATAGACTTCCGCGGCTGAAAACCGACGGCTCAAGAAAGACTGAATATAGTCATCCTTCTTTTCGGCGAACGTCTTGGAAGCCATGATGCTTATCCGAAGCCGATCGTCTGCAGGAGGAACCCCATTCCCTTGTGCATATGAAACCTGACAGCCTGTCCTTAAACTGGTTCTAGCATGAGCGCGGATGCGGCGTCCAACGGCGGAAACCGTCGTGACCTAAAAAACATATAGTTTTGCGTGGTTTCTTATGTCCGGTGTGAAAACGCGGGCGGGTGCCAGCGCAGGTCGGATGCGGTGCCGTGGGGGGCCGACAGGGTGGAGCCGGAGGTCCGATTCCTCACTGTTGCGGGATATTGGCGATTTTGACGTAGTCGGCCCAGGCCGCGACTTCCTTTTTCAGGTATTCCTGGCCTTCTTCCGGTGTCGAGACGAACACGTCGCCGCCCTGGTCGGTCACGAATTTCTTGACGTCTTCCTGGGCGAGAACCTGCCTGGTCCAGCCATTGATCTTGTCGACGATATCCTTCGGTGTCGCCGAGGGGACCATCATCGCGAACCAGCCGACCTGGTCCATCGGGTAGCCGGATTCCGTCATGGTCGGAACGTCGGGAGCGCCCGGAATGCGCTTGGCGGAACTGACCGCCAGCAGGCGGTAGCGGCCTTCGCGAAGCTGCGACAGGGAGAAGACCGGATCCTGGGCGGCGAAGGCCATCGCACCGCTCAAAATGTCGTTCATCGAATCGGCGCTGCTCTTGTAGGCGACTTCAACCGTGTCGAGGCCGGCTTCCTGCTTGTAGATGGCGGCGAGAACCTTGCCCGACGTGTTGTTGATGGCGTAGCTCGCGTTGGAGCCTTCCTTCTTCAGGTATTCGGTCAGTTCCTTCATGGTCTTGATCGGGCTCGATACCGGAACGGCGATCATGTGCGGCTGCTTGTTGACGGTGGCTGCGACCTGCAGGTCCTTCACCACGTCGAAGGGCGGCGTCTTGAACATGTGCATGTTGCCGGCAACGGCGCTGCCGGTATGGAAGAAGATCGTATAGCCGTCCGGCTTGGAGCGCGTGACGTACTGGCCGGCTATATTGCCGCCGGCGCCGGGCTTGTTTTCGACGATGATGGTGGCGCCCGAAACCTTGGCGATCTTTTCGGCGAAAAAGCGGACGATGACGTCGGCGCCGCTGCCTGCCGGGAACGCACAGATCATGCTGATGGTCTGATTTGGGTAATTCGCCTGGGCCGCGGCCGGCGAAAGCCCGAAGGCGCTGCCGGCAACGGCGACCGATGCGGCAAGCACGAAACGACGTGTGATAGTCTGCATGAATTCCCTCCCATGGATGACCCGGTCTTGCAGTCGACGCTGGCCGATCACACCTCCCCGATGCGACCTGATACAACATTGTATAATTATATTTGATTTAATCAACTGTTCTGGCTAGAAAACATCCCACGCAGAAACGCGTTTTCGGGAGAGGACAAAATGACCGTCAATACGACAACTCAATCCGCCGCCGCACTTGATCTCGACCGTTTCCGGTTGAGGAATTTCGTCGAGAGCCTGAGCGCGGACGAGCTCGATATCCGTGAGGAGAAGGTCGATCTGGCCGATGTCGCGGCCATTTTGCAGAACAACCCGAAGGCCGTGTGGTTCAAGAACGCCGGTCCGGAAGGCCAGCAACTGGTCGGCAACGTGGTCGGAAGCCGTTCCCGTCTCGCCAAGGCTTTCGGCGTGCCGGCCGGCGAGGTGGCGCTCGAGATGCGCCGCCGCCTGTCGCTGAAGCCGGAACTGGTGAAGCTTTCCGGCGGCGAAGCGCCCGTGCAGCAGGTCGTGTTGACAGGCGCTGACGCCGATCTCCTCAAGCTACCGGTCCACGTGCAGCACGCGCTCGACGGCGCGCCCTACATTTCCGCGACGATCGACTACACGATCGACCCGAAGGACGGCCGCTACAATTGCGGCATGCGCCGGCTGATGCTGCGCGGCCCGCAGGAAGCCGGCGTCGACCTGATCGCGCCGAGCGACCTGCGCGTCATGTACATGGCCGCTTCCGGGCGCGGCGAGCGGCTGAATGTCGCCTATGTGGTCGGCTGCCACCCGATCGACATGGTGTCCGCCACCATGAAGGAACCGGTCGACGAGCTGGAGCTGATCTCGTCGCTCCGCGGCGCGCCGCTGCCGGTCGTCAAATGCGTGACCAGCGACATCATGGTCCCGGCCGACGCGGAAATGGTCATCGAAGGTTATTTCGACGAGCGCGGTTATGTGGAGAAGGAAGGCCCTTACGGCGAATATCTCGGCTACTACGGCGTCGTGAAGACCAACCCGGTCTTCCATGTGACCGCGATCACCCATCGCAAGGATGCGCTGTTCCAGACGGCGACCATCTCCGGCAATCGCATGGACTTCACCGATACGTCCAACCTCGAGGCGCTGCGCATGGAGATGAACGTCTGGAAGACGCTCGGCGATGTGGTGCGCCAGCCGGTTGCCGTCTACGCGCCGGTCGCCGCCGGAGGGTCGATGAGCATGCGCTTCTCCATCCGCCAGACCTACCCCGGCGAGGCCCGTTCGGCACTCTACGCGGTTCTCGGCGCCGTCGGCGTCAAGAACGTCTTCGTCGTCGATCCGGATATCGACATCTTCGACGACAGCCAGATGGAATGGGCGTTCGGCACCCGTTTCCAGGCCGACCGGGATCTGGTGATCGCGACCGGCGTTCGGCTGTCGCCGCTCGATCCGTCGCTTCACGGCTCCCGTTCCGGTGCCAAGGCCGGCTACGATCTCACCTGGCCGATGCAGCATGCCCAGAACTGGGAGCTCGTCACGCCGCAGGCCCCGTCCTATCCCGGCAAGCGTTTCCCCTCGCTCGAAGCGGCTCTGAAGGACGGCGCAAAGCATTTCGAGGAGCTGATGGCGGCGGTCGGCAGCCGCGACGGTCGCGAAGTCGTCCGCGAACTCGACACCTTCCGCTCCAGGGGACTGGAGCGCGACGAGCGGGGCCGTTACTACCTTCCCCTATAAGTTGTTCCATTTCCGGGCACTGTGCCTAATCGAAACGACCTTCCGGGTGCAAATCCGGAAGGTTTTTCATTTTAAGTCGAAAAAGCTCTCTTCCATCCCGCTAAACGGGTGAGGCCCCGGCCAAACACCATTCATTTCTTGGGGGCACCTCGTTATGCTTTCTCTAATGGATGGATTTCTATGGTGCGGTACTACCGCCCGCCTCCGGAGCAGAGATGTCCCACGTCGACAGCATCGATATTGCAGAGCGCAGACGGCTCGACGCTCTGGCAAGTTACCGTATTGCGGGTTCCGGGCCCGAAAACCGTTTTGATCGCATCTGCCGTTTTGCCTCGGAGCTCTTTTCCACGCGCATGGCTTTCGTGACGCTGATCGAAGAGGATCGGCAATGGTTCAAAGCCTGTTCCGGTCTCGATATCGAGGAGACCCACCGATCCGAATCCTTTTGCGATCACACGATCCGCAGGGATGATGTTCTCGTGGTGTCCGACGCGCGGCACGACGCGCGGTTCTCCAGCCTGCCGATCGTCACCGGCGAACCCTTCATCCGGTTTTACGCCGGAGCGCCGCTGGTCTCGCCGGACGGTTTTCGGATCGGAGCGCTGTGCATCGCCGACACGCAGGTGCGCGAAAGCTTTTCCGAGCGGGAAAGGCGGACGCTCGCGGGCCTTGCAGCCATGGTCATGGAGCACATGGAATTGCGTCGCGAGGGCATACCGCAGGCGACGGCTGCCAACTTTGCGAATGCGACCGATCTTTCGCTGGTTACCGTCGATCCCACCGGCCGGATTGAATTCGTCAACCAGGCGGCGCTCGACATGTTCGGTTTCGGACGGGAGGAGATGATCGGCAGCTCGCTCGATATGATCGTGCCGGAGCGATTCCGCGCGGCCCACAATGCCGGTCTCGCGCGCGTGGCCGCGGGCGGCAATTCCAAACTCAAGGGCAAGACCGTCGAGGTGTCGGCTCGCCGCAAGGATGGTACGGAGTTTCCGATCGAGATGGCCCTTTCGATCTGGCATGATCAGCGCGGCGTCGGCGTGGGCGCCATCATCAAAGACATATCCGAACGCCGCGACCGCGACGTCCGGCTCCTGAGGCTGGCAAGCCAGGATACGCTCACCGGCCTATGCAATCGGCCTCGTTTCGAGGACCTTCTGCGCGAGGAACTGGCGCGCAAGCGGCCGCTTGCCGTGCTGCTCTTCGATCTTGACGGCTTCAAGGACGTCAACGATCGGCTGGGGCACGGCGTCGGCGACTCCCTGCTGCAGGCGATCGGTGTAAGATTGCCGGCGGTTCTTGACCGTAACGTCACCGTATCCCGGTTCGGCGGCGACGAGTTTGCCATTCTCATTCCCGGAACAGGCGATCCCCTTATCGCCCAGAAGACCGCAAATGCGGTCATCGAGGCTTTCAAGATACCGTTCGAGGTTGCCGGGCACACGTTCCGTGTCGGGGCGAGCGTCGGTTTTTCGCTCGCTCCCAATCATGGTTCGGATGCGGAGGAACTGATCGCCAGCGCCGATTTCGCGCTCTATCGGGCCAAACAGGCCGGCGGCCGCGTCGTGCGCATGTTCGAACAGTCGATGCGCAACGAGACCCTGGCAAGGCGAACGCTCCGGGACGAATTGCTGCGGGCTTTGAACAGGCACGAACTCGTGCTGTATTATCAACCGCAGGTGACCATCGAGACCGGCGAGGTGTTCGGCGTCGAAGCACTGATACGCTGGCAGCATCCCGAGCGCGGTCTCCTGCCGCCCGCCGCCTTCCTTCCGGCTCTGGAGCAGAGTTCGATCGCGCTCGACGTCGGCTTGTGGGTGCTTGACGAGGCGGGTCGCCAGATGGCCGCCTGGAATGCAGCCGGTTATCCGCCGATCAAGATGGGCGTCAATCTGTTTCCCGCGCAGGTTCGGGCCGGCGATCTGGCGCGCAGCGTCATCGACCTGATCGCGCGCTACGCCCTCGATCCGCGGCTCCTGGAGATCGAGATCACCGAGACGGTCACGCTCAACGACGACGATCAGTCGCTCGAGTCTATTCAGGCGCTGAGCGAACTCGGCGTCGGCATTGCTTTCGACGATTTCGGCACGGGCTATGCTTCGCTCGGTTCGCTGCAGCGCTATCCGCTGACGACGCTCAAGATCGATATGGGCTTCGTCCGGGACCTCCTGACCAAGCCGCGCGACGCCGCCATCACCCGGGCGCTGATCATGCTCAGCAAGGAACTGGGGCTGAAGACGATTGCCGAGGGTATCGAGACCGAGGAGCAGGAGGCGGCGCTTCGCCTGATGGGCTGCGAGGCGGGGCAGGGCTATCGTTACGGCAAGGCGATGCCGGCCGAAGAGGTTGCCCGGCTCTTCGTCCAACCGATCGAAAAGCAGCGTATCCGGATCAAGTAATCCGGCATGATCCGCGCAAGGGCCGGTGCCAAAACCGGACGTCAAACCGGGACATGAGTATCCTTTGGCGGTCGCGACAATCCCATGGGAGATTTCCGGGACGGGCCTGATTTCAATTGTCAACAATCGCGGAAACTCTATAACCTGATGATGCATTTGGCATCAGGGACGGCGCATGTTCAGACTGACGGAGCTTTCCGAAATCGATCTGAATCAGTTGTTCAATCTCGCACCCAACCCCTATGTCATCCTCGACCGGGAGTTGCGGCTTGTCGGGATGAACGACGCTTATCTGGCGGTGACGGGGCGTAGCCGTCAAGAGCTTCTCGGCCGCAACATGTTCGATGCGTTTCCGAGCGAGTCGGCGTCTGTCCCGGGCCGGCTTCTGCGCCAATCGTTCGCCAAGGTCCTTTCCACTGGTGAGGTGGATCACCTGCCGCTCATTCCCTATCCGATCCCGGGCCCCGACGGTGAGCTCGAGGATCGGTATTGGAGTGCCACCCATACGCCGATCAAGGACGAGGCGGGGCAGCCGATCTTCATCCTGCAGCATACGGTGGATGTGACTGAACTTCATCTGCTACGCAGCCGGTCCGCGAGCGACGGCGGCTTGAAGGTTCACACCGACCTGATGCGCCGGGCCGATGCCGTGCAGGGAGAGAATGTCGCGCTCGGCGAGGAACGGGAATATCTGCGCATGCTGTTCGAGCAGGCGCCCGGCTTCATGGCGGTGCTGCGCGGTCCGGAGCATGTTTTCTCGATCGTCAACAGGTCCTACCGGGCGATCGTCGGCCGTGAGGACCTGATCGGCAAGACGGTGCGCGAGGCTCTGCCGGATATTGCCGGCCAGGGCTTTTACGAGCTGCTCGACGAGGTTTACCGGACGGGTACGCCCTATAGCGCCTATGGCGCGCGCGTCGTTCTCCAGCCCTCTGAAAGCGTTCAGCCGGAAGAGCGGTTTCTCGATTTCGTCTACCAGCCGATCCGTGATCGCGACGGCATGGTCAACGGCATTTTCGTGCAGGGCCATGACGTTACGGAGCTTCGCCGCGCGCAGGAGGCGGCCCGCGAAAACGAGGACCGTTTCCGCACGCTTGCCCAGTCGTTGCCGACGCATGTGTGGACGGCGACACCGGATGGCCGGATGCAGTGGTGCAACGACCAGATTTTTACCTATAGCGGCCTGGAATCCTTCTATTTCGACAGGGAGCGCCGCTCCGACATGCTGCATCCGGACGATTCGCCCCGGATCGCCGCGGCCTGGGGAGAAGCGATCCGCGTCGGGGGCCGTCTTGAGACGGAGATCCGCCTGCGCCGCCACGACGGCGTCTATCGCTGGTTCATCAGTCGCGCGGTACCGATCAAGAATGCCGAAGGCGAAATCACCCTCTGGGTCGCTACCAATACCGATATCGACGAGCAGAAACAGACCGAATCGGAGCTTTCCAGCCTCGCCGAAACCCTCGGCCACCGGGTCGAGGAAAGAACGATCGAGCTCGAGCGGACGCAGGAAGTGCTTCGCCAAAGCCAGAAGATGGAGGCGATCGGCAATCTCGCCGGCGGCATCGCCCACGATTTCAACAATCTCCTGCAGGTGATCACCGGCAATCTCCAGCTTCTGGGGCGGGAGTTCGCAGGCAATGAAGTTGCCGAAAGACGGTTGAACAGCGCGCTTGCAGGGGCGTCGCGCGGCGCCCGGCTTGCCTCGCAGCTTCTCGCCTTCGGCCGCCGCCAGCCGCTTTCGCCGAAGGTGATCAATCTGAGCCGCTTGATCCGCGAGATGGATCATCTTCTGAGGCGCAGTCTCGGCGAAGCGATCGAGATCGACACGATTGTTGGCAGCGGGTTGTGGAATACGTTGGTCGATCCGAGCAATGTCGAGAACGCCCTCCTCAATCTCGCCATCAATGCACGCGATGCGATGAACGGGCAGGGCAAGCTGACGATCGAACTCGGCAATGTCTATCTCGACGACGAATATGCGCGGCACGCGTTCGACATGGAGGTCGGGAAATATGTGATGCTGGCGGTCACCGATACGGGTACGGGCATGACGGCCGACATTCTGGACAAGGTCTTCGATCCCTTCTTCACCACCAAGCCGGAAGGCAAGGGGACAGGGCTTGGCCTGTCGATGGTCTATGGTTTCGTCAAACAGTCGGGCGGCCATATCAGGATCTACAGCGAGCCGGGCAACGGCACCACCGTGCGGATATATCTTCCGCGATCGATGGAGGATGAGGATTTGGTTGGCGAAAATGCCAGTGGTGCTGCCTTGGGCGGCGACGAGACGATCCTGGTCGTCGAGGACGACGAAGCCGTGCGGGAAATCACCGTCAGTCTGCTCGCCGAACTCGGTTATCGGGTCCTGCGGGCCAAGGATGCCGACAGCGGGCTTGCGATCGTCGAAAGCGGCGTGCCGATCGACTGCCTGTTCACGGATGTGGTGATGCCGGGGCGGTTGAAGAGCAGCGATCTCGCCAATCGGGCCAAGGAGCGGCTGCCGCATCTCGGTGTGCTGTTCACCTCGGGTTATACCGAAAATTCGATCGTCCATGGCGGGCGGCTCGATCCGGGGGTCAACCTGCTGAGCAAACCCTATACGCGGGAGGCGCTCGCCCGAAAAATCCGCCAGGTGATCGACCAGAGCCGGCCGCCGCCGCCGCCGCGCTTGTCCGAAAGTCCTCCTGAGATAATTTCGGTTCAGCCGGCCGTCGAGCAGCCTTCGGCGCCGGATCTGCCGATCTCGGTTCTGCTGGTCGAGGACGAAGCGCTGATCCGCATCTCGACGGCGGATTTCCTGCAGGATGCCGGCATGACCGTGGTCGAGGCGGGATCGGCAGCCGAAGCGCTTGCAGTGGGCGGCAGCCAGACGATCGACATCCTCGTCACCGATGTGCATCTGCCGGAAATGAGTGGCTTGCAGCTTGCCTTGAAATTGCGCGAAACGCTTGCCGATCTGCCGGTGATCTTTGCCACCGGCGACCGCAACGTGCCGGGATCGGAAGAGCTCGGCCAGACGGCGCTGATCACCAAGCCTTACGACTACGAGCTGCTGACGACCCGCATACGGTCGATGGTGACGCCACGGCCGAGCGGCTGAGCCGCATTCGTCTTTTGCGGGTCAGCCGTTATCTTCGTCCTTCATACCCGCGGCCACTTCGGTTTTGCGCAGCAGCCAGAGGATGACGATGCCGGCGCTGGTCGCGGCTGCTGCGACGATCCACATGCCGAGGCCGACGCAGAGCCCGATCGCACCCGACAGCCACATGCTGGCGCCGGTCGTCAGGCCCTTTACATCGCCGCGCATCTGGAAAACGACGCCGGCGGCAAGGAAGGCAATTCCGGCGGTGACGGCCTCGATGAGGCGGATCGGGTCGATCCGGACCGTATTGGGCTGGTTGCCGAACTCATGCATGATCTGCAGGCCGACCAGCGTGAAGACGGCAGATGCGAGGCCGATCAGCATGTTAGTGCGCAGGCCGGCGGAATTCTTGCGCAACTCGCGCTCAAGGCCGATCAGACCGCAGAGAAACGCGGCGCCAACCAGCCTCACCAGAAGCACTTCGATCGCAACCGGCGCCTCATGCGAAAACTCCTCGGCAAGTGCGTTGAGCATGATCGCGATATCCCGATGTTACCGGTGACGTAACACCGGAAACTGACGCAGGCCTATATGGTTCCGTCAGCGCTGTACGCCGGCGCGAAAGCCTCAGAGGCGCCCATCGGCCTCGACGATGACCTTCGTCAGACTGCCGTTTGCCGGAAAGAGCGGGATGAGGCAGGCCTGCAGGGCGTGGTAGATATCGCCCTTGCCGGGGAAAAGAGTGTGGGCCGGGACGAGATCCTCGGTCAGTTCCTCGTGCCAGCCGCCGTTTTTGTGATCGATGAAGCGGTTGGCGATCGTGCCCCAGATCCGCCTATAGCTGTCCTCGTAGAAATTGTCGGCCGGCAGGTGCTCGTTGAGGAAATGCGCGGCACCGGCCGCCTCGCACATCGGCCACCAGAGCTTGTTGGTCTTGGCGGGCTTGTCGCTCCAGTCGAGCGTGTAGAAGAAGCCGCCCTTTTGGCTGTCCCAGCCCAGTGACATGGACTGGACGAACAGCGATTTTGCCGCGTCCGGCATCCAGCCGTGCTTTTTATCCCCGAGCGTCCAGAGCTGCAGCAGGAGGCGCGACCATTCCAGCCAATGGCCGGGCGTGGTGCCGGCGGGGCGGAACATCTCGTCGGGATGGTAATAGTCCTTGTCGATCGTCCATTCGGCATCGAAATGTTCGGCAACGCGGAAACCGACGCTGCCGGCAGAACGGCGGATGACGAGGTCGGCAATGCTCGTCGCCTTCTCGAGATAGGCCTTCTCGCCGGTCGCCTCGTATGCGGCCATCAACGCTTCGGTGAGGTGCATGTTGGAGTTCTGGCCGCGATAGCTGCCGCCATCGATCGGCGACCAGTCAAGGTTGAATTCTTCCGCGATCGCGCCATGGCGCGGTTCCCAGAACCTGGTTTCGAGGACCTCGGTTATATCGGCCAGCATCTGATCGGCGAGGGGGTGGCCGATGACCTTGGCGGAAGAGGCGGCAAGCAGCACGAAGGCATGGCCGTAACCCTGCTTGGCGGGATCAGCCGCGCCGTCATCATTGACCTGCCAGAAATAGCCGCCATATTCCGTGTCGCGATGGCGCTCCCAGAGGGTGCGCATGCCGTGGTCGACGATATCGCCGGAGCCCGGCCGGCCAAGCAGATGGCCGATCGAAAAACAGTGGACCATGCGCGCCGATGCATGAATGCCCCGGGTCGGATTGGCGCCGCCAATCGGTGAGCCCTGGTCGTCGAGATCGAAGAAGCCGCCCTTCGGGTTCATTGCCCGGACCTGAAAGAAATCAAAGAGTCCGTCCGCCTGATCGAGGAGCCACCGACGATGATAGGGAAGGCTCGCCCAGTTGGCTTCTGTCTGACGCGTGTCGCTCATGAAAACCTCGGAATCGCTGTGGCAGGGCAGTGGGTCAGAACGCCTATAACGCCCGGCCGGTTTCATGTCATCGACTATTCTATATCGCACGAC
Organism: Neorhizobium sp. P1_A6; assembly: GCF_056406795.1. Lineage (NCBI taxonomy): Bacteria > Pseudomonadati > Pseudomonadota > Alphaproteobacteria > Hyphomicrobiales > Rhizobiaceae > Neorhizobium > Neorhizobium sp. P1_A6. The sequence continues at coordinate 116,981 of NZ_JBFTZM010000004.1, read as the reverse complement.
ATACCGGTTATATATTGACATAAACATATCTTTATGCGGTTATTGAACGAAATCGAAACGATGAAGGGCTGTGCCATGTTCGACGAACTCTTTGGTCCCGAAGCCGCCGCTCGCGATGGCGCAGAGATTCTGGCGGCACTCAAGGCGGCTGCGCGCGAGCGCATCCTGATCATCGATGGCGCGATGGGCACCGAAATCCAGGGGCTCGGTTTCGACGAGGGGCATTTTCGCGGCGAGCGGTTTGCCAGCTGCGCCTGCCATCAGCAGGGCAATAACGACCTGCTGATCCTGTCGCAGCCGCAGGCGGTCGAGGATATCCATTACCGCTACGCCAAGGCAGGTGCCGACATCATCGAGACCAACACGTTCTCGTCGACCCGTATCGCCCAGGCCGACTACCAGATGGAAAATGCGGTCTACGACCTCAATCGCGACGGTGCACGGCTGGCGAAGCGCGCGGCATTTCGGGCCCAGAAGGAAGACGGCCGCCGCCGGTTCGTCGCCGGCGCCATCGGCCCGACCAATCGCACGGCCTCGATTTCGCCTGACGTCAATAATCCCGGTTACCGGGCGGTGACATTCGACGACCTCAGACTTGCCTATGGCGAACAGCTCGACGGGCTGATCGACGGTGGCGCCGATATCATCCTGATCGAGACGATCTTCGATACGCTCAACGCCAAGGCCGCGATCTTCGCCTGCGCCGAGCGTTTCGAGGCAAAGGGCATCCGCCTGCCGGTGATGATCTCCGGCACGATCACCGACCTTTCCGGCCGCACGCTGTCCGGCCAGACGCCATCGGCCTTCTGGTCCTCCATCCGTCATTCAAAACCCTTCACGGTCGGGCTGAACTGCGCGCTGGGTGCCGATGCGATGCGGCCGCACCTGCAGGAACTCTCGGGCGTTGCCGACACGTTCATCTCCGCCTATCCGAATGCCGGTCTGCCGAATTCGTTCGGCGGTTACGACGAATCGCCCGAAGACATGGCCCGCCAGATCGAAGGCTTTGCGGCGGAAGGCCTGGTCAACGTCGTCGGCGGCTGCTGCGGTTCGACGCCGGACCATATCCGCGCGATTGCCGAAGCGGTGGCGCCGCACAAGCCGCGCGAAGTGCCTGAGCACCGGCCGTTCATGTCGCTGGCGGGCCTGGAACCCTTCGAGTTCACCAAGGACATCCCCTTCGTCAATGTCGGCGAGCGCACCAACGTCACCGGCTCGGCGAAATTCCGCAAGCTGGTCACCGCAGGCGATTTTACTGCGGCGCTGGCGATCGCCCGCGACCAGGTGGAAAACGGCGCTTCGGTCATCGACATCAACATGGACGAAGGCCTGATCGATTCGCAGCGGGCGATGGTCGAGTTCGTCAACCTGATTGCCGCCGAGCCGGATATCGCCCGGGTGCCGATCATGCTCGACTCGTCCAAGTTCGAGATCATGGAAGCGGGCCTGAAATGCGTGCAGGGCAAGCCGGTGGTCAACTCGATCTCGATGAAGGAGGGCGAGGAAAAATTCATCGCCCAGGCCAAGCTGCTGCGTAATTACGGTGCTGCCGTCGTGGTCATGGCCTTCGACGAGCAGGGCCAGGCAGATACCTACGAGCGCAAGGTGGCGATCTGCGAACGCGCCTACAAGCTCCTAACCGAAGAGGCGGACTTCCCGCCGGAAGACATCATCTTCGACCCCAACGTCTTTGCGGTCGCGACCGGCATCGAGGAGCATAACAGCTACGGTCTCGCCTTCATCCAGGCGACCAAGACCATCCGCGAGCGCATGCCGCTGGTGCATATCTCTGGCGGTGTCTCCAACCTGTCGTTCTCGTTCCGCGGCAACGAGCCGGTGCGTGAGGCGATGCATGCCGTGTTCCTCTACCACGCCATCCAGGCGGGCATGGACATGGGCATCGTCAATGCCGGCCAGCTGGCGATCTACGAAAACATCGATCCCGACCTGCGCGAGGCCTGCGAGGATGTCGTTCTCAACCGCCGCGACGACGCCACCGAACGGATGCTGGATATCGCCGAGCGTTATCGCGGAACCGGTGCCAAGGAAGCCAAGGAGAGAGATCTCGCTTGGCGCGAATGGCCGGTGGAGAAGCGCCTTTCGCATGCGCTCGTCAACGGTATCAACGAGTTCATCGAGGCCGATACGGAAGAGGCGCGCCAGAATGCTGAGCGGCCTCTGCATGTGATCGAGGGTCCGCTGATGGCCGGCATGAACGTGGTCGGCGACCTGTTCGGGTCCGGAAAGATGTTCCTGCCGCAGGTGGTGAAGTCCGCCCGCGTCATGAAGCAGGCCGTGGCCGTGCTTCTGCCCTATATGGAAGAGGAGAAGCGCCTCAATGGCGGCGACCAGAAAAAGTCCGCCGGCAAGGTGCTGATGGCGACCGTCAAGGGCGACGTCCACGATATCGGCAAGAATATCGTCGGCGTCGTGCTCGCCTGCAACAATTACGAGATCATCGATCTCGGCGTGATGGTGCCGGCGACGAAGATCCTGGAAACGGCGATTGCCGAGAAGGTCGATATCATCGGGCTTTCCGGCCTGATCACCCCGTCGCTCGATGAGATGGTACATGTGGCGTCGGAAATGGAGCGCCAGGGGTTCGACATTCCGCTGCTGATCGGCGGCGCGACGACCAGCCGTGTGCATACGGCCGTGAAGATCCACCCGCGCTATGATCGCGGCCAGGCGATCTACGTGACCGATGCCAGCCGCGCGGTCGGCGTCGTGTCCGCGCTTCTGTCCGAGGACGGAAAGCCGAGCTATATCAGCACGGTGCAGGCGGAATATGCCAAGGTTGCCGCGGCACACGCACGCGCGGAAGCGGAAAAAACCCGCCTGCCGATCGGCCGTGCCCGCGACAATGCCGAGAAGGTCGACTGGTCGTCCTACCGGCCCAAGAAGCCGCAATTCACCGGAACGAAAGTGTTCGAGACCTATGACCTGGCGGAACTGGCGAAATATATCGACTGGACCCCGTTCTTCCAGACCTGGGAACTGAAGGGCCGTTTCCCGGCGATTCTCGAAGACGAGAAACAGGGCGAGGCGGCGCGCCAGCTTTATGCCGATGCGCAGGCGATGCTCGACAAGATCATTGCCGAAAAATGGTTCCGGCCGCGGGCGGTGATCGGCTTCTGGCCGGCCAATGCGGTCGGTGACGACATCCGCGTTTACACCGATGAAAGCCGCAACGAGGAACTGGCGACCTTCTTCACACTGCGTCAGCAGCTTTCGAAGCGGGACGGTCGTCCGAACGTCGCGCTGTCGGATTTCGTCGCCCCAGTTGCGACAGGTCTCGACGACTATGTCGGCGGTTTCGTCGTCACGGCCGGTATCGAGGAAGTGGCGATCGCCGAGCGGTTCGAACGGGCGAACGACGATTACTCATCGATCCTCGTCAAGGCGCTCGCCGACCGCTTCGCGGAAGCCTTCGCCGAATGCATGCACGAGCAGGTCCGCAAGGAATTCTGGGGTTACGCGCCGGACGAGAATTTTTCCGCGGAAGAGTTGATCACCGAAGCCTATCACGGCATCCGCCCGGCGCCGGGTTATCCGGCCCAGCCCGACCATACGGAAAAGGCGACGCTGTTCCGGTTGCTCGACGCGGAAGAGGCGACCGGCGTCGTTCTGACGGAAAGCTACGCGATGTGGCCCGGCTCGTCGGTCTCCGGCCTCTATATCGGCCATCCGGCATCCTATTATTTCGGCGTCGCCAAGGTCGAGCGCGATCAGGTCGAGGACTACGCCAAGCGCAAGGGCATGTCGATCGAGGAGATCGAGCGCTGGCTCGGCCCGGTCCTCAACTACGTGCCGGTGTCCGGCCAGGATGCGGTCGACGACGCGGCCTGAGAACACCGCCGCCTGAACTGCTCAAATGCAAAACGGCATCCGCGAGGATGCCGTTTTCGTCTGCGGGCCGTAGCCCTCCGATTTATCCGCAATCAGTCGCGGATGATCAGGAAATCGTGGGCGTTGAAGCGCAGCGTCAGGGTTTCTCCCGGCTGCGGCAGGACCGCATCCGGCGAATTGAACATGTCGAAGGAAATCTGGTTTCCGCCGACATCAAGCTTGGTGCGGATGACCGAGCCCAGGAAATGCGAGGAGATCACCTGGCCGGTCAGCGAGGTGTCGCCCTTGGCATTTTCCAGCAGCGAACCGGCTTCCGGGCGCAGGGCGATCGACAGCTTGTCGCCGCCTTTCAGGGCGCCGATCGATTCCCGAAGCCTGATCGTGTTTTCGCCGACCTTCACCGTGTTGGCCGCCGGATCGACGACGGTCGCTTCGATGATGTTGAGCGTGCCGACGAAGGAGGCGACGAAACGGGTGGTCGGGCGATTGTAGATTTCCGACGGGGTGCCGATCTGGTCGGCGCGGCCGGCATTCATGACGACGACGCGGTCGGAGATCGACAGGGCCTCTTCCTGATCGTGCGTCACGAAGACGGTGGTGATGCCGAGCCGGCGCTGGATTTCACGGATCTCTTCGCGCAACGAAACACGGATCTTGGCATCGAGCGCCGACAGCGGCTCGTCGAGCAGCAGGACCTGCGGTTTCGGCGCAAGCGCCCGGGCGAGTGCGACGCGCTGCTGCTGGCCGCCGGACATCTGGTATGGGTAGCGGTCGGCCAGGTGGTCGAGACCGATCAGCGTCAGCATTTCCTTGACGCGCGCTTCGATCTCCGCCTGGGCCTTGCCAGCCACCTTCAAACCGAAGGCGACGTTGTCGAAGACGTTCATGTTCGGGAACAGTGCATAGGCCTGAAAGACCATGCCGATATTGCGCTGGTTGGTCTTCAGCGCGTTCTGGTTCCGGCCGTTGATCGAGATCGCACCGTCGCTCGGGCTTTCGAACCCGGCAATCATGCGCAGCACGGTCGTCTTGCCGCAGCCCGACGGTCCGAGAAAGGAGACGAACTCGCCCTTCTCGATGGACATGTTGAAGTCCTTGACGACCTGCGTCTGGCCGAAACTCTTCTTGATACTTTCGAGAACGAGGAACGACATCAAAATTCCTTAAGGCCTGGACGGCGACAATTTGCCGAAGCGGGAAACGAGCTGGATCAGACCCATCGACAGCCAGGTGATCGCAAAGGCGATGACGGCGAGCGCCGACGGTTCGTAAGCCTTGTTGGCACCGACGAGCTGAAGATAGGGACCGAAGGCCGGACGGTTGAGAAGGGCCGCCATGGTGAATTCGCCCATGACGATCGCAAACGTGATGAAGGCGCCCGAGAGCACGCCCGACATGACGTTCGGGAAAATGCAGCGGAACATGATCGTCGGCCATTTGGCGCCGAGAATTTCGGCGGCCTCCGTCAGCGTCCGCACGTCGATAGTCCGCATCGCCGTATCGACCGAGCGGTACATGTAGGGAAGCGCCAGGGTCACGTAGGAGAACGTCAGCAGGACATTGGTGCCCTGGGTCGAGCCAGTGAACGGGATCCAGGACGAGGAATTGTAGAGGCGCAGGTAGCCGAACACGATGACGATCGCCGGAATGACGAGCGGCAGAAGCGTGATGAACTCGACGACCGGCCGCATCTGCGGCAGGCGCAGACGCACCCAATAGGCGGTCGGCACGATGAGCAGCATGCCGACGACGATCGTCACCAGCGCCATCAGCATGGAGAAGCCGAAGGTGGCGCGGAACTGCGCGTCGGTGAAGACCGACTGGTAGGCGTCGAAGGAATAGGCACCGCGCCGCATGCGCAGCGAGAACTCGAACGTGCCGATCAGGGGTATGAAGAAATAAATGGCGCCGATGGCGATCGCGAGCCAGGCGAAGATCTTGTGCGCCTTCATTTCTGCCACCGTTCGGCGCGGGTGCGCAGCCAGATGTAGAGGATGTTGGAAATGCCGGTGATGACGATCATGCCGAGAGCCAAAGCGTAGCCGAGGTTCGGATTGTGCAGCACGTCGCCGCGGATCTGGGCGTAGAGCAGGATCGGCACGATATTGAGCGAGGACCCGGTCAGAGCATAGGCAGTTGCGATCGCGCCGAAGGCGTTGGCGAAAAGGAGGAGCGTGGCGCCCATCAGGCTCGGCCAGAGGATCGGCAGCACGACCATGCGCCAGTATTGCCACGTAGATGCGCCAAGGATTTCGGACGCCTCGCGCCACTCCTTCTTCAATCCGTCCAGCGCCGGCGTCAGGATCAGCACCATCAGCGGGATCTGGAAGAACATGTAGGTGATCGTCAGGCCGAAGAAGGAGAGGAGGTTAAAGCCGGTCGAATAGAGATTGAAGCCGAACCAGTCGCGCATGAAGACGGTGACCAGACCGGTCCGACCGAGCGTCGCCAGGAAAGCGAAGGCGAGCGGCACGCCGGCGAAGTTCGATGCGACGCCGGAAAACGTGAGCAGGCTGGAGCGGATCCAGGACGGCACGCCGCCGAGCACAACCGCCCAGGCAAGGAAGAAGCCGATCAACGCGCCGCCGAGTGCAGACGCAACGGATACCCGGATACTGATCCAGTAGGCGCCGAGGATGGACGGCGAAAAGAGGTCGGCAATATTCTGAAACGTAAATTCGCCCGCCGGATTGAAGAAGGCGCCGACGATCAGATAGAGCGTCGGGACAATCAGGAAAGCGAGCGCAAATACCATGAACGGCACGATGCCGAGCCAGTCGATGACTGTCCGGCGGTCGATGAATGACGTGGATGCGGTGGTCATGAATGCTGGCCATCCAGGGGAAACGGGAAACCTCCCGCGCCGGGCGGCGCGGGAGGTCAATCCTGATGCGATTACTTGGAGACGTTGGCGCCGACCACGGTATCCCACTTCTTGGTAATGGTTTCCTTGGCGGCGGACTGCTGGGCGAGCGTCGGGAATACGGCCTTCTCATAGGCTGCTGCCGGGGGCAAGGCGTCGAGCAGGTTCTTCGGGATCTTGTTGTTCTTGGCAAGATCGTTGAAGCGGATCGGGTGGCAATATCCCTTCAGCCAACCGAGCTGACCTTCGTCGGAATAAAGGTATTCCATCCAGAGCTTCGCGGCGTTCGGATGCGGAGCGAAGGCGGAGATCGCCTGCACGTAGACGCCCGCAACAACGCCGCTTGCCGGTACCACGACCTCGAAGGACGGGTTGCCCTTCAGGCTTTCGCCCCAGGACAGGGCATTATAGTCCCAGGCGATGATGATCGGCGTGGTGCCCTGCGCAAACGGGGCGGCCTTGCCGGTGACCGGCACGAAATTGCCCTTCTTGTTGAGTTCGGCGAAGAACTTCAGGCCTTCGTCGCCGGCCTTGGCGGAGTCGCCCTTGGCGCCGGAGAGGCCGGCAGCATAAACGCCCTGGACGGCCTGGTTGGCGCCGCGCGGATCACCGGCGAGAGCGACTGCGTTGGCATAGTCGGACTTCAGCAGGTCGGACCAGTCCTTCGGGGACGTCTTGACGAGGTCCTTGTTCACCAGGAAAGCCAGAACGCCGTAATAGTCGCCGTACCAGTAGCCGTCTGCGTCCTTGGCGTCGGCCGGGATCGAATCCCAGGTGGAGACCTTGTAGGGCTGGATCAGGCCGTCGGCCTTGGCGGACGGGCCGAACGACAGGCCAACGTCGATAACGTCGGGAGCCTGTGGGCCCTTGTTGCCCTTGTTGGCCTTGATCGCTTCGATTTCGTCGCCCGAACCGGCGTCCGGGTTCAATTCGTTGACTTCGAGGCCGTACTTCGCCTTGAATCCGGCGATGACGTCGCCGTAGCCGCACCAGCTATGGGGCAGCGCGATCGTGGTCAGCGTGCCTTCCTTCTTCGCAGCTGCGATCAGCTCGGCGCTGGGCGCCGCGGCGGCGATGGCCGTGGAGGCGATGACGATGGCGGTCGTCAGAGAAAGAAGACGTTGGGTCTTGTTGATCAAGGTATCCTCCTAGGGGTTCAGGTCGTGTAGTCCGGATCGTTTCGGCGCGACTCGTAGAGCCAGTTCATGTATCGTATATGACAGCCCGGAGGATGAGCATTTGCTCATGAAACTCCCGGATTGCCGGCATATTTCTTAACCCGACCGCTCAGTCGGGACGGCTCTGGCGGCCCGGGCGGCGGAACAGCATCGTCCGCTCGAACAGGCCTTCCAGAGAGTTCATGCGTTCGCGGGTTTCCTCCCACGTCGCGCTCTGCACCGCCTCGATCAGCGCCTCGACGACGAACAGGGTGATGACGGAGCTGTCCCAGGCCGAGGGTGCCTCGATCCTCACCTTGAACGTGTGCTGTGCATGCTTGGCAACGGGTGAAGCCCAGACATCGGTCAGCAAGATGATGACGACGCCGTTAGCCCGTGCGGCCTCTGCCAGCGTCGCCATCTCCTGCTCGTAGCGGCGGATGTCGAAGATCACCAGGACGTCGCCGGCGCTCATGTTGAGAACATGCTGCGGCCAGGAGCTCGAATTGGTGGAGATCAGGGTCGTCTTGGGACGAATGACCTGCATATGGGTGAAGAAATATTCCGCGAGCGCACCGGTAATGCGGCCGCCGACGAAGTAGATGCCGCGGTTGCGGTCACGCAGAAGTGCGGCGGCCCCTTCGAAAGTCGTGGTGTCGAGATCCGAAAGTGTGTCGCGCAGATTGGCGGTGATCGCGTCGGCAAAGCGATTGAGGATATGTGTGCCCGGTGCGTTGGACGCCCACCGGTCGTGCTTGGCGATCGGGTTGGAGATGGTCGCCTCGAGCTCGTGATGCAGATGGGATTGGAATTCCGGGTAGCCCTTGTAGCCGAGCTTCTGCACCATCCGCGCAACCGTCGGCGTCGAAACACGGGCGTTCTCCGCGATCACAGTGATGCTGCCGAGCCCTGACACCGGATAGTTCTCCAATAGGCTGTCCGCCAACTGTTTTTCCGCGCGCGTCAGGCTATCGTAACGAACACGAATGACATCCGATACGGTGCGTGCAGTTGGTGGCACTAAAGCTGTTCCCTCCGGTCTTCGCCGGTTATCGAAAAGATTAACAATCGTTTCTGCGGAGAAGTCAACGGTTCCTTTGAAGAGAAATTTTCAGAATCCCGTTGACGGCGGCAGGAAAGTGAAGAATTCTCTTCTTAATCCAATTTAAACGATTTTTTCCGGAACGCGTCGATGCTGGTCCAGTCGGAATTCTTCTCGGAGGCGGATGGCGGACCCGTTGCCCTGGACAATGCCGGCGGCCGGGGAGATGTGCTTCTCGTCTGCGAACACGCCTCGCGGCGCCTGCCGGAACGCTACGGCGATCTCGGACTTTCCGCGGATGCGCTTGCCTCGCATATCGCCTGGGATCCGGGAGCGCTTGCCGTCTCCCGGCTGATGTCGAAGAGCCTCGACGCGACGCTGATCCACCAGCGGTTTTCGCGGCTCATCTACGACTGCAACCGGCCGCCGGATTCGCCTGCCGCCATGCGTGACGTGTCCGAGATCTTCCGGATCCCCGGCAACGAGAACCTGTCCAAGGCGGAGAAGTCCCGACGCACCACGGCGCTCTACCTGCCATTCCACGGCCGCATCCGCGAGGAGATCGCGGCGCGGCGGGCGAGGGGGCAGAAGACGGTGCTGGTCACCATTCACAGTTTCACGCCGGTCTATTTCGGCAGGGAGCGCCCGGTCGAGATCGGCATCCTGCACGATACCGACAGCCGGCTTGCCGACCGGATGCTGGAGGCAGCATCCGACACCCATCTCTACCGCGTCGAACGCAACGAGCCCTATGGGCCGGCGGACGGCGTAACGCATACGCTGGAAGTCCACGCCCTGCCGGCGGGACTTCTCAACGTCATGATCGAAATCAGGAACGATCTGATAACGGACGAAATCGGCCAGGGGGTCGTGGCCGATTTCTTGACAGGATTGCTGCGGGAAAGCCTCGCAGACATCCAAGGATAAGACCCGGGGAGCAGCAGCTCGCATGCCCGCGGTTAAATCTCCGCGGGAAGGACAAACCGGATGGCCGCGATGGCGCGGTCTTTCTGCCAACAGGGGGAAGTCATGTCCGATTATACCGAAGGCGACAAAAAGCAGGACATTCATATCCTGCATTCCATGGGTTATGCGCAGGAACTCGAGCGCCGCATGAGCTCGTTTTCCAACTTCGCAATTTCATTTTCCATCATTTGCATTCTCTCCGGCGGCATCAATTCGCTGGCGCAGGCGACGTCGGGTGTCGGCGGGGCCGCAATCGGCATCGGCTGGCCGATCGGCTGCATCATCTCTCTCTTCTTCGCACTCGGCATGGCGCAGATTTCATCCGCCTATCCGACGGCCGGCGGGCTCTATCACTGGAGTTCGATCCTCGGGACGCGCTTTACCGGCTGGCTCACCGCCTGGCTCAATCTTCTCGGACTGATCACCGTTCTCGGGGCGATCAACATCGGTACCGCCCTTTTCCTCGGCGGCACGTTCGGCGCGCAGCTTGGCATTGCCGATGCGACCGGCGTTGTTTCTCCAGGGATGCAGGTGGTTCTGGTGATCCTGTTCACCATCGTCCAGGCGGCGATCAACCATTTCGGCATCGGCCTCACGGCCAAGCTCACCGATTTCTCGGGCACGCTGATCCTGGTGACGGCGGCGGTCTTGACCATCGCCTGCCTCATCTACGCACCGACGCACGATATTTCGCGGCTCTGGACTTTCACCAATTATTCCGGTGATGCGGGCGGGGCTGTTTGGCCTCAGTCCGACAGCATGTGGTATATCTTCGCGCTCGGCCTGTTGCTGCCGATCTACACGATCACCGGTTATGACGCCTCGGCGCATACGTCGGAGGAAACCAAGAAGGCGGCGCTGTCGGTGCCCCGTTCGATGGTCTCCGCCGTGCTCTGGTCGTCGCTTGCCGGCTGGGTGATGCTGTCGGCCTTCGTCATCGCTATACCGGACATGGCCGCAGGCGCCAAGCAGGGCTGGGCCGTGTTCTTCACCACCATCAACACCATCATGCCTGCCTGGCTGGTGACGGTGCTCTATGTGGCCATCTTCATCTCGCAGTTCCTCTGCGGGCTTGCGACCGTCACCTCATGCTCGCGAATGATCTTTGCGTTTTCGCGTGATGGCGGTATCCCGGTCGGCTCAAAGACGCTTGCAAGCGTCAGCCCGAAATTCCGCACCCCGGTTGCGGCGATCTGGACGGGTGCGGCTCTCGAAAGCCTGTTCGTCTGGGGTGCGCTGTTCATCTCGGTCGGCGAGGCAAGCCTTTACGTCACGGTCGTCAACGCGACCCTGATCTTCCTTTTCCTTTCCTTCCTTTTCCCGATCGTGCTCGGCATCTTCGCCTACGGCACCAAGAAATGGCCAGCGCCTGGCCCCTGGGATCTCGGTCGGGGCGTCTACAAGACAGTCGGCGTGCTGGCGACGCTTGGCATGGTGCTGATCATCTACATCGCCATCCAGCCGCCGAACGACAAGGTGCTTGCGGTCACCGTCGGCCTTATCGTCCTTGCGATAATCATCTGGTTCGCGGTCGAGAACAAGCGCTTCAAGGGGCCTCCGATCGGTGACATGATCGCCAAGCGCAAAGCCGAAATCGCCGCTGCGGAAGCGGCAGTCGGCGAAACCGGGACGGTCTCGCCGGTACCGGGCGAATAACCTTCACCGACATCATTGGCGGAGGCCGCGATGTGCGGCCTCCGCCAAATGTTCAAAGGCCAGATGGATCGATCATGACCAGTCATTATTCTTTCGACGAACTCAAAAAAGATGTTGCCGAGGGCCGCATCGACACGATCATCGCCGCCCAGGTGGACATGCAGGGCCGCCTGATGGGCAAGCGGTTCCAGGCGGAATATTTCGTCGAGAGCGCCTATCAGGAAACCCATAGCTGCAACTATCTGCTGGCGACCGATATCGAGATGGAGACCATCTCCGGCTACAAGGCGACCAGCTGGGAACAGGGTTACGGCGACTATACGATGAAGCCGGATCTTGCGACGCTACGCAAACTCCCCTGGCTCGAAGGCACGGCGCTGGTTCTCTGCGACGTGCTCCACCATCACACCCATGCGGACGTGCCGCATTCGCCGCGCGCCATCCTGAAGGCCCAGGTGAAGCGGTTGGAGGCGATGGGCATGTCCGCCTTCATGGCGACCGAACTCGAATTCTTCCTGTTCGATCAGACCTACGATCAGGCGCGCGAAAGCAGCTACCGCAATCTCAAACTGGCGAGCGGCTACAACGAGGACTACCACATCTTCCAGACCACCAAGGAAGAGGAGGTCATGCGGGCGATCCGCACCGGCCTGCAGGGTGCCGGCATTCCGGTCGAGAACTCCAAGGGCGAGGCTTCGGCCGGCCAAGAGGAAATCAACGTCCGCTACGCCGATGCGCTGACCATGGCCGACCGGCACGTGATCATCAAGAATGCGTGCAAGGAGATCGCCTGGGGCAAGGGCAAGGCGATTACCTTCCTCGCCAAGTGGAATTATTCGGCCGCCGGCAGCTCGTCGCATATTCACCAGTCGCTGTGGAGCGCCGACGGCAAGACCCCGCTGTTCTTCGACAAGGACGACGAACACGGCATGTCGGAACTGATGAAACATTATATCGCCGGGCTGCTTAGCCATGCCGGCGAGATCACCTATTTCCTGGCACCCTACATCAATTCCTACAAGCGTTTCATGGCCGGCACGTTCGCGCCGACCAAGGCAGTCTGGTCGAAGGACAACCGTACCGCGGGCTACCGTCTTTGCGGCGAGGCGTCCAAGGGAATCCGCATCGAATGCCGCGTCGGCGGTTCCGACCTCAACCCGTATCTCGCCATGGCGGCGCTGATTGCGGCGGGCATCGACGGGATCGAGAAGAAGAAGACGTTGGAACCGGCCTTCGTCGGTGACGCCTATGGCGGCAAGGGTATCCGCGAGATCCCGAAGACGCTGCGCGAGGCGATCGATCTCATGGACGGTTCGGAACTGCTGCGCTCGGCCTTCGGCAACGACGTCATCGACCACTATGTCCGAGCCGGCCAATGGGAGCAGGAGGAATACGATCGCCGCGTGACGGATTGGGAAGTGGCACGCGGTTTCGAGAGAGCTTGAGATAATCGCAATACTGAGGTGCGCTTGTTGTCATTATGGCATTATGTTAAGCTATTTCCACAACCTGCGGGAATGGTCATGAGCCCTATAGACAGTGAATGGTTTTATCAGAAACTCGATCAGGGACAGAAATCTTTGCGCGATTTGGCTCGCTTCATGTCGCTCGATCCCAGTGCCGTATCGCGGATGCTGAAGGGCGAACGGAAGATGAGCGCAGATGAGCAGGACGATATCGCCGCCTTCCTCGGGATAAATCTCGAGGAGGTGGCCGCACACCGGCGGGGCAAGGTGTTCGGATTTGAGGAGACGAAGCAAGGCAGCTATGACGCCACCGGCTACTCGGACACTCAGCCGGCCAAAATGTTCACGAAAGACGATATCATCTACAAGGATGGCAAGCGTTGGATGGAGAAGGAGGACGGCACGCTGATCGAGTTGCATCCCGGTTACGGTTGTATGGCTGGCACGATCACCGTCATGCCGGGCGTCGATCTGACGGCGCCAATGGACTGGGATGAGGAGTGGGGCGAGAAGCTTTATAATGAGTAGTCGGTTTCTGCTCGATACATGTTTTGTTATCTGGATGTCGCAAAAGGAGGTGCTGTCGCCGGTGGCTTTGGAGTCGCTCGGAGAGAGTCAGGCTAGAAGGATTCCGGTTTTCGTTTCCGCTGCGACTGCTTGGGAAATGGGCATGCTGCTCGCCAAAGGTCGTATTCGTGAATCCCGGGATGCCCAGCAATGGTACCGCGACTATCTGCGGGACGGGAATTTTACAGAACATCCCGTGACCTCCACGATTTTTATTGCGTCCTCGTTCCTGCCCCAGCCTATTCACAAGGACCCGATCGACCGTATTCTGATCGCAACCGCGCGCGAGCACGATCTGACCATCATCACACGTGATCGTGCGATTCTTTCCTATGGACATGCGGGCCATGTCCGCACGCTTGCCTGTTAACCCCTCGGGGCCTGCTGAATTTCTGGAGCCTATATCAATGACGATGATCCAATGTATCTCGCCGGTCGACGGTTCGGTCTATGCCGAGCGTCCGGCCATGTCGGCGGAAGCGGCCGCCGAAGCTATCGGGCGCGCACGGCATGCCCAGAAGGCGTGGGCGAAGCGGCCGCTCGAGGAGCGTGTCCAGCTCGTGCTAAAGGGCGTTGCACGCCTCAACGAGATGGTCGACGAGGTGGTGCCGGAACTTGCCTGGATGATGGGCCGGCCGGTGCGCTACGGCGGCGAGTTCAAGGGGTTCAACGAGCGCTCCAATTACGTCGCGTCGATCGCCGCCGATGCGCTGGCGCCGCTGCGCGTCGAGGATAGCGCCACGTTCGAACGGCGCATCGAACGTGAGCCGCATGGCGTCGTCTTTGTCATCGCTCCCTGGAACTATCCCTATATGACGGCGATCAATACGATCGCGCCAGCGCTGATGGCCGGCAATGCGGTCGTCATCAAGCACGCTTCCCAGACGCTACTCGTCGGCGAGCGGATGGTGCGCGCCTTCATCGAGGCCGGTGTTCCGGAAGATGTCTTCCAGAATATCTTCCTCGACCACGCGACGTCGGCCAAGCTGATTTCCGAAGGGCTGTTCAACTTCATCAACTTCACGGGCTCGGTCGAGGGCGGACGGTCGATCGAGCGGGCTGCTGCCGGCACCTTTACCGGCATCGGCCTCGAACTCGGCGGCAAGGACCCCGGTTATGTGATGGAGGACGCCGATCTGGATGCTGCCGTCGACACGCTGATGGACGGTGCGACCTACAATTCCGGCCAGTGCTGCTGCGGCATCGAACGCATCTACGTGCACGAATCGCTCTACGATTCTTTCGTCGAAAAATCGGTCGCCTGGGTGTCGAACTACAAGCTCGGCAACCCGCTCGACAAGGAAACCACGCTCGGGCCGATGGCCAACAAGCGCTTCGCCAAGGTGGTGCGTCAGCAGATCGCCGACGCGGTGGCGAATGGCGCAAAGGCGCTCGTCGATCCGAAGCTTTTCCCCGCCGATGACGGCGGCGCCTACCTTGCGCCGCAGGTTCTGGTCGATGTCGACCACTCGATGGAGATCATGCGGGAAGAGACGTTCGGCCCGGCCGTCGGCATCATGAAGGTGAAGACCGACGACGAGGCGATCGGTTACATGAACGACAGCCGCTATGGGCTGACAGCGTCTCTCTGGACGCCTGACGTCGATCGTGCCAACCGGATCGGCAGCCAGCTTGAAACCGGCACGGTGTTCATGAACCGCGCCGATTATCTCGACCCGGCGCTGGTCTGGACCGGCGTCAAGGAAACCGGGCGCGGCGGTTCGCTCTCCGTCCTCGGCTTCCACAACCTGACCCGCCCGAAATCCTACCACCTGAAGAAGGTCACGAAATGAATATCGTCGCGAACTGGAGCTATCCGACCGCCGTCAAGCTGGGCCGCGGACGCATCAAGGAACTGGCGGACGCCTGCAAGACGCTCGGCCTCAAGACGCCGCTTCTGGTCACCGACCGGGGACTGGCCTCGACGGCGATCACCGGCCATGCGCTCGACGTGCTCGAAGAGGCTGGCCTTGGCCGGGCGATCTTTGCCGATGTCGATCCCAACCCGAACGAGAACAACCTCGAAGCCGGCGTGAAGGCTTACAAAGATGGCGGTCATGACGGCGTCGTCGCCTTCGGCGGCGGTTCGGGCCTCGATCTCGGCAAGCTGATCGCCTTCATGGCTGGCCAGACGCGGCCGGTCTGGGATTTCGAGGATATCGGCGACTGGTGGACCCGCGCCGACGCCTCGAAGATCGCACCGATCGTCGCGGTGCCGACCACGGCCGGCACCGGGTCTGAAGTCGGCCGGGCAGGGGTGCTCACCAACTCCGTCACCCATGTCAAAAAGATCATCTTCCATCCGAAACTGCTGCCCGGCGTCGTCATCTGCGATCCGGAACTGACGATGGGCATGCCGAAGGCAATCACCGCCGGCACCGGCATGGATGCGTTCGCGCATTGCCTGGAGGCCTATTCGTCGCCCTTCTACCATCCGATGTCCGGCGGTATCGCGCTCGAAGGCATGCGGCTCGTCAAGGAATTCCTGCCGCGCGCCTACAAGGACGGACAGGACCTCGAAGCCCGCACCAATATGATGTCGGCTGCGGCCATGGGCGCGGTCGCCTTCCAGAAGGGGCTTGGCGCCATCCATTCACTGTCGCATCCGATCGGCGCGGTCTACAACACCCATCACGGCATGACCAATGCAGTCGTGATGCCGCCGGTCCTGCGCTTCAACCGTCCGGCAATCGAAGAGAAGATCGCCCGCGCCGCGGCCTATCTCGGCATCGCCGGCGGGTTCGACGGGTTMTATGACTACGTCCTGTCGCTGCGGGCCGAACTCAACGTGCCCGAAAATCTCACCGCAATGGGGATCAAGCCGGACCGAATCGATGAACTGACGGCGATGGCGATGGAGGACCCGAGTTGCGGCGGCAACCCCGTCACCATGACGATGGAGAATACCAAAGCGCTTTTCCTCGACTGCTTTTAAATCTTCCGGCCCCTCGGAAGATCGGCATTGAAGGAGCCCGGAGGCTCAAACCTCCGGGCTTTTCCGCATTTTAGAGCCAAAAGCTAAATCTCCTGAGTGATATTAATGGTGGTTAAATTTGCAATTCGTTAACCATGTTTGGAAAGGATGTGCCCATGACACCATGCTTCCCGGTGTCCTCGTGAGCGATGTGGCTCAAGACTTGTTCGAGGACCGAAAATGCCTGTAATTTCCTTTGCCAACGCCAAGGGTGGAGCCGGAAAAACGACCGCTGCGCTCCTGCTCGCTACCGAACTTGCCTATCAGGGTTTTCGCGTCACCGTCATCGATGCCGACCCGCAGCGCTGGATCAGCCAGTGGTTCGAGACCTCCGGCACCGTGCGCAACATCGAAGTGGTATCGGAAGTCACGCTCGCATCGCTGCAATGTCATCTTCGGGAAATGGCATCGCGCACCGACTATTTCATCATCGACCTCGCCGGCGCCCGTGATGCGCTGGTCACCACGGCGATCGGCCTTTCCGATCACGTGATGATCCCGGTCCAGGGTTCTGCCATGGACGCCAAGGGTGCTGCCCAAATCCTCGACCTCCTGTCCTATATGAAGGAGAAGGCCGGCCTGGTGATCCCGCATTCAGTGGTGCTGACGCGCGTTACCTCGATGGTCACCACCAAGGCGCTGTTGACCATCAAGGGTCTTCTGGCTGCCCGCGGCGTGCATGTCCTCGATACGCCGATCGGCGAACGCATCGCCTTCAAGGAACTTTTCGAGACCGGGGGCACGCTCCATACGCTGGACCCTGCGAAGGTCAGCAATCTCGACAAGGCAAAGGAAAACGCCCGGTCCTACGCACAGGAAGTCATGCGTCTCATGCCCGTCAAGATCACCCGCTCCGTCGCGTCGCGCCTCTTCGGATTGGGTCGCTACGCAGCCTGATCACCATCCGGTTCCATTCATTACATGCGGCCGGTCCTTCGGAACCGGCCGTTTTTCTGTGTTGCGACCGCAGCAGCAAAAAGCCCCTGCGGCAAATGCCGAGGAGCTTTCCGCCTTTGCCAGCCTGTGAACCTTACTCGGTGAATTCCACCGTGGTGCCGGGCTTGACCATCTTGGCGAGTTCCCTTGCGTCCCAGTTGGTCAGGCGCACGCAGCCGTGGCTGTTGGTCTTGCCGATCTTGGAAGGTTCCGGCGTGCCGTGGATGCCGTATGTGGGCTTCGAGAGCGCAATCCACACCGTACCGACCGGGCCGTTCGGACCCGGCGGGATCTGCAGGATCTGATCGTTGCTGCCCTGCTTGAAATTGATCTTCGGATTGTAGGTATAGCCGGGATCGAGGGCGATACGTTCGACCGAGTGGATGCCGGTCGGCGAGGGCGTGTCGGTCGAGCCGATGGTTGCCGGATAAGCCGCCACCAGCTTGCCGTCGGCGCCATAGGCAAAAACCTGCTTTTTGCTCTTGTCGGCGATGATGCGGGTGACCTGACCGACCTTCGGCTGGCCGGGATTGATGACCTTTATGGTCGACCCCGGGATGGTGAAATCGACGCCGGGATTGAGCGCCTTCAGATAGTTCTCGTCCATGTGGAACTGCTCGGCGAGCTTTTCGGTCACCGACGTATAGGACATGGCCGGCAGCTGCGATTTGTGCGCATAGTCTTCCGGGATCGACGCGACATAAGGACCGGCGGCATCGGCCGGGGTGATCGTGTAGTCGACGATCGGCAGGCCGCCCGAATAGGTCAGCCGCTGCAGGATGTCCTCGGAATTGTTCGGATCGAGCGTCTCGCCGGTCATTTCCTGCCAGGCGGCGATCGCCTTGTTGACGTTGTCGCCGAGATGGCCGTCGATGACGCCGGGCGAGATGCCTTCACGGTCCAGGAAGACCTGGAGTGCAGCGATCTGGGCCTGCGGCTTCTTGGTGACGGTGATGATCGGCTTCTGCGGCAGAAGCGTTTCCGCCGGCGGCTGGTCGGGTTCGATCGAGGCTTCCTGCGGATAGCCGTCGTCGGCGCCGGGGAGGGCCTGATCATCGAGTGGCATACGGCTGACCGAGCCTCGTCCCGGGATCCCGCCGGTAATGGCGCCTGGTTCGCCCGGTCGATATTCGCGGTAGTCGCGATAACCGCCGGCACCCTGCTGATAGCCGCCAGTATCGCGCGGAGACCGGTAGCCGCCCGGTACCGGCGGATACTCCTGCGTCCGGTTGGGGCGATAGGTTTCCTGGCGGACCTCGGTTGCGACGACATTGCCGAAATGATCGATCAGAACGCGGCGACCCATGCCGTCGCGGCTGATGACGACATCGCCGCGGTCGGGCACATAGTCCAGGATCGAGCCGTCAGGAGCGACGAGCATCGTTTCCGAGGGATAGCGGCCATAACGGTTCTGTGCCTCGGCGGAGGGAATTCCCTGTGCCGCGGTCAAGATCACCAGGCTTGCGCATGCAAAAAATAGCCGCTTCACGATGTCACCGACTTCCTTGTTCCTACTTAAGCGTAATCGGGAAATCGGACATTGGTTCCCGCCCGTTCGCCTGTCGCCACAGACAAGTTAATTTTGACCGTAGTGTGGAAAAAGTGAATTCGTCATGAACACACCGTTAAATTCACTTCACGATCAGTTAGAAGTTTTGACGAAACCGTGAAGGGAATGATTATGAAGGCTTTTTCCGCTGCCAACGGACCGAGGATTTTTCTCGACGAGAGCTCGGTTCTCGATATCGGGGGCTGTTTCATCGGCGATGTGGACCTTGCTCCGGGCCGGGCCATTCCCGACGACGGCGATCCGCGAATCGATCACTCGCTCGAGGGGTTCCTGTTCACCTGCGGGCCCGACCATATTCGTCATCCCGAGGCGATCGAAGGCGCCGCTGAAGGCCAGAAATATCCGCTGCATGGATCCTTCTCCTCCCACCCCGCCGAAATCCTGTTCTGGGATGCGCAGGGGCCGGATGCGGAATGCCGTGCCCGCGTGCCGCTAACCATTGCGACCGGCGAGACAGCTCTCCTCGAACGCCATTGGCGGATCGACGGTGCGACGGGCGAGGTGAGCCTGTCGGACAAGGTCACCAATATCGGTTCCAGGCCATTCGCGCGGGTGCATATGTACCATATGAATATCGGCGCCTGGCTGTTCGACGACCAGGTCCGGTTGACCGGCAGGATGCTCGACAAAGGCGGCTTTCCCTGGACCTTCGGCGGCGAGACCGGCGGCATATTCTGCGTGCCGGCGACCGTCGATGGCGAGCAGTGGGCCGAAATCGCGCTCGGGCCGATCGCGGCGATCGGCGGGCTGACGCTCAAGGTGAAGTTCAGGACCGACACGCTGCCGCATCTGCAGGTCTGGCGGAACCAGAAGGCGCCGGCGCATGTACTCGGCATCGAGCCGGTTTCGCATCGCCTGGCAAGCCGCCAGGAACTTGCGGCGAACGGGGAACTCGGGTGGGTCAAGCCCGGCGAAAGTGTCGAATACGGCCTGCGCTTCTGCTTCGTCTGAGAGTTGTCGTTCAGCGATTGACGCCTAAAGGGCACCGTCGTAATGCTTGCGCCTCAAATAGAACGGAGGGCTAAGTCCATGGATATCCGCCAGATCAACGACGAATATTCCGTCACCGGCCAGATCACCGTCGAGGAACTCGACCAGGTCAAGGCCATGGGTTTCAAGTCGGTCGTCTGCCATCGTCCCGACGACGAGGAGCCGGGCCAGCCGCATTTTGCGCAGATCGAAGCTCGCGCCAAGGAACTCGGCCTCGACATCCGCCACATCCCGGTCGGCCGCATGGGCGTCGACGAACAGGGCGTCAAGGCGATGGTCGATGCGCTCGACGAATTGCCGCGTCCGATGCTCGGTTTCTGCCGTTCCGGCGCCCGTTCGACGGCGATCTACGAAAAGAGCCAGCATCTGCGCGGCTAAAGGTTTTCCGCGGCCTCGTGCCTTTGGCGCGAGGCCCTTCCAGAAGCTCAATTTTTTGAGGAGAATTCCATGAGCATCCAGCGCATCGAGCCGGCCGCCCGCATGAGCGGCGCCGTCGTCCACGGCAACACCGTCTATCTGGCCGGCCAGGTTGGCGAAGGTGAGAGCGTCACCGACCAGTGCAAGGACGCGCTTTCCGAAGTCGACCGCCTGCTGGCAGCCGCCGGTTCAGACAAGTCGAAGATCCTGCAGACGATCATCTATCTCTCGGACATCGCCTATTTCGGCGAAATGAATGCGGTCTGGGAAAGCTGGATCGATCCGGCCAACCCGCCGGCCCGCGCCACCAGCGAAGCCAAGCTCGCTGCACCGAAATACAAGGTCGAGTTCATCGTCACGGCCGCGATCTGATCGCTGCCGAACCGAATCAAAAAGCCGGCCTATCGTTTTGATAGGCCGGCTTTTTCTGTTTCATGCCCTTTCGCGGATCTGGGTCAGCGTCCTCGCCGGAGTGATCGCTTCCGGATCGAGCCTGACCTCGATGATGGAAGGCTTGCCGCTGGCGCGCGCCCGCTCATAGGCAGGCCCGAACTCTTCCGTCTTCTCGACCAGTTCCCCATGCCCGCCGAACGCCTTGGCATAGGCGACGAAATCCGGGTTGACGAGGTCGGTGGCGCTGACGCGGCCCGGATATTCCCGCTCCTGATGCATGCGGATCGTGCCGTAGATGCCGTTGTTGACCAGCACGGTGATGATCGGCAGTCCGTAGCGCACAGCGGTGATGAATTCCTGGCCGTGCATCATGAAGCAGCCATCGCCGGCAAAGCAGACGACTTCGCGTTTCGGAAACAGCTGTTTTGCGGCAACCGCGGCGGGCAGGCCGTAGCCCATCGAGCCGGAGGTCGGGGCGGACTGGGTGTTGTATTTCCGGAAGCGGTGGAAGCGGTGCAGCCAGGTGGCGTAATTGCCGGCGCCGTTGGTGAAGATCGCGTCGTCGGGCACGTTCTCCTCGATCCATTGCATGATCGGGCCCATCCTGACCGGGCCGGGGCCGGCCTCAGGCGGTGTCGACCACTTGAGGTAGGCGTCGTGCAGCGCCGATTTCCGTTCGGCCCATAGCGGCAGGGCCGGTGGTTCGAGGTCCTTCAGCGCAGTGACGAATTCCGCCGGCGCGGCGCAGATCGCCAGGTCCGGCCGGTACATGCGGCCGAGTTCTTCCGGGTCGGGAAAGACGTGGACGAGCTTCTGTTGCGGGTAGGGAATGTCGATCAGCGTATAGCTGGAGGAGGGCATTTCCGACATGCGGCTGCCGATCAGCACCAGCAAGTCCGCCTCCTTGACCGCCTTGGCGAGCACGGGATTGATGCCGATGCCGACATCCCCCGCGTAGGAGGGGTGGAGGTGATCGAACAGCATTTGGCGGCGGAAGGAGCAGCCGACCGGGATCTTGAAACGGCTGGCGAAAGCCTGGAAATCGGCAACCGCCTGTTCGCTCCAGCGGGTGCCGCCGAGGATGAACATCGGATGCTGAGCGTTCTTCAGCATGGTCTCGAACGCTGCGATCTGGCTTTTTCCGGGGTGGCTTTCGACCGGCATATAGGCGCGGGCTTCAGGCGCCTCGACTTCCTCGACCAGCATGTCCTCCGGCAGCGTCAGCACGACCGGGCCGGGGCGGCCGGAGGTGGCGACCGCAAAGGCGCGGGTGACGAATTCGGGAATGCGGCGGGCGTCGTCGATCTCGCCGACCCATTTGGCAAATTCGGTGAAGGCGCGGCGGTATTCGACCTCCTGGAAGGCTTCCCGTTCCTTCATCTCCCGGCCGATCTGGCCGACGAAGAGGATCATCGGGATCGAATCCTGCTTGGCGATGTGCAGGCCGGCCGAGGCATTGGTGGCGCCGGGACCGCGGGTGACCATGCAGATGCCCGGCTCGCCGCTGAGGCGGCCCCAGCTGTCAGCCATCATCGCAGCGCCGCCTTCCTGGCGGCAGACGAGCACCTCGATGCCGCTTTCATACAGCGCGTCGAGCACGGCGAGATAACTTTCTCCGGGCACGCAGGAGATGCGCTTGACGCCGTTCGCCTTCAGCGCCTCGACGATCAGCTGCCCTCCGGTTTTGATGACGGTGTTCATTTTTCTCTCCCCTCTTTTTCGATTTGATCGAGTTGCGCCAGCACGTCTGCGGTATGTTCACCAAGCGCCGGGCTCGGCCGGTGATAGGCAAGCGGCGTTTCCGACAGCACGATCGGACTGCGCACGCCCGGGATAACGGTGCCGTCGGCCGCTTCAAGATCGATCCGGAGCCCGCGCTCCTTGACCTGCGGATCGTTAAACATTTCGGCGATCGAATTGATCGGGCCGGCCGGTACGGCATTGTCGCCGCAGGCGGCGAGCAGCTCTGCCTTTTTCCATTTCGACGTCTGCGCGAGGATCAGCCGGCGCACTTCGACGCGGTTGGCGACGCGCGCCTTGTTGGTGGCGAAACGCTCGTCATCGGCCATTCCGTCGATGCCGAGGATGCGGCAGAGGCGCTGGAACTGGCCGTCATTGCCGATGGCGAGAATGAGATACCCGTCTTCGGTGGCCAGGACCTCGTAGGGGCTGATGTTCGGATGAGCATTGCCAAGCCGCACCGGCGCCTCGCCCGAGACCAGGTAGTTCATGTTCTGGTTGGCGAGGATGCCGGCCTGGACGTCGAGCAGCGCCATGTCGACATACTGGCCTTCGCCGGTCTTCATCGCATGGATCAGCGCGCCCTGGATAGCGGTCACCGCATAGATGCCGGTGAAGATGTCGGCGATCGCGACACCCGCCTTCATCGGCTGGCCATCCGGCTCGCCGGTGATCGACATGAAGCCGGACATGCCCTGGACGATGTAATCGTAGCCGGCGAGATTGGCGTAGGGGCCGTTCTGGCCGAAGCCGGTGATCGAGCAATAGATCAGCTTCGGATTGATCTTTTTCAGGCTCTCGTAGTCGAGCCCGTATTTGACGAGGCCGCCAAGCTTGAAGTTCTCGATCAGCACGTCGGCGGTTGCGGCCAACCGGCGGACGATGTCCTGGCCTTCCTCGGTCTTGAGGTCGACGGCGATCGAGCGTTTGCCGCGGTTGGTGGAGTGATAATAGGCAGCCGACAGGTTTTCGCCGTCCTTGCCCTCGACGAAGGGAGGACCCCAGGCGCGGGTGTCGTCGCCGCCATCGGGGTTTTCCACCTTGATGACGTCGGCGCCCATGTCTGCCAGCATCTGGCCTGCCCAGGGACCGGCAAGCACGCGGGCAAGTTCTATGACGCGGATGCCGGTAAGCGGCGGTTTCTTGGGTGTCTGGGTCATATCACGGGGTCACGGTTGATTTGGCGGCGCTGGTTACCGGCTTCATGGAGGCAACGCGGCGTTCCCGCCAGATGATGTAGAGGCCGGAGCCGATGATGATCGAAATGCCGAGCCATTTGACCGGATCGGGGAAGTCGCCGAAGACCAGCCAGCCGAACAGCGTTGCCGAGACGATCTCGAAATATTGCAGCGGCGCAATCACGGACGCCGGTGCGGCGCGATAGGCGTAGACGGCAAGGATGCCCGACAGGGCTGCGAAGGCGCCGACGCCCGCGAGCCACAGCAGGGTCTTCCAGTCCGGCATGGAGGGTGCCAGGAAGCCGATGCCCGTCCGGTCGCCGACAAGGAGCAATATGGCGGAGATCGGAATTCCCCAGAGCGCCATCTGGAACTGCATCGACCAGGGATCTTCGCGATGCGCCAGCGCTCGCGTCAGGATCGCGAAAATGGCCACGCAGAAGGCGGTGACGATCGGCAGCAGCGCCACGAACCCGATCTCCTGGAAGCTCGGACGGATGACGATCATGGCGCCGACGAAGCCGGCCGCGCAGGCGGTATAACGCCGCCAGCCGATTGTCTCCTTGAGGAAGATGCTGGAAAGCACCGTGAGGATGATTGGTTCGACGAAGAAGATGGCGATGGC
Organism: Neorhizobium sp. P1_A6; assembly: GCF_056406795.1. Taxonomy (NCBI): domain Bacteria; kingdom Pseudomonadati; phylum Pseudomonadota; class Alphaproteobacteria; order Hyphomicrobiales; family Rhizobiaceae; genus Neorhizobium; species Neorhizobium sp. P1_A6. Next base: position 92,592 of record NZ_JBFTZM010000004.1, on the reverse strand, counting down.
ATCGGCCACTTCCATGACGGCCAGGGTCGCCACGAAGCAGACCATGGAGACAGTGATGAGGGTCGCGCGGATCGCATGGAAGACGCTGAGACGCCAGGAGAACGTCCGCCAGTATCCATTCCGGAGCACGATCGGCAGCATGCAGAGCGCCTGGAAAACGAAGCGCGCGGCAGTGATGAACATGGGCGACGCGGTATCGGTCGCAAGCTTCGAAAAGACGTCGATGAACGGGGCGATCAGCATCGCGACGATCATCAGGCCGAGGCCGTTGACGATCCGGTTCGGGGCTGATGCGGCAAGGCTTGCGGACGACGAATTCATCGATTTCCTATAGCCGGGACCGGTCCCGGAAGCACTTGATTAAATGTCATGAACTCATTCCGTTTGATGAGTAGGCCCGGTTCAGAGCGCGGCCGCGGGCATGGGCAGGGCGGCCCGGGCCCAGGCGGCGAATTCGGCGGTGGCGCGGGCCCGCACCGTATCGTTCAGCGTTTCGTGGCGGGTGCCCGGCCAGATCTTGGTGGTGACGTTCGAAAAGCCGTTGCGCTTGAAATGCTCGGAAAGCCACAGGATCTCACGGCCGCCATTGGTCGCCGGATCCTCGGCGCCGCCGATCAGGTGGATCGGCAGGGTTTTCGCCAGTCGATGGATCAGTTTCGGGGCGCGAAACGTGAGTTCGAAGAGATCGAGCCACAGCGAGACGCTGGCATCGAAACCGCAGAGGGGATCGGCGATATAGGCATCGACGATATCCCGGTCATGGCTCAGCCAGTCGAATTCCGTACGGTGGCCGGCAATGGATTTCCCCCAGGCGCCAAAAGTGAGTTTCGGCAGAAGCCCGCTCGGCACGTCCGAGCCTTTCAAAGCCTTTTCGATGCGCAGGATCACCTGCGCCGCGCGGCCAGCCGGACCTGGATGGAAGTTGGAATTCCAGACCGCGACGGCATTAAAGCTGTCGGGATGATCCACGGCGGCATTGAGCGCGATCAGCCCGCCCATGGAATGGCCGAAGAGCAGAACCGGCAGGCCGGGATGGGCATGTGCCGCCATGTCGCGCATGGCCTTGACATCTTCGAGCACCAGACTGACGCCGTTATGCCGGGCGAAACGGCCGATCGGCGCATCCGGCGCCGTCGTTTCGCCATGGCCGCGATGGTCGAAGGCGTAAGTCTGGAAGCCGTGGCCGGCCATGGCCTCGGCGAAACCCCTGTAGCGCCGGGAATGCTCGGCAAGCCCGTGCGAGATCAGCAGGGTGGCATGCGCCGGCTCGGCCGCCGGCTGGCAATGATAGGCAAGGTTTGCGCCCGTCGGGCTCTTAAACCGCCTCGTTTCGTCGAACATCCTCGCTCCCTCGACCGTTCGCGCATTGCTCCCGGCCACCAATTCGCCTACATAGCGGCAAACCGAAATTCCCCCCGGAGCACTTTTATCCATGGCACGTCAGTTCATCTATCACATGTCGGGACTCAACAAGTCCTACGGCGCCAAGAAAATCCTTGAGAACGTCAATCTGTCTTTTTACCCGGATGCCAAGATCGGTATCCTCGGCCCGAACGGTGCCGGTAAGTCGACCGTGCTGCGCATCATCGCCGGTCAGGACAAGGAATATACCGGCGAAGCCTGGCTCGCAGAAGGCGCGACCGTGGGCTATCTCGAACAGGAGCCGCATCTCGATGCGTCCAAGACCGTCTTCGAGAACGTCATGGAAGGCGTCGCCAAGAAGACGGCCGTCCTCGACCGATACAACGAACTGATGATGAACTATTCCGACGAGACCGCGGACGAGGGCGCCAAGCTTCAGGACGTCATCGACAGCCAGAACCTCTGGGATCTGGAAAGCCAGGTCGAGATGGCCATGGAAGCGCTGCGCTGCCCGCCGCGCGATTCGGAAGTCACCAGCCTGTCGGGTGGTGAGCGCCGCCGCGTCGCTCTCTGCCGGCTCCTGCTGTCGCAGCCAGATCTGCTGCTGCTCGACGAACCGACCAACCATCTGGACGCCGAGACCATCGCCTGGCTCGAAAAGCACCTGCGCGACTATCCGGGCGCCGTGATGATGATCACCCACGATCGCTACTTCCTCGACAACGTCACCGGCTGGATTCTGGAGCTCGACCGCGGCCGCGGCATTCCTTACGAAGGCAATTACTCGGCCTACCTGCTTGCAAAAGCCAAGCGCATGCAGCAGGAAAACCGCGAAGAAGCCGGCCGCCAGAAGGCGATTTCCCGCGAACAGGAATGGATCGCGTCCAGCCCGAAGGCGCGCCAGGCAAAATCCAAGGCGCGTATCAAGTCCTACGAACAGCTGGTGGAAGCCGCCGACAAACAGCGCCCCGGCGACGCGCAGATCATCATCCCGGTCAGCGAGCGTCTCGGCCAGGTGGTCATCGAGATGGAAGGCATCACCAAGGGCTTTGAGGGCCGCACGCTGATCAACGACCTGTCGATCAAGCTGCCGCCGGGCGGCATCGTCGGCATCATCGGCCCGAACGGCGCCGGCAAGACGACGCTGTTCCGGATGATTACCGGCCAGGAAACGCCGGATGCGGGTTCGGTGCGCATCGGCGAGACCGTCCATCTCGGTTATGTCGACCAGAGTCGCGATGCGCTCGACGGCAACAAGACCGTCTGGGAGGAAATCTCGGGCGGCGCCGAAATCATCAAGCTCGGCAAGTTCGACATGAACTCCCGCGCCTATTGCGGCGCCTTCAACTTCAAGGGCGGCGACCAGCAGCAGAAGGTCGGCAACCTCTCGGGCGGCCAGCGCAACCGCGTTCACCTTGCCAAGATGCTGAAGGCCGGCGGCAACGTTCTGCTCCTCGACGAACCGACCAACGACCTCGATACGGAAACGCTGGGTGCGCTCGAAAGCGCGCTGGAAAACTTTGCCGGCTGCGCGATCATCATCAGCCACGATCGCATGTTCCTCGACCGCCTGGCGACGCATATTCTCGCCTTCGAAGGCGACGGCCATGTGGAATGGTTCGAAGGCAATTTCGAGGACTATGAGCAAGACAAGGTCCGCCGACTCGGCCCCGATGCCCTCAACCCGGGCAGCCAGGCCCACAAGCGTCTGACTCGTTAAGTTTTTTAGCTTTATCTAAGAAAAAGCCCCGGCTCTGCCGGGGTTTTTGTTTTGCGCGAAGTTAACAAAAGCTAAAATCCGGACCCCCAAAATTATGGGTATTTTTGACGTAGCCCGATAAAGACAATCGCAAAGATTCCCGGCGCATTTTCCCGCCCCAGGGAGACCATGTCCGCCTGGGTCTTGACGCTGTCATGATGACGGCCCGTTTCAGAGGGTTTTATTCATGCTGCGTTTGATCGAACGTTTGCCTTTCCGTACATCGTTGACGCTTCTTGCTTCCGTTCCGCTTCTGGCCGTGATTGGGCTCGGCGCGTTCGCCAGCTGGGAATCCTACAACCAGTACCGGGAGCTGAACCGTGCGATCGCCCTTGAGAGCCTGGCGCTGGCCGGCGGCGAGCTGATGAACGCCATTCCGGAAGAAAGCTTTGGTTCCGTGGCGCAGCGGCCCCAGGCCCGTGCGAGCGTGGATGCGGCAGAGAAGCGGCTTGTAAACCAGTATAAGGTCATCGATGCGCAGGGTTACGGCGAGGCCAGTTTGCGCGAGCTTGTCGCAGCGGTGGATGAACGCTTTCTGCGGATGCCGGAATATCGTGCCAAGATCGATAGCGGCGACACGAACCAGCTTCTGTCTGCGCAATACGTGACGCCGGTTTCGGAAAAGACGCTGGATATCATCGGCCGCGTCGGCGGCCTGACCGAGGACCGCGCGCTGGCGCGCTATGTTGACGGCTTCCATGCCCTCGTCCAGCTCAGCAACGGCTACGTCATCGTCAACCGGATGGGGCAGCAGTACACCAAAAACGGTGCGTTGACCGTCGAGGAAGCCGCCCGTTTCATGCAGGGGCGGCAGCAGGTCCGGCTTTATGAAAAGCCGATGCGCGCTTTCCTGTCCTCCAAGCTGATCGCGCAGTACGACGCTTATTTCCAGACGCCCGATGGTCAGCTGATCACCAACACGATGAAGGCGCTCGACAGTCTGAAGCCCTATACGCCGGCCGCCGACGACTATAGCGCCTGGGCCCGCGCCATGGAGAACCGTCGCACCTTCACTTCCGGCATCATCGCCCAGGCTGCGAGCGAGTTGAAAGCGTTGGGTGATCAGAAGTCTTCCGACGCAGCGTCCAGCCTGCAGATACTTTTTGGCTCACTCTCGATCTTCATCCTGGCTGTCATCGCGCTCAGCGTGATCATTGCCCGCAGCCTTTCCGGCTCGATCCGCAAGATCGGCGACCGGATGGCAAGCCTTGCCTCCGGCAATACCGAAGAGGCGATCCCTTATTCGGATCGCAGGGACGAGATCGGCGTCATGGCCCGCTCGGTCGAGGTTTTCCGTGAAGCCGCGATCCGCAATCTTCAATTGGAAGCCGAGGCAGAAGCCACCCGTCGTCGTTCGGAGGCCGAGCGCCTCGAAATGCAGCGCCAGAGCGAGGCGGATGCCGAGGCGAAGCTGACGCAGGCGACCGGCGCGCTTGCCGCCAATCTTCGTCGTCTTGCTGCCGGCGACATGCTCTGCGAAGTGAACGAAGCTTTGGCGCCGCAATTCGAAGGCCTGCGCCACGACTTCAATACCTCGGTCCGCCAGCTGCGCGACGCGCTGCTCAGCGTCGGCAATTCGGTTTCCACCGTCACCAGCGGTTCGCGGGAAATTTCCGACGCATCCGACAACCTGTCGAAGCGCACCGAGCAGCAGGCTGCTTCGCTGGAAGAAACAGCCGCGGCACTCGAAGAGATCACCGCGAATGTGGTCGCCACGTCGAAGCGCACCGGCGAAGCCCGCGACGTCGTCCGCGACGCCCGGACACGAGCCGACCACTCGGGCCAGGTCGTCCGCAACGCGGTTTCTGCCATGGAACGGATCGAGAAATCGTCGCAGCAGATCGGCCAGATCATCGGCGTCATCGACGAGATCGCTTTCCAGACCAACCTTCTGGCCCTCAACGCGGGCGTCGAAGCGGCCCGTGCCGGCGAGGCCGGCAAGGGCTTTGCGGTCGTCGCACAGGAAGTCCGCGAACTCGCCCAGCGCTCCGCGAACGCCGCCAAGGAAATCAAGTCGCTGATCTCCAATTCGGCGGTTGCCGTCGGCGAAGGCGTCAAGCTCGTCAGCGAGACGGGCGAGGGGCTCAGCGTCATCGAACAGCTCGTCCAGACCGTCAACAGCCATATGGACGCGATCGCGATCGCAGCGCAGGAACAGTCGGTCGGCCTTGCGCAGGTCAATACCGCCGTCAATCACATGGACCAGTCGACCCAGCAGAACGCCGCCATGGTCGAAGAGATGAACGCCGCCGGCGCGGGCCTTGCCCAGGAAAGCGGCAAGCTCAGCGATCTGCTGTCGCACTTCCAGCTCGGCGGCAGCCCCTCGGGCCAGCTTCGCGAGACGGCAAGCCGTATGCGCGCACCGGCGGCTCCGGTCTCACGCCCGGTCGCCGCTGCCCCCACCCGGCCGGCGCCGGCCCGCGCTCCGGTTTCCCGCGGAAATACGGCCCTCGCGCAATCTGCCGACGAGTGGGAAGAATTCTGATCTTCCAGGCACCAACAAAACTTAAGAGGGCGGCTTCGGCCGCCTTCTGCGTTTTGGTCGATCCTTCCCTGATCCATCAGTTGCCGCTTGCATAGAACGGCAAAACGATATAAACATATCTTTATATCTTGATTGCGTAAGGATGCGGCTGAATGGGATTGGCGCTCGACACCCTGGTGGACGTACTGAAAACGGCGGGCGAGCCGACGCGCTTCCGCCTGCTCGCGCTTCTCGCTGCCGGGGACCTGACCGTCACCGATCTTACTGAAATCCTGGGTCAGTCGCAGCCGCGCATTTCGCGGCATCTGAAGCTGCTTGCCGAGGAAGCACTGATCGATCGCTATCAGGAAGGCGCCTGGGCCTATTTCCGGCTGAAGCAGGAAGGCAAGGCGGCAACGCTGGTCAGGACGCTGCTGGCGGCCGCTTCCGAGGAGGATCCGGTGCTGCTGAGAGACAGCGAGCGGCTGACGATGGTCAAGCGCCTGCATGCCGAACGCGCTCAGGCCTATTTCAGCCGCAACGCGTCCGAATGGGACGAGCTTCGCCGCCTGCATATCAGCGACGCGGCTGTCGAGTCGGCGCTGCTGAAGCTGATCGGCACGACGCCGGTCGATGCGCTTCTCGATCTTGGTACCGGCACCGGCTGGATCCTGCAGCTTCTGTCCAACATCTACCGTCGCGCCGTTGGCATCGACGCGAGCCGTGACATGCTCTCGGTCGCCCGCTCCAATCTCGACAAGGCTGGGATCGTCAAGGCGTCCGTTCGACACGGCGACATTCTCAACCTGCCGCTCGAAGGCCAGGATTTCGACCTGATTACCGTTCATCAGGTGCTGCACTTCCTCGACCAGCCGGAACTGGCGATCGCCGAGGCCGCCCGCGTGCTGCGCCCGGGCGGCCGCCTGCTGATCGTCGATCTCGCACCGCATACGCTCGAATACCTGCGCAACGACCATGCCCATGTGCGTCTCGGTTTTTCCCATCAGGTGATGGCGGAATGGCTCGAGAAGGTGGGTCTTGAAGTCGAGCAGGCGGTCGATCTTGGTTCGGGCAAGGAAGGCGGGCTTACGGCCACCGTCTGGCTTGCCCGCGACCGCCGCCTGCTGATTGCTGCCCATCACGCCTCCGCCCAATCGCAAACCGTTCTTTAAGGGAGCTGAACCAATGACCGCCGATAGCGAAACTTTCAGCGTTTCCTTCGAATTCTTTCCGCCGAAGTCGGACGAGATGGAGGGCCAGCTTTGGGATACGGTCGATGAACTGGCGCTCTGGGACCCGAGGTTCGTTTCGGTCACCTATGGTGCGGGCGGTTCGACCAAGGCGCCAACGATCAATACGGTGCGCCGACTGGTCGGAGAGACGTCGCTTGCGACCGCCGCACATCTGACCTGCGTCGACGCCACGCACGAAGAAACCCATTCGGTGGTCAGCGAATATCGCGCCGCCGGCATCCGCCATATCGTTGCCCTGCGCGGCGATCCGGCGAGCGGTGTCGGCACCGAGTATCGTCCGCATCCGGAGGGTTATGCCAATGCGGCAGACCTGGTGCGCGGATTGACCGAGCTCGGCGGCTTCGACATTTCCGTCTCCGCCTATCCCGAGAAACATCCGGAAAGCACCGATCTTGCCGCAGACATCGAAATGCTGAAGCGCAAGGCGGATGCCGGTGCTGCCCGGGCACTGACCCAGTTCTTCTTCGACAACGACGTTTTTGAACGTTACCTCGAAAAGGTCCGGGCTGCCGGCATCTCGATCCCGATCGTGCCGGGCATCATGCCGATCCAGAACCTGACCCAGCTCAAGCGTTTCGCCGGCCGCTGCGGTTCGTCGGTTCCGTCCTTCCTGGATGCCCGTTTCGAAGGGCTGGACGACAAGCCCGAGGATCGCGCCAAGGTCGCCGCCGATATCGCCGCCGAACAGATCGAGGACCTGATCCGCCGTGGACTTGGTGACTTCCACATCTACACGATGAACCGGGCGCCGCTCGTCTCCGCCGTCCTGCAGCGGCTCGGCCGCCGGCAGATCCGCACGCCGCGTATCGCCGCTGCCTGAGCGCATTGAAAAAAACGCATGCTCCTACGAAAGGAGCATGCGTTTTCACCGGAAGTGCTGATTATCAAACGGTCGTGGATGCGATATTTTGAACTGGTAGTGGAACTGGTGGCGCTCAAATGAAGAGCATGGATGCCACAAACACAAACGCTGCACCGACTACCAAGACATTGAGAGAGTATGTACGTCCCATGTCTGCCTCCTTGCGTTGACGGGCAGACTTTATGTCGGTTTTGTGCCGGTTGGGAAGCGTCTTTCGATGCTGCAGTGCCGTGCGCCTGTTCACCTTGCGCCGACAATGAATACGCAAGTATTTGGTTTTTATCGATAAATCATCCGTTAATCTTAATTTCCGCAAAGTTAAAAAGCCGTGTACGGCTGTTAACTTCTGACATATTCCGTGATGGTTTCGCCCCGTTACGGCGCTCTCGATGCCACATTGCTGCGCCTGCGAAGGAGCCTTCCATCGAGCAGGACGAGGCCGAAGCCGATCAGCAGCATGCCGATCAGGTCGGTCGCCTCCAACCTTTCACCGAGGAAAAGCGCGCCGAGAAGGATAGCGCTCGGAGGCACGACGAGCGTGACCAGAGACGCGTTCGTTGCACCCGCCAGTGCGAGAATACGAAAATAGAGAAGATAGGCGAAGGCGGTCGACAGGAGCGCCAGGGCAAGGATCGCAAGAACGGCGTGCGTCGACGGGGCGGGCAGTGCCCAGGGCTGGTCGGCGAAGAGCGACACGGGCAGCAAGATCAGGCTGGAGGCGGTAAGCTGTCCGGTGGCGCTGACAGGGGCGGGCAGGCCGCGGAAACGTTTGCCGTAGGTGCCGGCCACTCCGTAGGAGATTGCCGCAAGGATGGGCAGGATCAGCGCCCAGAACGGCACGGAGGCGGCCGCCGTGACGCCGGGGCCGATGAGCACGGCCGTACCGGCAAGTCCCGTCAGGCAGCCGGCGATCTTTGCGGGTGTCAGTTTCTCGTCAGTGGTCCAGCGATTGGCGATCAGAACCGTCCAGATCGGCGTCGTCGCGTTGAGGATCGAGGCAAGCCCGGCGCCAATCTCGGTCTGGCCGAAGAAGATCAGCGTGTGGGGCAGGGCATTGTTGATGAAGCCCATTGCCATAAACGAGCGCCAATGGGTGCGAAGCGTCGCATAGAGCCCGAAGCGACCGCGCAGGTAGATATGGAGCGCCAGCGCCGCCAGAAACAGGCGCAGGAAAACGAGCGTGAAGGGCGGAACTTCCAAGACCGCTACGCGCGCGAAGAAGAAGGATCCGCCCCAGATCAGCCCGAGCAGCAGTATCAGCGCCCACGCCACGGCGCCGGGTTTCGAAATGGCGGCGGTTGTCATGCGAAATCTCCTCGCGGTCAAGGCGAAGGGATATCCCGATGATCCACGAGTCGCCACCCGATTTCGTCCGAGCGGCGATTGAATTTCAGAGCGCGGAGAGCAGGCCCTGGGTCGGCCAGCCGTCGGCCGGCAGGCCGAGGCGTGCCTGTTCCTTCTGGACGGCCTGGCGCGTACCCGATCCGAGGATGCCGTCGACCTTGCCGATATCGTGGCCGAGCGCTTCGAGCTTGGTCTGCAGCGCCTTCATGCCGGTATCGTCGAGACCCTGGTCCGGCGTGCCCTTCTGATAGGTCGGAGCGCCGGAAAGCCGGGTTGCGAAATAGGCGGCCGAAGTCGTGTAGATGAACGACTGGTTCCATTCCAGATAGATGTTGAAGTTCGGATAGGTGAGGAAGGTCGGTCCCTTGCGGCCCTGCGGCAGGATGAGGGCTGCGGGCAGGTTGCCGAAATTGGTTACGCCGTCGCGCGGGACGACGCCCAGCTTGAACCATTCGCTCGCCGGCATTTCGTTGCCGAGGCCGGACTTGTCCCAAGGCAGGTTCTCGGGCAGCGTCACTTCCTGTATCCAGGGCTGGCCGGGCTTGAAGCCCATGCTCTGGATGAACTTGGCGGCTGTCAGGATGGCGTCCGGGGAACTGGTCTTGACGTTGACATGGCCATCGCCGTCACCGTCGACGCCGTGCGCGACGATATCCTTCGGAAGCATCTGCACCTGGCCGATCTCGCCGGCCCATGCACCCGTGTTGATGGAAGGATTGAGATCGCCGTGCTGGACCATTTCGATCAGTGCGATCAGCTGCGGGCGAAAAAGTTCCGGGCGGCGGCAGTCGTGCGAAAGCGTCACCAGGGCGTTGCGGGTGTTGAAATCGCCCTGGACGGCGCCGAAATCGGTCTCCATGGCCCAGAAGGCGGTAATCACGCCTGGCGGCACGCTGAATTCCTTTTCGGCGCGGGCAAAGACGTCCGCATACTGCTTGATCTTCTGGCGGCCGATATCGAGGCGGGCCTGGCTGACGGTGCGCTGCGAGAATTCAATGAAGGTCTGTCGGAAGACACCCTGGGCCCGGTCGCGAGACAAGACCTTCTGGTCGATCTGCGCGCCGGCGAGTGCTTCATCCGCAGCACTTGCCGATGCGCCCTTGGAAATGGCTTCCGCCTTGACGCCGTTCAGGAAGGCGCCGAGATCGCCGCCGCAGGCGGGAGCCGGGGTCTGGGCGAGAGCGGTGGAGGCGAGGCAGCTGGTGATGACGGAGGCGAGGGCGAGGCGGCGGGCAAAGCGAGCGGACATTCGGCGTTCCTAGAATCTGAGTAAGCGCCGCCTGATCTCGGAAAATTTTGTGACCGAAACATGGGCGACAGCTCTGGTGGCGCAGTTTTTATCGCAACTGCTCACACATTGCCAGACACCTGTTCGCCCTGCGAACGGAGTTACTTGTTCACCGCCGCAATCCAGTTATGCCAGTTCTTGGACGTGCCCGCAAAGACGTTGATATCCATCTCACCCTTGATGCCCGGAACGATGCCGGTCGAAGTATACTGCCAGAAGGCCCAGCGGCGATCCGGGTAGATCTTGGTGGGATGCTGCGCCACGGCGCGGAGCCAGAAATGGTAGTTGCTGAAGGCGCCGACCAGATTGTCCCGGTGGAAATCCACCGACGTATAGATGATCGGACGCTTGCCGTAATAGGCCTCGAGACGGTCCATGAAGCGCTGCATCGACGCACGCACTGTTTCGGGGTCGGGACGGGTCTTGCAGGTCGGCGAAGCCTGGTTCCATTCCATGTCGAGGACCGGCGGCAGCTTTACCGCATCCTTGGGCACGTTGTTGATGAACCAATCGGCCTGTTCGTCGGCCGTCGAGCAGAAATAATAGAAATGGTAGGGGGCGTAAGGAATGCCGGCCGACGCGGCACCTCGCCAGTTCAGCTCGAAGGTCGGATCGATGCGATCCCTGCCTTCGGTCGCCTTGATGAAGACGAAGGCTATTCCAGCCTTCTTCACGGCCGGCCAGTCGATATCCGTACCGTTCCACTTGGAGACGTCGATGCCGTGGATCTCGTGCAGGCCCGGGTGGTTCTTGCCGAAATCCTGCGGGTCGCTGTCCTTGAACCGCATTTTCTTGACCGATGACGTTTCCATCAGGTCATAACTTGAGGATGTGCATCCCGTGATAAGGAACGCGGTCGCAAGGAGGGCCAGAAGGAGCCGAGGCATGAACATCCCGTGTGGTGTCGATGTGGAAGCCTCTTGCCCCGTTCGACGCAAAACAGGGAGGCGTGAACTCCATATTCACCATAACGTCGTAAAAAATCAGTTAGGGCAAGAGGAATTCCAGCTCGAAACCCAGAGAGCTCCGGGATTCAGTTCCTACGGCGGATGACCGCGTGCCACGCGTAGCCCCCGCCGATCTCCTCGAAGATCATATCGGCGTCAGCGTCGGCAAGCTTGCTTTCGAGCACGTCGTGGAGGTTCGGCCGCGGCGTGACGTGGAAACGCATGAGCCACGCCTTCAAAAACCGCCCGAACCAGCCCGGCAACCGTTCCTGCTGGCCGAAGTCGACGATGTGCAGCGAACCATGCGGCGACAGTGCCGCAAGCGAGGCTTCGACCGCCTTTTCCCAGTCGGGAATCATCGACAACGCGTAGGAGATCAGGATGCGGTCGAAGCCGGTCGTGCCGAATTCTTCAGCTTTGAAACTTGTCGCATCGGCGATCCGAAATTCCGGGGTGACCGGCTTGCCGCGGAAGTTGGCCCGGGCGCTTTCCAGCATCTCGGCGGAGATATCGAGGCCATAAAGCTTTGCAGCCGGGTAGTGCCTATGAGCGAGGGCGAGGTTGCGGCCTGTGCCGCAGCCGACTTCGAGGAGCGAGGCATTCGGCGGAACATTCAATCCCGCAATCGCCCGGTCGCGGCCGAAGAGGTAATATTTGCGGGTGATATCGTAGATATGGCGCTGATACCGATACATCCGGTCCATGCGTTCGGCGTGGCCATTGGACAGGGGGCTGTTCGCCATATCCGTCGCCATCAGGTTTTTTTCAGGTAGATGTGGAAACCGCCGTAGATCGCCGAGCGATCCTCGAGGTTGAGCTCGCTGGAGCGCTCTTCCATATAGGACCACTGGTCGAACAGCGCCGGCGAGAGGCGACCGTCGAGCACGCTCTTTTCGGCGGCGGTGCGGAAGATCACGCGGGCGCCGGGCGCGGCCGTGCGGCTGATTTCCGACCAGACGTCGTTCAATTGCTCGTCGTTCATCCAATCCTGCGCGTCGAGCAGGACGTAACGATCGACCGAGCCGGCAGCCTTCTGCGCCAGCAGTTCGGTGAAGCTCGCATGATGAACTGTCACGCGCTCGGCGTTGTCGCGGATGGCGCGGTAGTTTTCCGCCTTCAGGTAGGTCGGCAGCGTGCCTTCCTCGGGCTTCGGATAACGGCGCGCGAAAGCCTGCCAGGCGAAATAGTTGTCGCGCAGCGGAAAGTGGCAGGCGAGTTTTTCGAGGCGCTGGCGCAGGACCGGTGCGATCGAGCCGTCGGAGGCGAGGCTCGCCAGTTCGTCATATTGCTGCGGCGGAATGCCGAGGCCGAACAGCGAGCTCTTGCGGCTCGTGATCCAGCGGATCAGCGGCTTGTCGAACAGCGGAGCGATGCGGTCGTCGAAGAACTGGCGCTGTTCGCGCAACGATTTGGCTTCTGCCATTTGGGTGAGGTCGATGCCATGCAGGCGGGCGATCAGGTGGCCGGCGCCGATGAAACGGCCGAGCAGGCCGGTCTTATAGATATTGCGGTCGAACACCTCGATCCGGCGGCGGCCGGCAATCGAGCGCTTGTCCCAATAGGCACGGGTCGCCGCATCGAGGTTAGGGGCAATGAAGGTGTCGTAGCTCTTGCTGTTGGTGCGGATGCCGTCCATGCCGAAATGGCGCACGATATCGCCGTGGCCGGGCAGGTGGCGAAAGGCGGCGAGCTTCAGGCGGTTCAGCGCGACGTGATGGGGGTTCAAATCGACAACATCGATCTTCTTCGGTGAGCGGGAGAGATAGGCGAGCATGTTGCAACCGCCGGAGCCGATGGTGACGATCGAATGCTCTTCGGAAAGCTCCATGGCAGTCATGTCGACTTCCGGGTCTTCCCAAATCTGCGGATAGACGAGACCGGAGAACAGGAGGCCGAAAAGCCTTTCTGAAAAACCCTGCCGAGACAGAGCTTTATGCTGCAGAAGTGCGTCCTTGAGCTTCTGGTTTTTCCGAAAACCGGCTTCCTGTGCAATATCCACCATGGTCGAGTCCCGCCTTGTTCAGAGTTTCAGGGCGTGTAAACCCGTCATGCTACAGATTGATGACGAGGCCTGTGTCCAGTCCCGCAATAGCCCCGGGCGCGGCTGATCGCCTCTTCCTTGGGCCTGAGAATCCTGATTGCATGGGCCGTCCAATGGGAGGCAGACATGCGGTTCTTGATCCGGTCTTTGATAATCCTTATCGGCGTCATATTCGTCGGCCTGATCGGGCTTGGGATCTGGCTCTATACCTCGCCTCCGGAACTGCTGAGGGTCGGCAGCGGCTATTCGGCCAAGATGGTCTGCTCGAACGTCTTCCTTGCCGGACGCGACAGCGACGAGGTTCTGGCGGTCGATGTCCAGGCTCCCGGCCATCCGCTTCTGAGATTGATGCGGGTTTCCGTCAATCGAACGGAAAAGCGGGTTCATGCGGCGCTGCTTGGCATTTTCGCCGGCAATGACGCGGTCTATCGCGAAGGGCTCGGCTGCACCGTTACGCCTGACGGCGCAGCCGCGCAAGCTGTCAGTATTCCAATGCCTGCCGTAACGTCAGCCGATTCGTCCGCGCTTTGGCCGGAAGGCGGAAAAGTGGAACCCGATCCGTCGGTTGTGCGGCTCCTCTCAGATGCGAATCTTGTCGGGCCTGGCATGCGGGCGGTGGTGGTGGTCAAGCAGGGGCGGATCGTCGCCGAGATTTACTCTAGCGGTTTTTCAAAGGATACGCCGCTGCTCGGCTGGTCGATGGCCAAGACCGTCAACGCCGCGATCCTCGGCACGCTGATCCGCGACGGAAAGCTCTCGCTGGACGACAAGGGACTGTTTCCCCAATGGCAGGGCAACCAGCGCGGCGATATCCGGATTGCAGACCTCGCCGCCATGGAAAGTGGGCTTGCCTTCAACGAGGATTACGGCGCGGTCGCCGACGTGACGCGCATGCTCTATCTCGAGCCGGACATGGCAGGTTTTGCCGCCGACCAGCCGCTCGAGGCCGATCCCGGTTCGCGGTTCAGCTACTCCTCCGGCACCGCTGTATTGCTTTCGAGGATCTGGATGGAAAAGGTCGGCGACGGAACCGCGGCGCTCGCCTATCCCCGCACCGCCCTGTTTGGTCCGCTGGGCATGACAAGCGCCGTGATTGAACCCGACGCGGCCGGCACGCTCGTCGGCAGTTCCTATATGTATGCGACGGCGCGGGACTGGGCTCGTATGGGGCTGCTGCTTGCGCGAGACGGCGTCTGGAACGGCAGGCGGATCCTACCGGACGGTTTTGTCGCGCTGATGCACCAGGCCAACGCCACGTCGAACGGCCGTTATTCGAAGATGCAGACCTGGCTGCCGAGCAAGAACAATCCGGACATGCCGGCGGATGCTTTTTTCATCCAGGGGCATGATGGGCAGACCATCACGGTCATCCCGTCGCTCGATCTGGTGGTGGTAAGGCTTGGGCTGACGCCGAGCCGGAACCGCTACGACCCGACCCGGCTTGTCGCCGAGGTGGTGAAAACAACAACGGCGCCCTGAGGCGCCGCGAGCATACCGTCCAAATATTTTTCGGGCCTGGCTTACTTTTCCAGGACGTCCAGCATGTCCTTGCGCTTGGCATCATAATAATAACCGCGCGCATAAAGCTTGATGGCATTGTCGTTTTTGTTGTCGGCAACCAGCCAGGCGCCGCGCAGGTACTTGATCGCGTATTTGAGGTTGGTCTCGGCATCGAGCAGGCCGGCCGGCGGGCCTTCGTAACCCATCGACTTGGCGGTCGAATACTTGATCTGCATGAGGCCCCAATAGCCGTTCTTGTGATAGGCCTTGGGATCATATTTGCTTTCCCGATGCACGACGCGGTGCACCAGCGATTCCGGCACGCCGTACATGCCGGCATAACGCTTGATGAGCTTGCTCAATTCCGGCGGCGCATCGGACGCCGTGGTCGGCATAGGCTCGCCCGGAGCCGGCGGGAATTCCATGGCGGACAATGCGGCGATCGCTCTCGGCTGCGCTGCATAGGCAAGCGTCGCAGTGTCCGGGCGAGGGATCGGGACGACGGTCTGCAGTGCGACCATATCAGGCGTAAGTTCGGGTTCGTCGAGCGCGATTGCCGAGGCTGCGGCCGGCTGGATCCGGCCTTCGGTGACGGCAGGCGCGATCGGCGGCGATACGAGGCGGCCGCCCTTCGGCGTCGCAAGGTTCGCCGGCTGGGCGGAGGCGAGAATGGTCGACGTGGTGCGAGCAGCGGGCGGCGGCATCATCGCCGGTCCGGGCGCCGGCGCAAAAGCGACGAGCGGGGCCATGGTCGGCGCTGCCATCGCGGCCGACTGAACGGACATCGCATCGGCGGCGGCAGGCATCGGAACGGGAAGTCTTGCGGTCTTGGCGAGTGCCACGGTCGGCTGGGTGCCGGCTACCTGGACGGTGGAGGCGAGCTGGACCCCCGGAGGGATCGTCTGGCCTGCAACCTGAACCGGCCCGTAGACCGGCAGATCGGCTTTATGGGTGGTCGTCTGGCCATCCGCGGAAGCTGTCTGAACAGGTCCTGTCGCCTGGCCGTTGATCGGGGCAACCGACTGCGTCGACGCAAGCTTTTGCTCGCGTTCGACGCTCGAACATCCGGTGAGAGCCGAAGAAACGGCGCACGCCACAACCGTCCCGCGGCCGAGGAATCGGATTATCGCCATTGGGTCGCTTTCATGAAAAAATGGTTACCCCAGTCCGCCCAAACGCCACCAAAAGAGCATTTCCATTAACCTATTGGGCGGCGTCCGGCAAGACGGCGAGCCTCACGCGGCGATCCGGCGATAGCCGGCGGTGACCGCACGCCGTGAAATGAAGCGCGTCTGGGGTTTGCGCGAGGCGGCGTTGAGGTTGGCGGGGCGCCGTCTGCGGGCGAGCACGCGGCGCGGAAAAAGCACGTGAATTCCGGCTCCAAGCGCTGCGCAAACAAGGAAGGTCGCCTGCATTTCGAGAAGCTGGGGCAGGAGCGACCGGTCGGGATCGACGAACTGTGTGAGCACGGCTGCAAGGACGACGGCATAACGCGCCTGGAAGGCGGATTTGCCGAACAGGCATCCAAAGATTCGTGCCGCCCGACACTCGGGAAGATTGTCATTGTCGGCGATGGGGCCGGAGATTCGCGGGTCCTGGTAGGACCAGAGCACGTAGAGCATCAGGTA
This sequence comes from Neorhizobium sp. P1_A6, assembly GCF_056406795.1. Taxonomy (NCBI): domain Bacteria; kingdom Pseudomonadati; phylum Pseudomonadota; class Alphaproteobacteria; order Hyphomicrobiales; family Rhizobiaceae; genus Neorhizobium; species Neorhizobium sp. P1_A6. Next base: position 76,144 of record NZ_JBFTZM010000004.1, on the reverse strand, counting down.
GCCCAGCCCCGCCCAGGAGATTACGTCGACGAGCTTCGGCAGATAGACGGCGACCAGGGCCATGGGGATCATCGCCACGATCAGGGCTGCCGACATTCCGACGGCAAGACCCGGAACCGTGGCGATCGCCGTGCGGCGCCCGCGCTGGAGCGAGAAGCTGGCGGTGAGACAAGCAAGGGGGCTTGGAAGGAGGGCGAGAAATATCGCGGTCGCAGCAAAAGCGAGCCAGATGTCAGCCGTCATTCCATTTCCTCCCGGACGCCCGTTGAGCGGCGCCCGCTAATTTTCTTGTCTCAAGCCGTTTCGAAGGGCTGGCCGATATGGTCCATCACTTCGCCGAACCATTTTGCCGTCAGATCGAAATGTTTTCCACCCTTGATTCTGGGAAATTCGATCGTGCGCAGTTTTCCACCCTGATCCTCGTCGTGGCCGGTCACGCCCGAAACCTTGTTCAGTGCGCTTTCTACGGCGAGATCGACCATGCCCTGGATGAGGCGCAGGTCGTCGCCGTTTGCCGGTGCCGAGCGGGCGAAATAGCCGGACTTCTGCACCATCGAGCGATCGGCTCCGATCAGCGCTGCGAACTGCTTCTGGAACCAGCCGCCGACATTGATCGTGTCTATCTTAACATGGCCGAACGCGTCGCGCTTGATCGCTTCGCCTGCCGCTTCCCGTTCGGCGACGATCGTATCGAGGCCGGCACCTTCCGAAACGAACAAGGTCACGAAACCGCGCTGGTCCATGACGTCCTTGAGGCGTGCGGCCTCCTTGTCGAGGTCGAAGGCCATCTCCGGCAGATAGACACCATCGATGTTCTTCATAGCGCTGTTCATCATGAAGCCCTCGACATATTCGTTGCCTTTGGTCTTCTGAATATAGGCTCGTGCGGTCGCGGCGGTAAGCCAGCCGCAGTGGCGTCCCATCACTTCGTGAATCACAAATGTGCGAGGAGCGGCACTCTGCTCGTTCGAAACGTTGTCGAAGAAAGAGGCACCGACTTCGGCAGCCGTCCAGGCGCCGAGCGACTGGCGGATCGGCACGATATCGTTGTCGACGGTCTTCGGCAGGCCGACGACGGTGAGGTCGTAGCCGTTGGCGCCGAGATAGGCGGCAAGGTCGGCGGCCGTCGTGTTGGTGTCGTCGCCGCCGATCGTGTGGAGGATGGTGATTCCATCGGCCGCCAACCGCTCGGCGGCGACGCGAAGCGGGTTTTCACCTTCCTTGACGAGGCCGCGCTTGACGCAGTCTGCGGCATTGGTGAGCTTGACGCGGCTGTTGCCGATCGGCGAGCCGCCGTAGCGGTGCAGCAGATGCGCCTTTTCGCGCATGTCCCTGGTGATTCCGATGTGGTCGCCGAGCAGAACGCCTTGATAACCGGAGCGGTAGGCGACCATCTCGATATCAGGTGCGACGTCGTTGTAGCGCTCGATCAGGCCGCCGACGGCGGAAGACAGACAGGGCGCGAGGCCCCCTGCGGTCAGCATTGCTACTTTCTGTTTGGCCATCGATCCTCCTTCACGCGCACGCTCGCGTACAGTTCAAAACCGCTGGAATGGATGCGACAGAGACAGGCCCCTGTAAAGTGAATTTCTCAAGAAAAACCGCAGCTTCGACTTCGTGGCGCAGAAGAGGCTAATATAATCGATTCAACTCTTACGGCACTCAAGCCTCGCCTGTGGAAAACAGATCTGCGGGCCTCGTCAATTGTCCCGGAGTACAGGGTCACCTGTCTGTGAGCGCCGGTGATTGTTCGAAAAACATGAACATAGTTTAATCTAAGACGGGCCGTCCGTCGTCTTGCAATCGCGCCTGCAATCTGGTCCACTATTCGGATGATCTGGGATTTTGCCTGCCTTCAGTTTTCTTCTCTATGGGAACGGCTTCTCGGCGCCATGGGCGACGCAGCCGGGAACGCGCTCGGCCGCGTCATTGAGGCGATCCGCACGGTATTCGAGGGTGATCCGGAAACGCGCCGGCAGGTGTCGTTTTCGGTTGCCATCATCGCGCTGTCGGCCAAGATGGCGAAGGCCGACGGTATCGTCAGCGAGGCCGAGGTCAAGGCCTTTCAGCAGATATTCGATTTTCCCGACGAGGAAGCCCGCAACGTCGCACGCCTCTATAACCTCGCGCGCCAGGACGTTGCAGGTTATGAAGCCTATGCGACCAAGCTCGCCGGATTGTGCAGCCCCGGTGCCGGCAAGGCTGACAATTGCCCGATGCTGGAAAACGTCGTGGACGGCCTGTTCCATATCGCCAAGGCGGATGGACTGGTGCATGAGGCGGAACTCGCTTTCCTGTCCCGCATCGCCGAAATCTTCCGCATCGACGAGGGACATTTCCGTCGCATCATGGCGCGGCACGTGCATCTCGAGGGCCGGGACCCCTATCTGGTGCTCGGCGTTTCGCCGGAAGACGATTTCGCCAAGATCCGCAAGCAGTACCGCTCGCTTGTCTCCGAACATCATCCCGACCGGCTGATCGCCCGCGGTGTTCCGGCTTCGCTGCATGCCGCCGCCAACGAGCGCATGGCGGCACTCAACGCCGCCTATGCGGCGATCGAGAAAGAGCGCCGCGCCGCATGACACCGTTTACCGCCKATTATGCCGGCGCGACGGTAAAGCCTTCTCCCAACCACGGCGACCGTGCCGGCGGTCGCCGGCCCGACATGATCATCCTGCACTATACGGGCATGCCGAGCGGCGACCAGGCGCTCTCCTGGCTCTGCAGCGAAGAGAGCCAAGTCTCCAGCCATTATTTCGTCCACGAGGACGGGTGCGTGGTACAGCTCGTGCCGGAGGATCGGCGTGCCTGGCATGCCGGCAAGAGCTCCTGGGCCGGCGAGATCGACATCAATTCCTGTTCTATCGGTATAGAGATCGCCAATCCGGGCCATCCCGGAGGCCTGCCGGCCTATCCATCCGCGCAGGTCGAAGCAGTCGTCGAATTGTGTCGCGATTGCGGCGAGAGATGGCAAATCCGGCCGGAACGGGTGCTCGGACACTCCGATGTCGCCCCGATCCGCAAGGTCGACCCGGGCGAAAATTTCCCCTGGGAAAAGTTGTACCTCGAGGGGATCGGCCATTGGATCGATCCAACGCAAATCAGCGGCGGGCGGTTTTTCCAGTTCGGGGAGAGTGGCCAGCCCATCGAGGCCTTGCAGTCGATGCTCTCGCTCTATGGCTACGGAATTGAAATCACGGGCACTTTCTGCGAGCGCACGAAGGGCGTAGTCGAGGCTTTCCAGCGGCATTTCCGGCCGCAACTCGTCGATGGGATCGCCGATTTCTCGACGATCGACACTCTGCATCGGCTGCTCATGTCCTTGCCAAAATTCAATTGACGCCGGGCGCCGCGGCGGTCGTTTGAACCGGCGGAAAACCGCAAAAATCAGCCGTGCCACATCATCTCCTTATTAGCCCGGTCTAAAGGACCCGCTAACGGCAGCCGCCATGTTGGACGGGGGTTGCAGAGATAAACGACCAGGATCGTTCAGACATCGCGCCGTCAATCCGGCGACGCGCTGAGAGGGTGTTTGCGTAACGGCACCCGCGATTCCTGCTGGTCCGGAGACACTTCACCTACATGAATATTATGATTGTTGCTGCCGCGGCGGGCCTTGCCATGCTAGTCGCGGGAACCGAACTCGTGCGCGCTGAGGACGACGCCGTCACTACCTATACCAAGCCGCTGATCATTCCATGGGAAACGCGCGAAACCGGTTTTGCCGCGCCCACCGATGAAGCCAAGCGCCTGGTTCGGCAGCTTCATTATTCCCAGCTGATCTCAAAATATGCGGACGAATATGATGTTCCTGAGGAGATCGCGCTGGCCGTGGTGCAGATCGAGAGCAATTTCCGGCCGACCGTCAAGGGCAGTGCCGGCGAGATCGGGCTGATGCAGATCAAGCCGGCAACGGCAAGGCTGATGGGTTACCGGGGACCGGACTACGGTCTCTACGACCCCGAGATAAATATCCGCTATGGCATGAAATATCTGGCCGGCGCCCATGAACTCGGCGGCGGCAAGATCTGCGGCACCATCCTCAAATACAATGCCGGCCATGGCGCCAAGCGTATGAACCCGGTTTCGAAGCGTTATTGCAACCGGGTCCAGGCGGTGATCGAGACCGCTGAACAGACGGCCGAACACACTGCGTCGCTTTCGCCTGTGGCATTTTGATTCCGAAAACGGCTAGAAGTGCTTCGAACAGAAGACATTTCGGCCGGTGGAATCGAAAGGCGAGGGCATGACGGAACGGTTCAGATTTATCGTGATCGGGAGGGGCATGATGGGCGCTGCGGCGGCCCGCTACCTCTCGAAATGGACCGACGGTATTGCGTTGGTCGGTCCCGGTGAGCCGGCGGACTACGGGCGCCATGAAGGCGTCTTTGCCAGCCACTACGACGAGGCGCGCATCACCCGGACGATCGATCCCGATCCCGTGTGGGCGCGCCTCGCCAATCGTTCGATCGAACGTTACGGCGAGATTGCCCGTGAAAGCGGCGTGGATTTCTATTCCCAATCGGGTTGCCTGTTGGTCGGCCCGAAGCGCGGCGACGGCCCGTCCTACGTCGCAAACGTCCTCGACGCGGCAGACAAGCTCGGCGTTGCGACCGAGACGCTGTCGGATGCGGACCTTGCTGGGCGATTCGGTTTCTTCTCGTTCCCGAAGGAGAGCGAAGGTGTCTGGGAGCCGAGGAACGCCGGACACATCAATCCGCGTCGGCTGGTGAAGGCGCAGGCCCTGATCGCCGAGCGCCAGGGTACGGCAATCATTCCGGAAACGGTTTCCTCGGTGCGCCAGGAGGGCGATCAGGTCACCGTCACGACCAGCGAGGGCAACAGCTATCTTGCTGAAAAAGTGCTGGTCGCAGCCGGCGGCTTCTCGATCAACGAGAACCTGTTGCCGCGGCGTCTCGACCTCAACGTCTATGCCCGCACGGTCGCCTTCTTCGAGGTCGACGAGGCCGCGATGGATGTCTGGGGCAGGGTGCCTTCGCTGATCTGGAAATGGCGCGAGGGCGAGGACGGCATCTATCTCCTGCCGCCGGTGCGTTATCCCGACGGCAAGATCTATCTGAAGATCGGCGGCGATCCGGACGACCTGCTGCTGCCGACGGAGCCGGACATCCGCGCCTGGTTCCGTTCGGGCGGGCGGGCGAGCACGCGCGCCCGGCTTGCCGAGATCATGACGCGGCTGATGCCGGATCTCGATCTCTCGCGCTCGTCGATGGCGGCCTGCGTCACCTCGTTCACGCCAACCGGATATCCGGCAATCGCCATGACCGATGCCTCCCGAATCGGCATCCTCAGCGGCGGCTGCGGGGCGGCGGCCAAGAGTTCCGACGAGATCGGTCGGCTCGGCGCGGAGCTGATCTTCCATGGGCAAATCCGGGACGACGCCTATTCGACGGATTTCCGGGCCGATTATCTCTGATCCGATTATCTCCGGCCGGAAGGTCGTTGGCCTATGGCTTTCGTTTCGCATCTCGGTTATGTGACCGCTGCCAGTTGGCCGGGCAGCCGCGCTTTACCAATGCCGAAAGGCGGTAGGGTGAGGAAAGTCCGGGCTCCACGGAAACACGGTGCCGGATAACGTCCGGCGGGGGCGACCCTAGGGAAAGTGCCACAGAAAGGAAACCGCCCCGCTTGCTGTACCGCTTTCGACAAAGCGGCAGAGCTGGCGGGGTAAGGGTGAAAGGGTGGGGTAAGAGCCCACCGCGCTGCTGGTAACAGCGGCGGCAAGGTAAACCCCACCGGGAGCAAGACCGAATAGGGATGACGCGGGCCACGTGAAAACGTGGCTACAGCCTGTTTCCGGGCCAGTCATCCGGGTGGGTTGCGTGAGGCGGCATGCAAATGCCGTCCCAGATGAATGGCTGCCACGTTCCGGTGCTTGCACCGGGGCCATACAGAACCCGGCTTACAGGCCAACTGGCGTTTACCTCCTCTCGCGGGCGCGATTCGGTCTACACCTTTCGGGGGTATAGACACCCCTGCGGCCACTTTTCGCGGCGCAGCGTTTATATCAGGAATTTCGAAAGCTCCTTTGTTTGTCGGAGCTTAACGAGGGTCGAAAATCCACTTGTCGGAAACTGCCGAGGCGCTTTCTTCACGTACTCCGATAACCCTTTGTTAAACTTAACAGCTTATAAATAAATCCTGCTTGGGAGTGGCTAGCGGGGCTTCTCCCATTGACGCCCATATGGTCCCATGGTATCCCAAAATCGCACTGCACAAGGGCGAATGAGCGCCCGCCAATCCCTGAGTTTCGGTCGTCCTACGGCCGGGCGGTTATCCGCCCATCCGGGCGGCGAAGCTGTGTTTGGTGCTGTGTCAACGGGTGGACGGACTTGCGTCCTGAACCATAACGAGGCGGATGTTTGGCGTGATGAGCCGCTTCCTGTCGAATGCGACGAACAGGATCGATGCGAAGGGACGGGTCTCCGTTCCGGCGAGTTTTCGTTCGGTCCTTTCGGAGCGCGGGATCCGGGAGCTTTATTGCCTTCAGGATTTCACCTATCCGGCGATCAGCGTCGGCGGGCCGGATCTGCTCGATCGTTACGAGCGGCAGATCGCCTCCGTCGACCCGTTTTCGCCGGAAGCGAACCGGATGTCGCTGCTCGTTCACGGTGGCGGCCTCTTCATGAGGCTCGATGCGGAGGGCCGGCTGATGGTCACGGATTTCATCCGCGACTTCACAGGAATCAGCTCGGACGTTACCTTCGTTGGGCGCTCGGATCATTTTCAACTTTGGCAGCCGCAGGCGTTCCACGAGGCGCAGGCGGTGGCGAGAGAGGGGCGCTTCGGTTCGCGTCCCGCGTAAGACAGGGGAACGGAATGGCGGCGAATCCAGGCGACGGAACAACCGAGCCCGAAGGCGGACCGGTTCGTCACATTCCGGTTCTTCTGAAAGAAGTTCTCGATGCGCTCGATCCCCGGGCCGGCAAGATCATTCTCGACGGTACGTTCGGGGCAGGTGGGTATACATCGGCGATCCTTGCGGCGGATGCCGAAGTGATCGCGCTCGATCGCGACCCGAATGCGATTGCTGCCGGCAAGGCGCTCGTCGATGCTCACAAGGGCCGCCTCCATCTCATTCAGTCGCAGTTCTCCCACCTTGCCGATCATGCGCCGGAAGGCGGGCTCGATGGCGTGGTGCTCGATATCGGCGTCTCCTCCATGCAGATCGACGAGGCTGATCGCGGCTTCTCCTTCCAGCGCAACGGGCCACTCGACATGCGCATGTCTTCGAGCGGCGTCTCGGCGGCGGATGTCGTCAACCGGGCCAAGGTCGGCGATCTCACTCGTATCTTTGGTTTCCTCGGCGAGGAAAAGCAGTCGGGCCGCATCGCGCGTGCTATCGAAAAGCGTCGCCTGACCGAGCCGTTCACCACTACGCGCGAGCTTGCCAACCTCATCGAAACCGTCAACCCGCGCAAGGCCAAGGATAAGATCCATCCGGCGACGCGCGTCTTTCAGGCGCTGCGGGTCTTCGTCAATGACGAGCTCGGCGAGCTCGCCCAGGCGCTGTTTGCGGCCGAGCGGGCGCTGAAGCCCGGCGGCCGGCTGGTCGTCGTCACCTTCCATTCGCTGGAAGACCGGATCGTCAAGCAGTTCTTCGCCGATCGTTCCGGCAAGGCCTCCGGGTCGCGCCACCTGCCGATGGTCGAGGCCAAGCCTGCGATCTTCGAACCGCTCGGCAAGTCGATGATCTCGGCGGGCGACGAGGAGGCGGAACTCAATCCGCGCGCCCGGTCCGCAAAGCTTCGCGCCGGTGTGCGGACGGAAGCCGCGCCAAGGGCGGCCGACATATCCATTTTCGATCTGCCCGACCTCGCCAGCCTTGCAAAGATGGGAGCCTGATACATGCTGCGTAGCTTCGATCTTGTTCTGATCGGCGTCATGACGGCAGCGGCCGTCGTCACCTATTCCATCAAGCACCGCGCCGACGAGAAGCTCAGCGAGGTTCGTCGGCTCGAGTCGGAAATCAAGCTGGAGAAGGATACGATCGATCTGCTCAAGGCGGACTGGGCCCTGCTGACCCAGCCGAACCGCCTGCACCGGCTCATCAACGTCTATAATACCGAGCTGGCGCTTGCCCCGACCGAAACGACCCAGCTTGCGATGCCGAAGGAGCTGCCGATGCCGAAGGCGCGGCTTCCGCAGCCCGAGACCACCATCGAGGATATCATTGCCGGCAAGAACAGCGAGGTTGCCGCAGCCCTGAAGGGAGTTGCCGCCGCCAAGGCCAAGCCCGCTCCTAAAATTCCCGTGCCGCTGCGGCGCGGTCCCGTCGAAGTCATTTCAACAGGATCGGTGAAACGCTGATGTCTTTCCTGTCCCGCATCATGATCGTCAAGAGCCGCGCGCATTTTTCGTCCGGCAGCCGTGGCCGCGGCTCTGAAAAGGCATCCTTCGAGGGAACCCGCAAGCGCAAGTCGGCCCAGGCGAAAAACCGCGTCGGCCTGCTGATTGCCGGTTTCGCGGTCTTCTATTGCGTCATCGGCGGCCGCCTGATGCAATATGGCGTCGCGCAGCCGCTGACGACCTCGAGCATCCTGCCGGCAGATCGGCTGCTGGCGTCGCGTCCCGACCTCGTCGATCGCAACGGCGCGGTTCTGGCGACCGACATCCGCACGGTTTCATTGTTTGCTGAGCCCAACAAGATCATCGATGCCGACGAGGTGATCGAGAAGCTGGCGACGGTCCTGAACGACCTCGACGTCAAGGGCACCTATTCGAAGCTGACCTCGAACTCGCGTTTCCAATGGCTGCGCCGCCAGCTGACCCCGAAGCAGCAGAGCCAGATCCTGGCGCTCGGCATTCCGGGGATCGGTTTCCGGCCCGAAAAGCGTCGTTTCTATCCGGGCGGCCCGACCGCTGCGCATGTCGTCGGTTACGTCAATATCGACAATCGCGGCGTCGCCGGCATGGAGCGCTATGTCGACAATCAGGGCCTTGCCGATCTCGCGGCCGTCGGCATGACGTCCAGCCAACCGCTGGAGCCGGTCAAGCTGTCCATCGACCTGCGCGTCCAGTCGATCGTCCGCGACGTGGTGACCGAAGCGATTACCAAGTACAGCTCTATCGGCGCCGGCGCGGTCGTCCTCGACGTACATACCGGCGAGGTACTCGCCATGGCGTCCGCGCCCGATTTCGATCCCAACAATCCGGCCGAAGGCGGCGAGCAGGGCTGGTTCAACCGCGTGTCGAACGGCACGTTCGAAATGGGTTCCACCTTCAAGTCCTTCACGATCGCCATGGGCCTCGATTCCGGCAAGGTCAACCTTCAGAGCACGTTCGACGCCCGGTTCCCGATCCGCATCGGCGGTTTCACCATCAAGGATTTCCACGGCAAGGGGCGGATACTGAGCGTTCCGGAAATTTTTCAGTTTTCGTCGAATATCGGTACCGCCAAGATCGCCGACACGGTCGGCATCGAAGGCCACAAGGACTTCCTGACCAAGCTCGGCCTGCTGACGAAAATGCGCACCGAGCTTCCGGAAGTCGCTTATCCGAGCCAGCCGCGCGAATGGAAGAAGATCAATTCGGTCACCATTTCCTTCGGCCACGGCGTCTCGACGACGCCTTTGCAGACGGCGGTTGCCGGTGCGGCGCTGGTCAACGGAGGCAAGTTGGTCGAGCCGACCTTCCTGCCGCGTACCCGCGCGGAGGCCGACAAGGTCGCCACCCAGGTGATGAAGCCGACGACCAGCAAGGACATGCGCTTCCTGTTCGAATGGAACGGCGTCAATGGCTCGGGCAGAAACGCGCGTGTGGCGGGCTTCAACGTCGGCGGCAAGACGGGCACGGCGGACAAGGTCGTCAACGGGCGCTACGTCCACGACAAGAACTTCAACGCGTTCCTCGCGGCATTTCCGATGGACAATCCGCAATATGTCGTCCTGACGTTCTGCGACGAGCCCAAGACCGAGAAAGGCAACGGCGCAGCTCTTGCGGCAACCTCGGCTGCTCCCATGGTCAAGGAGATCATCACCCGCACGGCGCCCATTCTGGGAGTGAAGCCGAAATTCGGCAATGACGGTTCTGCCCTGCTTGTGTCTTATTGAGCGATAACAACTTGAGCGGACGATTCGAGGGGACGACGCTCAGAATGGACAATCAACCGATGAAGTTGCGAGAACTTGCCGGACGGGATTTCCCGGAAATAGCCGAGCTGATGGCCGGGCCGGCAGGCGATCTCGACGTGACCGGCCTTACTTCCGACAGCCGCAAGGTAACCTCCGGCATGCTGTTTGCCGCATTCGCCGGCACCAAGGCGGACGGGTCTCGTTATATCGGCGATGCGGCCGCCCGCGGCGCGGTCGCGGCGATTGTCGGCCATACGGCGGACGCGGGCATTCCTGTTCTTGCCGTTTCCAACCCCCGCCGGCTGTTGGCGATCGCCGCTGCCCGCTTCTATGGTGCGCAGCCAGAAACCATGGTTGCCGTCACGGGCACCGCCGGCAAGACCTCCGTCGCCTCCTTCACCCGCCAGATCTGGGCGCATGCCGGCCATGCCGCGGCTCAGATCGGCACGACCGGCGTCGTTTCGCCCACCCGCAACGACTACGGAACGCTGACCACGCCGGATCCGGTCGAGCTGCAGAAGCTGCTGGCGGAACTGGCTGCCGAAGGCGTTACCCATGCCGCCATAGAAGCTTCCAGCCATGGCCTAGACCAGAGCCGGATCGACGGCGTGCGGCTGTCCGCCGCCGGCTTTACCAATCTCGGCCGCGACCATATGGACTACCATCCGACCGTCGAGAGCTACATGGCCGCCAAGATGCGGCTTTTCGATACGCTGATGCCGAAGGGCTCGCCCGTCGTCATCTTCGCCGACGATCCCTGGTCGGAGGAGGCGATGCGGGTCGCGACGGTGGCTGACCTGGATGTTCGCACGGTCGGTCGTCGGGGTGATTATCTCTGCCTGAAACGGGTCGAGCATTTCCGTCACAAGCAGACGGCCGAAATTCACGTCGGCGAGCAGATTTTCGAAGTCGATATTCCGCTCGCGGGCGATTTCCAGGTGTCGAACGCGCTGGTCGCGGCGGGGCTTGCCATGTCGACTGGGGTTCCGGCCGCCGTTGCCATGGCCGCCCTTGAAAAGCTGGTCGGCGCCTCGGGTCGTCTCGAACTGGTTGGCCAGACAAAAGACGGCGCACTGGCCTACGTGGATTATGCCCACAAACCGGACGCATTGGAAAACGTGCTGGCATCCGTCCGCCCCTTCACGACCGGCCGCGTCATCGTAGTGTTCGGCTGCGGCGGCGACCGCGACAAGGGCAAACGGCCGATCATGGGCGACGTGGCGACGCGGCTTGCCGATATCGTCATCGTCACCGACGACAATCCGCGTTCCGAAATTCCCGAAGTGATCCGCTCCGAGATCATGGCGGCCGCTCCGGGCGCCGTCGAGATCGGTGATCGGGCCAATGCGATCCGCGAGGCGGTTGGCATGCTGCAGTCGGGCGACACATTGATTGTTGCGGGCAAGGGCCATGAGGAAGGCCAGACGATCGGCACCACGGTCCTGCCGTTCTCCGATCACGTCGAAGTCCGCAAGGCATTGCAGGAGCTGAAATCGTGACCTGGCTATGGACATCCGAGGATTTGACCGCTGCCATGGGCGGTCGCCCGATTGGTTCGCTTCCGGCGGGCATTACCGGCATTTCGATCGACAGCCGTTCGATCGGGCCGGGAGAAGCCTTCTTCGCCATCAGGGGTGACCGGGTCGACGGCCATGACTATGCAAGCCTGGCGATCGCCAACGGTGCGACGCTGATCGTCGTCAACGAATCGAAATTGCCGGCGCTCGGCAAGCTGAGCGTGCCGATGATCGTCGTCGAAGACGTGCTTGCCGCGCTCGGGAAACTGGCGCTTGTTGCGCGTGCGCGCAGCCGGGCACGCATCGTCGCCATCACCGGTTCGGTCGGCAAGACGACCACCAAGGAAATGCTGCGCCACGCACTTGTACCGTCCGGCAAGGTGCATGCGGCCGTCGCCTCCTTCAACAACCACTGGGGCGTGCCGCTGACGCTCGCCCGCATGCCTGCCGATTGCGACTTCGGCGTCTTCGAGATCGGCATGAACCATCCCGACGAAATCCGTCCGTTGGTCAAGATGGTGCGCCCGCATGTGGCGATGATCACCACGATCGCCGCGGCCCATCTCGGCCATTTCAAGAATCTCGAGGAGATTGCCGCAGCCAAGGCCGAGATCTTTGAAGGTCTGGAGCCCGGCGGTTCGGCGATCCTCAATCGCGACATCAAGCAGTTCGGCTTTCTTCAGAAAAAGGCGCAGGAGGCGGGTGTCTCGCACATCCACACTTTCGGCCAGCATGCCAAGGCGGATTTCCGGCTGGCGGACTTTGAAGGCAACGGGGAAAACTCGGTCGTCTGGGCGGTACTGAACGGCGAGACGTCGGAAGTCCATATCGGCGCCCCCGGCCGGCATATCGCCGAAAACGCCATGGCTGTCCTCGGCGCCTGCCTGCTGGTCGGCGCGGAAATGGCCGGCGCCATGGCGGCGCTTGCGGCGCTGAAGCCGGTCAAGGGCAGGGGCGAACGCCACCGCCTCGGCATCGGCGAAGGCCATCTGACGCTGATCGACGAGAGCTACAACGCCAACCCGGCCTCGATGCGGGCAGCAATCGCACTTCTCGCATCCGCGACGCCGGAACTGACCGGCCGGCGGATCGCGGTGCTCGGCGACATGCTGGAAATGGGCGAGTTTTCCGCCAAGGTGCACGAGGAGCTCGCAGGTCCGCTGCTTGCCGCCGGTATCGAACATGTCTGGCTGGCGGGTGCGGAAATGGCAGTGCTGCGCGATGCGCTGCCCGATAGCGTCGACGTGCAATATTACGAAAAGACCGCGGACCTCGCCGAATTCGTGGTGCGCTCGGTGATCCCGGGCGATGTGGTGATGGTGAAATCTTCGCTTGGCATCGGGTTCGGCAAGATCGTCGCCGCGCTTATTGACAACTACCCGGCATTCTCCGACACGGAGCGCCACTAATTGAGACGGGCTTCTGGAAAGGGCGCTGAATGCTGATCTGGCTTGTAGAACTGGCGGACAAAGTCCAATTTTTCAACCTGTTCCGGTACATCACCTTCAGGACGGGTGCAGCTCTGTTCACCTCGGCGCTGATCGTCTTCCTGTTCGGACCGATGATCATTGCATCGCTCCGCCTGCGCCAGGGCAAGGGACAGCCGATCCGCGCCGATGGGCCGCAGACCCATTTCAAGAAGGCCGGCACGCCGACCATGGGCGGGCTGATGATTCTCGCCGGCATCGTCGGCGGATCGCTGCTGTGGGCCGATCTTTCGAACGTCTACGTGGTGGCGACCCTGCTCGTCACGCTGGGTTTCGGCGCAATCGGCTTTTATGACGACTATCTGAAAGTCACCAAGCAGACCGACAAGGGGTTTTCCGGCAAGGCGCGTCTCGGCATCGAGTTCGTGATCGCCGGGATCGCCGTCTTCTTCATGATGCGGGTGGCGCTCGCGACCGGTCAGTCGGGCAATCCGACGCTCGGCACCTCGGTCGCCTTCCCGTTCTTCAAGGACCTATTCATCAATCTCGGCATCTTCTTCGTCCTGTTCGGCGGTTTCGTCATCGTTGCCGCCGGCAATGCGGTGAACCTGACAGACGGACTTGATGGGCTGGCGATCGGGCCTGTCATGATCGCCGCGGCCTCGTTTGGCGTCATTGCCTATCTTGCCGGTAACTCGGTGTTTGCGGGATATCTGCAGATCAATTTCGTGCCCGGCACCGGCGAGCTTGCCGTCATTCTGGGAGCGGTGATCGGGGCGGGTCTCGGCTTTCTCTGGTTCAACGCGCCGCCGGCGGCCATCTTCATGGGCGATACCGGATCGCTGGCGCTCGGCGGCCTGATCGGCTCCGTTGCCGTCGCCACCAAGCACGAGATCGTCATGGCGATCATCGGCGGCCTGTTCGTGATGGAGACGCTGTCGGTGATCATCCAGGTCGGCTTCTTCAAGATGACCGGCCGGCGCGTCTTCCTGATGGCGCCGATCCACCACCATTTCGAAAAGCTCGGCTGGACGGAAAGCCAGGTGGTGATCCGCTTCTGGATCATCGCGGTCGGCCTTGCCATGCTCGGCCTTTCGACGCTCAAGCTGCGGTGATAGGGCGATGATCGCGGTCACCACATTCAAGGACAAGCCGGTCGCGCTGTTCGGGCTTGGCGGCTCCGGATTGGCCACGGCCAAAGCCCTGGTCGCCGGCGGCGCCAAGGTCATCGCCTGGGACGACAATCCCGACAGCGTCGCCAAGGCTACGGCCGAGGGGATTTCGACCGCCGACCTCCGCGGTATCGACTGGTCTGTCCAGGCCGCCTTTGTGCTGTCGCCGGGTGTGCCGCTGACCCATCCGAAACCCCATTGGAGCGTCGATCTTGCGCGCGCGGCCGGCGTCGAGATCATCGGCGATGTCGAGCTTTTCGTGCGCGAGCGCCGGGCGCATGCGCCGGATTGCCCGTTCATCGCGATTACCGGCACCAACGGCAAATCGACGACCACGGCGCTGATCGCTCATATCCTGAGATCAAGCGGCCGCGACACCCAGCTCGGCGGCAATATCGGCACTGCGATCCTGACGCTCGATCCGCCGAAGTCCGAGCGCTATTTCGTCGTCGAATGCTCGTCCTACCAGATTGACCTGGCGCCGACGCTCAACCCCACGGCCGGCATCCTGCTCAACCTGACGCCCGATCATCTCGATCGCCACGGCACCATGCAGCATTACGCCGACGTCAAGGAACGGCTGGTCGCCGGCAGCCGGACCGCCGTGATCGGCGTCGACGATTCGTTCTGCGCCCTCATCGCYGACCGCGTCGGACGGGCCGGTGTCGCGGTGCGCCGGATTTCCAAGCGGGTCGTCGTTGCCGATGGCCTCTATGCCGAAGGCAGCCGGATCATCGAGGCGCATGGCGGCGCGACGTCGCTGCTCGTCGATCTCGACGGCATCCAGACGCTCAAGGGCAGCCACAACGCCCAGAACGCGGCGGCGGCCATCGCAGCCTGCCTGGCGGTCGGCGTATCGAAGGACGAGATCCGCGCGGGGCTGAGATCCTTCCCGGGCCTGAAGCACCGGATGCAGCCGGTCGGGCGCCGAACCCAGGTGGTGTTCGTCAACGATTCGAAGGCGACCAATGCGGATGCGGCAGCGCCCGCGCTCTCCAGCTACGACCGGATCTACTGGATTGCCGGCGGCCTGCCGAAGGAGGGCGGCATAGTCAGCCTCGCTCCACTCTTCCCGCGTATCGTCAAGGCCTATCTGATCGGGGAAGCCGCGCCGGCATTCGCGGCGACACTCGGCGAGGCGGTGCCCTACGAAATTTCGGGCACGCTCGAAAAGGCGGTCGCGCATGCCGCAGCGGATGCAGGAGCCGACACGACACCGTCCGCGGTGATGCTGTCGCCGGCCTGCGCCAGCTTCGATCAGTTCAAGAATTTCGAGGTTCGCGGCGATGCCTTTGTCGGCCATGTCGCAAGCCTCGACGGCGTCACGATGTTGGTCGATTTAGATTGATCGAGACGGAAAAGGGGAACGACAGATGGTAAGCCGCGCAGACCGTGGGCCGCTCGCAGACTGGTTCTGGACGATCGACCGTTTCTTCCTCGTCGCCTTCGTATTGCTGATGGGCGTCGGTTTCATGCTCTCCTTCGCGGCATCGCCGGCGGTCGCCGAGCGTATCGGCCTCAACAGCTTCCACTTCGTCGAGCGTCACGCGCTGTTCCTGCTGCCGTCGCTGGTGGTGATGATCGGCCTCTCCTTCCTGACGCCGCGGCAGGTGCGCCGCACCGCCATCGTCCTTTTGATCATCGCGCTGGCGCTGATGGTGCTGGCCCTGTTCTTCGGCGTCGAGGTCAAGGGATCGCGGCGCTGGATCGGCGTCGGCATGTTCTCGATCCAGCCGTCGGAATTCATGAAGCCGGCCTTCGTGGTCGTCTGCGCATGGCTGTTCGCCGAACACGCGCGGCAGCCGGAAATCCCAGGCAACCTCTTCGCCATCATTTTGTTCGGCATCGTCGCAGCGCTGCTCGTTGCCCAGCCGGACCTTGGCCAGACAATTCTGACGAGCGTTGTCTGGGGAGGGATGTTCTTCATGGCCGGCATGCCCTGGCTGTGGATCGTCATGCTCGGCGGCGTGGGTGCCGGTGGCATCGTCACCGCATACTATATGCTGCCGCACGTGACCGCCCGTTTCGACAAGTTCTTGACCGGCGAGGGCGATCGTTTCCAGATCGAGACTGCGCATGAAGCGATCCTGCAGGGCGGCTGGTTCGGGCAGGGGCCGGGCGAGGGCATCGTCAAGCGCATCCTGCCGGACAGCCACACGGACTTCGTGTTCTCCGTTGCAGCCGAAGAATTCGGCATTATCTTCTGTATGGCACTTGTGGCGATCTTCGCCTTCATCGTGCTGCGCGGCCTGAACCACGCCTTCAAGGAGCGCAACGACTTCAACCGGTTCGCGGTCGCTGGCCTCGTCCTGCAGATCGGCATGCAGTCGCTCATCAATATCGGCGTCAATCTCGAACTCATGCCGGCCAAGGGCATGACGCTCCCCTTGATCTCCTATGGCGGCTCCTCGATGATCGCGATCTGCATCACTGCAGGCTTCATCCTGGCGCTGACCCGCCATCGTCCGGAGAAGCGAGCGCAGGAGCGGAGCCTGTTCCGGGTCGCCCAGGGCGTACCCGCGGAGTAAAAGTCCAATGACCAAGGGCATCATATTGCTAGCCGCCGGGGGAACCGGCGGTCATGTGTTTCCGGCAGAAGCGCTGGGACACGAACTGAAGGAGCGCGGTTATTCCGTGCATCTCGTCACCGACAGCCGGGCCGAGCGCTACGCCGGCACGTTTCCGGCCGACGAAATCCATGTCGTACCGTCCGCCACCTTCGGATCCAAGAACCCGATCGCGCTCGCCCGTACCGGCTGGAAGCTGTGGACGGGACTGCGGGCCGCTCGCCGCCTGATCGGCCGCCTGAAGCCGCTCGCCGTCGTCGGTTTCGGCGGCTACCCGACTGTGCCGCCGCTGATGGCCTCGACCGCCATGGGCGTGCCGACGATGATCCACGAACAGAACGCCGTGATGGGCCGCGCCAACAAGGCGCTGGCCGCCAAGGTCCAGGCAATCGCCGGTGGCTTCCTGCCCGAGAGCGGAGGTCCCTATGCCGACAAGACCGTGACGACGGGCAATCCGGTGCGTCCGGCCGTGCTTGCGGCCTCCAATGTCCCCTATGTCGCGTCCCGTGGCGATGATCCATTCCGTCTGGTCGTCTTCGGCGGCAGCCAGGGCGCGCAGTTCTTCTCCTCGGCCGTGCCGACGGCGCTCAGCCTGCTCGACCAGGCCGAGCGTGATCGCGTCGTGGTTACCCAGCAGGCGCGTCCGGAAGACAAGGATCGTGTCAGTTCCTGCTTTGCAAAGCTCAAGGCTCCCGCCGATATCTCGTCCTTCTTTTCGGACATGGCCGAACGGCTTGCCACCGCACATCTCGTCATCTGCCGCTCCGGCGCCTCGACGGTCTCGGAAATCGCGGTGATCGGCCGGCCGGCCATTCTCGTGCCTTACCCGCATGCTCTGGATCACGACCAGGCAGCCAATGCCGAGGCGCTGGTGGCGACCGGCGGCGCAAAGGTTGTGCAGCAGTCGGATCTGTCGCCGGAAAAGCTTGCCGCGATCATTTCGGGTGCGATGAAGGATCCGGATAAGCTCGAAAGAATGGCAGCGGCCGCCAAGTCCGCCGGACGGCCGAATGCAACCGGCAAGCTTGCGGATCTGGTCGTGGCGATCGCGGAGCGGAAATCGATTTCGGAATTTAAGGGAGTGCGTGCATGAAGATGCCGAAGGCCATAGGGCTCGTTCATTTCATCGGCATCGGCGGTATCGGCATGAGCGGTATCGCCGAGGTGCTGCATAATCTTGGCCACAAGGTCCAGGGATCCGACCAGGCCGACGGCGCCAATGTCCAGCGCCTGCGCGACAAGGGCATCCCGGTCTTCGTCGGCCACCAGGCCGAGAATATCGGCGATTCCGAGGTGGTCGTCGTCTCGACCGCGATCAAGAAGAACAATCCGGAACTGATGGCCGCGCGCGAAAAATCGCTGCCGATCGTCCGCCGCGCCGAAATGCTCGCCGAGCTGATGCGCTTCCGCAACGCGATCGCCATCGGCGGCACGCATGGCAAGACGACCACGACCTCGATGGTCGCGGCGCTGCTAGAGGCCGGTAATCTCGATCCGACCGTCATCAACGGCGGCATCATCAACGCCTATGGTACCAATGCCCGCATGGGCGAGGGCGAGTGGATGGTGGTCGAGGCCGACGAATCCGACGGCACTTTCCTGAAGCTGCCCGCCGACGTCGCCGTCGTCACCAATATCGATCCCGAACATCTCGACCATTACGGCAATTTCGACGCCGTTCGTGCCGCCTTCCGGCAGTTCGTCGAAAACGTGCCGTTCTATGGGTTCGGCGTGCTCTGCCTCGACCATCCGGAAGTGCAGGCTCTGGTCAGTCGCATCGAGGATCGCAAGATCGTCACCTATGGCGAAAACCCGCAGGCGGATGCGCGTTTCTCGAATGTGCGGATGGAAGGCACCAAGTCGATCTTCGACGTGGAAATTCGCCGCCGCCGCACCGGCCGGGTATTCCAGTTCAAGGACCTGGCGCTGCCGATGCCCGGACGCCACAACATTTCCAATGCCACCGCCGCGATCGCGGTCGCCAACCGGCTCGGCATCTCGGAAGAGGATATCCGCAAGGGGCTCGCCAATTTCAGCGGCGTCAAGCGGCGCTTCACGCTGACCGGTACCTGGAACGGCGTTTCGATCTTCGACGACTACGGTCACCATCCGGTGGAGATCAAGGCGGTGCTTCGCGCCGCCCGCGAATCGTGCCAGGGCCGCATCATCGCGGTGCACCAGCCGCATCGTTATACGCGTCTGTCGAGCTTGTTCGAGGATTTCGCCAATTGCTTCAACGATGCCGATAGCATCATACTGGCGCCGGTCTACGCCGCCGGCGAGGAAGCGATCGACGGGGCCAATTCGGAAGCGCTGGTTTCGCGCATCCGTTCGGGCGGCCATCGCGACGCTAGATACATGGCATCGCCGACGGAACTCGCTTCGATTGTATCGGGCATTGCGAAACCGGGTGATTTCGTGGTTCTTCTGGGGGCGGGCAATATCACGCAATGGGCTGCGGCATTGCCGAAGGAACTGGAAAGCATATCGGGACAGTAGGAAATGAAACAGGTGAACGGGGAAAAGCTTCTGGCGTCGTTGGGGGATGACGTCAACAAACTGCGCGGAAGGCTGACGCCGGATGCGCCGATGGATCGCGTCACCTGGTTCCAGGCAGGCGGCCTCGCCGAGCTGATGTTCCAGCCCCATGACGTCGACGACCTCGTGACTTTCCTGCAGATCCTGCCGGAAGACGTGCCGCTGACGGTAGTCGGCGTCGGTTCGAACCTGCTCGTCCGCGACGGAGGCATTCCAGGCGTCGTTCTGCGCCTCTCGGCCAAGGGGTTCGGCGGGGTCGATCTCGTCGGCGACAACCGTATCAAGGCCGGTGCGATCTGCCCCGACAAGCACATTGCCGCGATGGCGATGGACAACGGCATCGGCGGTTTCGCCTTCTATTACGGCATCCCCGGCTCGATCGGCGGAGCCCTGCGCATGAATGCCGGCGCGAATGGCGGCGAGACGGCCGGGCGCGTCATCGAGGTGCATGCCGTCGACCGCAAGGGTGGCACGCATGTCTTCTCGACTGCCGAGATGGGCTACAGCTATCGCCATTCCTCGGTTCCGGCGGACATGATCTTTACCCACGCGGTCTTCGAAGGATATCCCGAGGAGCGGGCAAAGATCCGCGCCGAGATGGATGCCGTGCGTCAGCATCGCGAGACGGTGCAGCCGATCAAGGAAAAGACCGGCGGTTCGACCTTCAAGAACCCGGAAGGCCATTCCGCCTGGAAGCTGATCGACGAGGCAGGCTGCCGCGGGTTGGTCAGCGGCGGCGCGCAGATGTCGTCGCTGCATTGCAATTTCATGATCAATATCGGCTACGCCAGCGGTTACGACCTCGAATATCTCGGCGAGACCATCCGCCAGCGAGTTTTCGAACATTCCAGCATCAAGCTCGAATGGGAAATCAAGCGCCTCGGCATCTTCATGCCTGGCCGCGAGGTGAGGCCGTTCCAGGGCATGACGAGCGAATAACGGGATCCGGCCAAGGGTGAGGCGAATGCCTCCCCGTGGCGAGTTATCTTGTAAATTTAAAGCGTTGCAGCGGTCATCTCGTGTTTTGATTCAGTTGGGTAGCGCCGGTGCAACCTTGGATGTTTCACGAGTTGCTTATTCATTGAGCATTCATGAGAATATATTGCATAATATCCTTGTTTGAATGAGAGTCGCGCCTGGACCGGCAGGGTGCCGGGGGCACGAGCAGGGGGATATCCAATGTTCAAAAAATTAGCGGCCGAGTTTTTCGGCACTTTCTGGCTTGTCTTCGGTGGATGCGGCAGCGCGGTTCTGGCGGCTGCATTTCCGGATCTCGGTATCGGCTTCGTCGGCGTTGCGCTCGCATTCGGCCTGACGGTGCTGACTATGGCTTATGCGGTCGGCGGTATTTCCGGCGGGCACTTCAATCCGGCGGTATCGGTGGGACTGACGGTGGCGGGCAGGTTCCCGGCATCAAGCCTGCTGCCTTATGTCATCGCTCAGGTGGTAGGGGCGGTCGTTGCAGCCCTGGTTCTCTATCTCATCGCTTCCGGCAAGGCTGGTTTCCAGCTCGGCGGCTTTGCGTCCAACGGCTATGGCGAGCATTCGCCCGGCGGTTATTCGTTGACCGCGGCGCTGTTGATAGAGCTGGTTCTCACCGGTTTCTTCATCTTCATCATTCTCGGCGCGACCGGGCCGAAGGCGCCGGCGGGCTTTGCTCCGATCGCAATCGGCCTTGCGCTGACGCTGATCCATCTGATCTCGATCCCGGTCACCAACACATCCGTCAACCCGGCCCGTTCGACCGGCGTGGCGCTGATCGTCGGGGACTGGGCTCTCGGGCAGCTTTGGCTCTTCTGGGTTGCACCGATCGTGGGCGCCGTCCTGGGCGCGCTGGCCTGGAAGCTGGTGGACGATTCGGAAGCGCGGGTCGCGGCCTGATCTGAAGAAAAACGGCGCATTCCGCCGAGATGAAAAAGCCCGCAAAGCTGACCGCTTCGCGGGCTTTTCCGTGGCGCAGACCTCAAGAATCGCCTGTCGATTCGAGCGACTTGGCGGTCATTTCAGCGCCGTTCCGAATGTTGCCGCAAACTGCGCGTTAACATTCCGGGATTCGATTTTTCCTTTGTTTTCATGCTTTTGGCTACCCGGGTTAATCAAGGTAAACGGTTTGTTAACTATATTCGGGCACTAATGCAGGCATGCCTAACGTCCGGCGGGAATCGTCAGAGAGCAGGTTGGCGCAAGCGCCGTACTTTTGAATTGTAGTCCTTTTTGGCTGGAGTGATTGATGAGCGACAAGCACGTGGCTGTTTTGATGGGAGGATTTTCCTCCGAGCGGCCTGTCAGCCTGTCCTCGGGCGCTGCCTGTGCGGATGCTCTCGAAGGCGAAGGCTACCGCGTCACCCGCGTCGATGTCGGCCGGGATGTGGCGGCCGTCCTCTCGGAGCTTCGGCCGGACGTCGCCTTCAACGCTTTGCATGGGCCTTTCGGCGAGGACGGGACGATTCAGGGCATTCTCGAATATCTCGAAATTCCCTATACTCATTCCGGCGTGCTCGCGTCTGCGCTCGCCATGGACAAGCATCAGGCCAAGCATGTTGCCAAGGCGTCCGGCATTCCGGTCGCCGAAGCCAAGGCGATGAGCCGGTTCGATATCGGTAATGCTCATCCGATGAAGCCGCCTTACGTGGTGAAGCCGGTCCGCGAGGGGTCGTCCTTCGGTGTCGTGATCGTCCAGGAGAATCAGTCGCATCCGCCGCAGATTATCGGCTCGTCCGAGTGGCGCTACGGTGATCGGGTTCTGGTCGAGCGGTATGTCTATGGCCGCGAGCTCACCTGCGGCGTGATGGGCGATGTGGCGCTTGGGGTTACCGAAGTGGTGCCGCTTAGCCACGCCTTTTACGATTACGACGCGAAATATGCGGAGGGTGGTTCGAAACACGTCATTCCGGCGCAGATTTCACCGAATATTTACCAAAAGATTCAAACACTGGCGCTCAAGGCGCATCAGGCGATGGGCTGCCGTGGCGTTAGTCGCTCCGACTTTCGCTACGACGACCGCTTCTCCGAGAACGGCGAGGTCATCTGGCTGGAAATCAATACGCAGCCGGGCATGACCCCGACATCCTTGGTGCCCGAAATGGCCGGCCATGCCGGCCACTCATTTGGTGAACTCGTCCGTTGGATGGTGGAGGACGCTACGTGTTTGCGTTGATCGGCAGAAAGGCGGGTGGACCGCGCGGCCGTTCTCAGGCTCTTTATCTCGGTGCCGAGGAGCGCCGGGTTCTTCCTCGTCCGCTGCGCCGGGTTTTCCGTTTCTGCGTAAGCCTCGCCACCGGCCGCATCCATATCCCGTCTCATACCGGAACCGTTTCGGCTGCCGGCTTCTTCGCTGCGATCGGTCTCTACGGCATGTCGCTCGGCGGTCACGGCCAGGCCGTCGCGCAGGCGACCACTGCTGCTGTCGGCTTTGCGATCGAAGACGTTCGTGTTTCCGGTAATGACCAGACCTCCGAAATCGACATCCTGCAGCTTCTCGGGCTCGACGGCACGACGTCGCTCGTCGCTCTCGATATCGATTCGGCTCGCCGCAAGCTCTCGGCGCTCCCCTGGGTTCAGTATGCGGAAGTCCGTAAAATCTACCCGAAGACGATCGAGGTGATGCTGAAAGAGCGTCAGGCATTCGGGATCTGGCAACACGGTTCCGAGCTCTCGCTGATCGAAAAGAACGGCAGCGTGATTGCGCCGCTTCGCGACAACAAGTTCGCTTCCCTGCCGCTCTTCGTCGGCCGCGATGCCGAGGCGGCTGCGGCCTCTTTCGAGGACGCCCTGTCGGGCTGGCCGGAGCTGAAGAACCGGGTGAAGGCCTATGTCCGCATCGCCGGCCGCCGCTGGGATCTGCATCTCGACAACGGCATCGTGCTGAAGCTGCCGGAAGGCAATGTCGCCAAGGCGCTCGCCATGCTCGCCAAGCTCGAAAAGGATCAGGGCGTGCTGGAGCGTGACGTCGCCGCCGTCGATCTTCGGCTTGAGGATCGCACCACTGTTCAGCTCACCCCTGGCGCTCTGGATCGCCGCAGGGAAGCGCTCGACGCACGATCAAAGGCCCTGAAGAAACTGGGAGAGCAGTCTTGAGCGTATTCGGTTCCTCCCATTTCGGCCTGCCGCGCATGAAGCCGCTGTCTTCCAAGCGCAGCCATGTCGTCTCGGTCCTGGATATCGGCTCCACCAAGGTGGTCTGCATGATCGCCCGGCTGACGCCGCGTCAGGAAAGCCAGGTCCTGCCGGGCCGCACCCACAATATCGAGATCATCGGCATCGGCCACCAGCGCTCGCGCGGTGTGAAGTCCGGCGTGATCGGCGATCTGGATGCCGCGGAAAGTGTCGTTCGTCTGGCGGTCGATGCCGCCGAGCGTATGGCCGGGCTTACCGTCGATAGTCTGATCGTCAATGTGTCCGCCGGCCGCATCACCAGCGACGTCTATACCGCGACGATCGATCTCGGCGGCCAGGAAGTGGAAGAGGCTGATCTCAAGAAGGTTCTTATCGCGGCAAGCCAGCAGTCGCTGCGCCAGGACCGCGCCATCCTGCATTCACTGCCCACCGGCTTCTCGCTCGACGGCGAGCGCGGTATCCGCGATCCGCTGGCGATGTTCGGCGATACGCTCGGCGTCGATATGCATGTGGTCGCAGCCGAACGCGCCACGCTGAAGAACCTCGAACTCTGCGTCAACCGCGCCCACCTCTCGGTCGAGGGCATGGTGGCGACGCCCTATGCCAGCGGCCTCGCGGCCCTCGTCGACGACGAAGTCGAACTCGGTTGCGCGGCGATCGACATGGGCGGCGGCACGACGACGATCTCGGTTTTCGCCGAAGGCAAGCTCGTCCATACGGACGCGATCAGCCTTGGCGGCCATCACGTGACGACAGACCTTGCCCGCGGGCTTTCCACCCGTATCGAGGATGCGGAGCGGATGAAGGTCGTGCACGGTTCGGCGCTTGCCAACGGGTCCGACGAACGCGACGTGATCTCCGTCCCGCCGATCGGCGAGGACGACCGCGACCAGCCGACGCAGGTGCCGCGCTCRCTGGTCACCCGCATCGTGCAGGCCCGTATCGAAGAGACGCTCGAACTCATCCGCGACCGCATCCAGAAGTCGGGCTTCAGCCCGATCGTCGGCAAGCGCGTCGTGCTGACCGGTGGTGCCAGCCAGCTCACCGGCCTTTCGGAAACGGCGCGCCGGATTCTTGCGCGCAACGTCCGGATCGGCCGCCCGATGGGCGTCTCCGGTCTGCCGACGGCAGCCAAGGGACCGGCGTTTTCGACGGCGGTCGGCCTGATGATCTATCCGCAGGTCGCGGACTTGGAAACACACGCTACGCAGAGCGGCCTGATGGCCTCGCTGGGAAGCGGCAATGGCCGGCTGGCCCGCGTCGGTCAGTGGTTGAAGGAAAGTTTTTGATGTGAGGGGCTCGCCCGCCCGCATCGGAGCAGAGTTGCAATGAATTGGCCGGCGGCGATGCGGCCAGAAAAAGAAGGAACTGGTGCAATGACCATCAAGCTGCAAAAGCCTGATATCACCGAGTTGAAGCCTCGGATTACCGTGTTTGGCGTCGGTGGCGGCGGTGGTAACGCCGTCAACAACATGATCACCGCCGGCCTCGAGGGCGTCGACTTCGTCGTCGCCAATACCGATGCCCAGGCGCTGACCATGACCAAGGCCGAGCGTATCATCCAGATGGGTGCTCGGGTCACTGAAGGTCTCGGCGCCGGTTCGCAGCCGGAAGTCGGCCGCGCCGCCGCGGAAGAATGCCTCGACGAGATCGTCGATCACCTGCACGGCACACACATGTGCTTTGTCACCGCCGGCATGGGCGGCGGCACCGGCACGGGTGCAGCCCCGGTCGTCGCACAGGCAGCCCGCTCCAAGGGCATCCTGACGGTTGGCGTCGTCACCAAGCCGTTCCACTTCGAAGGCCAGCGCCGCATGCGCCTTGCCGAGATGGGTATCCAGGAACTGCAGAAGTCTGTCGACACGCTGATCGTCATTCCGAACCAGAACCTCTTCCGCATCGCCAACGACAAGACGACCTTCGCCGACGCGTTTGCGATGGCCGACCAGGTTCTTTATTCGGGCGTCGCCTGCATTACCGACCTGATGGTCAAGGAAGGCCTGATCAACCTCGACTTCGCCGACGTCCGCTCGGTGATGCGCGAGATGGGCCGCGCGATGATGGGCACCGGCGAAGCATCCGGCCCGGGCCGCGCCATGCAGGCCGCCGAAGCCGCGATCGCCAATCCGCTGCTCGACGAGACCTCGATGAAGGGCGCTCAGGGCCTGCTGATCTCGATCACCGGTGGTCGCGACCTGACGCTGTTCGAAGTCGACGAAGCCGCGACCCGCATCCGCGAAGAAGTCGATCCGGATGCCAACATCATCCTCGGCGCGACCTTCGACGAAGCGCTCGAAGGCCTGATCCGTGTATCGGTTGTGGCGACCGGCATCGATCGTGCCGCCGGCTCGGTCGACATTCGCGCCGCAGAGATGCGCGCTGCCGCAAAACCGATCATCCGTCCGTCTGCCGCCATCGCTCCGGCTCCGGTTGCCGCCCAGCCGGCTCCGGTCATGCAGGCCGCTCCGGCTCCGAGGCCGGCTGTCGACCCGATCGCCGAAACGATCCGCATGGCGGAAGCCGAGATGGAACGGGAACTGGCGATCGCAGAACCGCAGCACCAGTATGCGGCTCCGGCACCCCAGCCGGTCGCTCCGCAGCCGGTCATGCAGCAGCAGGAAGAGTTCCGTCCGCAGAGCCGCATCTTCGGTGCTGCTCCGGTCGAAGCACCGGCTCCGGTCATGAGCCGGCCGGCTCCTGCACCGCAACCAGCCCCGGTTCACCAGCACGTACAGCCCCAGCCTGCTCCGATGATGAGCCAGCCCGCTCCTCGCCCGGCACAGCCGGTCTATCGTGAGCCGATGGCACCTTCGATGTCGCAGGTGGTGCAGCCGGTTCGCATGCCGAAGGTCGAGGATTTTCCGCCGGTCGTGAAGGCCGAGATGGATCACCGCGCCCAGCCGGTGAGCCATGTGCAGGAAGAGCGCGGCCCGATGGGTCTCCTGAAGCGGATCACCAACTCGCTTGGTCGCCGCGAAGAGGAAGAGCCTGCTCACGTCGAGCCGGCCGCACCGGCTCCGCCCCCACAGCAGCGTCGTCCGCTGTCGGCGGAAGCAAGTCTTTATGCGCCGCGCCGCGGCAATCTCGACGATCATGGACGTGCAGTTCCGCAGGCCCATCACGAGGAAGACCAGCTCGAAATTCCGGCCTTCCTGCGCCGTCAATCGAACTGAGTTAAGGACGGTCACGAAACGTGAAGAAGGCCCGGATCACGCATCCGGGCCTTCAGGCGTTTTATCAATCAGGACGCAGAGTTAACAACGTAACAATCCGAAATGAACAGTGATTTGGATTGTGCCAAACGGCTGCGTATGAAAGACGCTAAGGGACGCCAAAAGAGATCGACCGATTCAGGCGATCGGTCCGGCTGGCGCTAAAGAATATCGGATCCTTCTGCTTTACGGATCCGGCGACAAGAAGGCAGCAGGAATGACTATCGGACTGTTCGGTTTCCAGACCACCATCGCCTCCCCGGTAACACTGAAGGGGATTGGCGTTCATTCCGGAGCCCCTGTCAGCCTCACCTTTCAACCGGCCGAAGCCGGTACCGGCGTGATCTTCACGCGTCTTCTGGACGACGGCAGCTCGGTCGAATATCGCGCCGTTTCCTCGCAGGTCGGCAACACCGATCTCTGCACCGTTCTCGGCACTTCGCTTTCCCGCGCCGTCGCGACGATCGAACACGTGATGGCCGCGCTCTACGCGCTCGGTGTCGACAATATCATGGTCGAAGTCGATAGCGGCGAAATGCCGATCATGGACGGCAGCTCCTATCCTTTCATCGAAGCCATCGAACAGGTCGGTATCGTCAATCTCGGCATCAAGCGCCGTTATATCCGCGTCCTGAAACCGGTCCGCATCGACTCCGGCGCTTGCTGGTCGGAATTCCGGCCCTATGACGGCACACGCTTCGAGGTGGAGATCGACTTCTCGTCGCCGCTGATCGGCCGCCAGAGCTGGAAAGGCGACCTGACCGCCGAGACCTTCAAGCAGGAACTCTCCCGCGCCCGCACCTTCGGTTTCATGCGCGATGTGGAGCGTCTCTGGGCTGCCGGCTACGCACTCGGCTCCTCGCTGGAAAATTCGGTCGTCATCTCGGACGACGACACGATCGTCAATGTCGAGGGCCTTCGCTACAAGGATGAATTCGTCCGCCACAAGACGCTCGATGCCGTCGGCGATCTGGCGCTTGCCGGCGCCCAGTTCATCGGCTGCTACCGGTCCTACCGCGGCGGCCACAAGATGAATGCCAACGCATTGAAGGCGCTGATGAGCGATCCGACGGCTTATGAGGTCGTCGAGGCTCCGTCGTCGCGTGCGGCCCGAGTACGGGCACGGGAGTTCGTACCGGTCAACGTGCCGGAACTGACATCCTGGTTCGCCTGAGTAAATTGATCCAGTCGACTCGGCCGCTTCCCCCGAAGCGGCCTTTTCTTTTGGGAGACATGTTTCGATTTAACCTTGAAATGCCGTATTGCGGCGACGTGCCACAAAAATGCATTAATGCCGCAGCATTGCGTTGCTCTCCCTTTGCTTTTATGGCTAGAACGGCCTGCTTAGGCGGCGGGCTTATCAGGCGCGGGACGATCAGGAATTGTCGAATGAACCATGTAAGGTCTGTTGGAATGCGTAAGACGGCAAGAGTGGCGCTTGTGTCGCTGGTGCTGGCCGGCGCCGGCTTTGGCGTGACCGCCTGCCAGTCGGATCCCGATATCGACATCACCAAGCTCGGTCTCGAAACGGATGCGCCGGAGACGCTCTACAACCAGGGTCTCGCCAACATGAAGGCTGGCAACCTTGCCGAAGCAGGCCGCAAGTTCGATTCGATCGACCGCCAGAATCCCTTCACGGAATGGGGCCGCAAGGCGCTCGTCATGAGCACGTTCACCAAGTACCGGCTCGGCCGCAACGACGAGGCGGTGGCCACCGGCAACCGCTACATGAGCCAGTATCCGCAATCGCAGGATTCGGCCTATGTCCAGTATCTCGTCGGCCTTGCTTACTCCAAGCAGATCGCCGACGTGACCCAGGACCAGCGCGCAGCCGTGCGCACCATCGATGCGATGAACAAGGTCGTAACCAATTATCCGAGCTCGGAATATGTCGAGGATGCGCAGGCGAAGATCCGCTTTGCGCGCGATCAGCTCGCCGGCAAGGAAATGCAGATCGGCCGCTACTACCTGGAGCGCAAGGAATATCTTGCCGCGATCCAGCGTTTCCGCAACGTGGTCGAGCAGTATCCCAACACCAACCAGGTGGAAGAGGCGCTGGCGCGTCTGACCGAAGCCTATTATGCGATGGGCATTACGGAAGAGGCGCAGACCGCGGCCGCTGTTCTAGGGCGCAATTATCCCGACAGCCAGTGGTATGCGGATTCCTTCAAGCTGCTGAAGGGCAACGGCGTCGAACCGCGTGAAAATCGCGGTTCGTGGATTTCCCGCGCCGGGGCCAAACTGATCGGCGCTTAAGGTCTGAGACATGCTGATCCAGTTGTCGATCCGCGATATCGTTCTGATCGAGCGGCTGGATCTTGCCTTCGAGACCGGCCTTTCGGTGCTGACCGGCGAAACCGGCGCCGGCAAATCGATTTTGCTCGACAGTCTTTCGCTGGCGCTCGGCGGCCGTGGTGACGGCGGCCTGGTGCGCCATGGCGAGGACAAGGGCCAGGTGACGGCCGTCTTCGACGTATCCGGCAGCCACGGTGCCCGAAAACTCCTGCGCGACAACGGCATCGACGACGACGGCGATCTGATCTTCCGCCGCATCCAGTCGGCCGATGGGCGCACACGCGCCTCGATCAACGACCAGCCAGTCAGCGTGCAGCTGATGCGCCAGGCCGGCCAGCTTCTGGTCGAGATCCACGGACAGCACGACGACCGGGCGCTGATCGACACCGACGCGCACCGCACGCTGCTCGACGCCTTCACGGGCTTAAGCGACGAGGTGCTGCAGCTTTCCGCCCTTTATCGCTCCTGGAAGGACGCGGATCGGGCCTTCAAGACCCATCGCGCCAGGGTCGAGGCCGCGGCGCGCGAAGCAGACTATATCCGCGCCTCTGTGGAAGAACTCGAAGCGCTCTCGCCGCGCGATGGCGAGGAGGACGAGCTTGCCGAACAGCGCTCGCGCATGCAGAAGTCCGAACGCATCGCCGGCGACATTTCCGAGGCCTCCGAATTCCTCAATGGCAATGCATCGCCCGTTCCGCTGATCGCCTCGCTGGTCCGGCGCCTGGAGCGCAAGAGCCACGAGGCGCCAGGCCTGCTCGAAGAAACCGTCGAGCTTCTCGATCAGGCGCTCAACTACCTCTCCAATGCCCAGATGGAAGTCGAGGCGGCGCTGAGGCGGACCGAATTCGATCCGCGCGAACTGGAGCGGGTCGAGGAGCGGCTGTTTGCGCTCCGGGCCGCCGGCCGCAAATATTCGATCCCGGTCGCCGACCTGCCGGCACTTGCCGAAAAGATGATATCGGACCTTGCCGATCTCGATGCCGGCGAAGAGAAGCTCGCCGAACTGGAAAAGCTGACCTCCGCCGCCAAGGCCGCCTACGATCAAGCCGCCGTAATCCTGTCCGAGAAGCGCCGGCATGGCGCCGAGGCGCTGGCCGAAGCCGTGATGACCGAGCTGCCAGCGCTGAAGCTCGAACGGGCCCGTTTCATGGTGGATGTGGCGAGCGATCCGGAAGCGGCGAGCGCCGAAGGCATCGATACCGTCGAGTTCCACGTCCAGACCAATCCCGGCACGCGTCCGGGCCCGATCATGAAGGTCGCTTCGGGCGGCGAGCTGTCGCGTTTCCTTCTGGCGCTCAAGGTGGCGCTCGCCGACCGCGGTTCGGCTCCGACGCTGGTCTTCGACGAAATCGATACCGGGGTCGGCGGTGCCGTCGCCGATGCGATCGGCCAGCGGCTGAAGCGGCTGTCGGACAAGGTGCAGGTGCTGTCCGTCACCCATGCGCCGCAGGTGGCCGCCCGTGCCGCAACGCATCTGCTGATTTCCAAGGGACCGGCCGGCGAGGGCACCGACAAGATCGCCACCCGCGTCGCCACCATGGAGCCGGAACACCGCACCGAAGAGATCGCCCGCATGCTCGCCGGCGCATCGGTGACCGACGAGGCGAGGGCGGCGGCCAAGCGGCTGCTGGCGGGCAACGGCTAGGCTCATCCACCGAGACCTTCCATCCACCCTTCCCATCGGAAAAATTTGCGCTACAAAACGACTCCTCGCTACCCGAGGAGTAGACCCGCATGTCCGCCGAACAGACGCCCGTCGAAAACCTGACCGAAGAACAGGCCGCAGCCGAACTGGCCTATTTGGCGGCGGAGATTGCCCGCAATGACGAGCTTTATCACGGCCATGACGCGCCGCAGATTTCGGATGCGGATTACGACGCGCTGAAACGGCGCAACGATGCGATCGAAAAACGGTTTCCGCAGCTGATCCGCGCCGACAGTCCGTCGATCCGGGTCGGTGCGGCGCCCTTGCCGACGTTTGCGGCGATCACCCACTCGCGGCCGATGCTGTCGCTCGATAACACTTTCTCGGACGACGATGTCCGCGATTTCGTCTCTTCCGTCTACCGTTTCCTCGGCCAGCTGCCGGACGGCTCGATTGCGTTTACCGCCGAACCGAAGATCGACGGGCTTTCCATGTCGATCCGTTACGAGAACGGCCGGCTGGTGAATGCTGCCACCCGTGGCGACGGCACGACCGGCGAAAACGTCACCGAGAACATCAAGACCATCAAGGAAATCCCCAATCGCCTGCCGGCCGGCGTGCCCGATGTCGTCGAGGTGCGTGGCGAGGTTTATATGACGAAAAGCGACTTCCTGGCGCTTAACGAGAAGATGGCGGCGGAAGGCAAGCAGACCTATGTCAACCCGCGCAATACGGCCGCCGGCTCGCTGCGCCAGCTCGACGCCAAGGTGACCGCAAGCCGCAACCTGAAATTCTTCGCCTATGCCTGGGGCGAGATGTCGGAGATGCCGGCCGACACCCAGATGGGCATGGTCGAAAAATTCAGGGAATGGGGTTTTCCGGTCAACCCGCTGATGAAACGCCTGCACGCGGTCGAGGATATCATCGCTCATTACAAGGATATCGGCCTCAAGCGCCCGGATCTCGACTACGAGATCGATGGTGTCGTCTACAAGGTGGACAGGCTCGACCTGCAGGCCCGGCTCGGTTTTCGCTCGCGTTCGCCGCGCTGGGCCACGGCGCATAAATTCCCGGCGGAACAGGCCTTTACTCATGTGGAGCGGATCGACATCCAGGTCGGCCGCACCGGAGCGCTGACGCCGGTCGCGCGCCTGACGCCGGTCACCGTCGGCGGCGTGGTCGTCACCAATGCGACGCTCCACAACGAAGACTATATCAAGGGGCTCGGCAATTCCGGCGAACCGATCCGCGAGCCGGATCACGATATCCGCGTCGGCGACACCGTCATCGTCCAGCGAGCAGGGGATGTCATCCCGCAGGTGCTCGACGTGGTGATGGAGAAGCGTCCTCCGGAAGCCGTGCCCTACGAATTCCCGAAGAAATGCCCCGTCTGCGACAGTCATGCGGTGCGCGAGCGTAACGAAAAGACCGGCAAGCTCGATTCGGTCACCCGCTGCACCGGCGGTTTCGTTTGCCGTGCGCAGGCGACCGAGCACCTCAAACATTTCGTGTCGCGCAACGCCTTCGATATCGAAGGCCTCGGCTCCAAGCAGATCGATTTCTTCTTCGAGGCGGAAGACGACGCGCTGAAGATCCGCACTGCGCCCGACATCTTCACGCTGAAGCGGCGGCAGGAGGCCTCGACGCTTACCAAACTCGAAAATATCGAGGGCTTCGGAAAAGTCAGCGTCAAGAAACTGTTCGATGCGATCGACGAGCGGCGCGAGATCGCGCTTCACCGCTTCATCTACGCGCTCGGCATCCGGCACGTAGGCGAGACCACCGCCAAGCTGCTTGCGCGCGCCTACGGCACCTACGAGGCGTTTGCGAAGGCCATGGACGATGCGGCCGAGCTTTCCGGCGACGCCTGGGACGATTTGAACAATATCGAGGGCATCGGCGAGGTGATGGCGCGCGCCATCGTCGAGTTCTTCAAGGAGCCGCGCAATGTCGAGGTCATCACCCGGCTTCGCGAAGAGGTGACGCCGCAGGCCGCCGAACAGCCGGTCGCCTCCAACAGCCCGATCGCCGGCAAGACGGTGGTCTTCACCGGCTCGCTCGAAAAATTCACCCGCGACGAGGCCAAGGCGAGGGCGGAAAGCCTTGGCGCCAAGGTGGTCGGGTCGGTCTCCAAGAAGACCGACTATGTGGTCGCGGGTCCTGGCGCCGGCTCCAAGCTCGACAAGGCGAGGGAACTCGGCGTCCAGGTGATGGACGAGGACGAATGGCTCGCCTTTATTGCGTGAAGGCCTTCATACGGTGATGAAGGTCACACCCTGAGCCGCGCCATCGAATAGGCATCGACATATCGTCCTTCGCGGAAGGCGAATTGCTTGAAATGGCCTTCCATCTCGAAGCCGAATTTCCGGTAGAGCGCGATGGCTGCCTCGTTGTCGGTGTAGACGGTCAGTTCGAGCCGGCGGATGTCCAGCCAGTCGTCTGCGACCTGTACCGTCTCGCCGAGCAAGGCGCGGCCCACTCCGCGTCCGACAAAATCGTCGTGCACGCCCATGCCGAGGCTAGCCGCGTGGCTCCGACGGCCCTGAAATCGGTTGATGCCGCCGTTGCCGACGATCTGGCCCTCGTAGGTGGCCACCAGCGCGATGCTTCCAGGCGTCGGGCTCTCGACCCATTTGCGGGTCTCTTCCAGGCGTGTGTGCGGCAGACGCAGGGTTCCGTAGCGATAACCGGGCATGTTGGCCAAAGCGTTGACGGCCTCGGCGTCCGTCGCGCGCAAGGCACGAATCTCAAGACCCTTCAGCCTGGACGGTCGGGGTGGTTTCTCCTGGATCTCTTCGGCTATCTTCATGCTTGCTCTCCTTGGTTCTTCGCCGAGGCAGAGCGGAAACACCGAACCCTGCCATATCGGGCAGGGTTGGTGGACGGATGACCGGTTAACGCGCCAAGACCGCCACGCACCCTGCGGGGTGAATGGTCACGGTAAGATGCATGTGGGTGGCGAAACGTGTCATGGCGCGCAACGTCTCAGACAAGCGCCGGATCGTCAAGAGGGGTGAAAGCGCTGGCCGTCTTTGCCGAATCGAATTCCCACCTGTAGAAGTTCTCCGACAAGCATCCGGAACCAGCCCTTGAAAACCATCGCCATCGATTTCGAAACCGCCAACGAGCAACGCGGCAGCGCCTGCTCGGTCGGGCTTGCCTGGCTGGAGGGCGACGAGGTGGTGCGGGTGGAGGAACGGCTGATCCGCCCGAAGGACATGCGGTTTTCCTCCTTCAACGTCGCCATCCACGGCATCCGGCCGGAACATGTCGAGGATGCCGGCGAGTTTCCGGAAGTGATGGACGAGTTCGCCGACGATTTTCGCGGCGCGACGATGATTGCCCACAATGCCGCCTTCGATTTCAGCGTCTGGCGGGCCTGTCTCGACGCCTACCGGCAGAGTTATCCGGACCTGTCTTATCTCTGCAGCGTGAAGATGTCGCAGAAAGTCTGGCCGCATCTCGGCTCGCACAAGCTCAATGTCCTTGCCCAGCATCTCGGCCTTCGCTTCGCGCATCACAATGCAGCAGAAGACGCGGCCGTCTGCGCGCGGGCGACAATCGCGATCGCCAAATCGCTTGCCGTGCCGCATGTCCGCGACATTCCGGCTGCGATCGGCATGAAGGTCGGGCGGCTGTTTTCCGGCGGTTACGCGCCCTGCACCTGCCGGCTGAAATAGGCACTTTCGCGAAGCTGCTTGTTTCCGGTCCGGCAATCCTTATCTCAGATCACGGATCGTTTACCGGAGCCGTTCCCCCATGAAACAACCCATCAATCGAATTGCCTGCCTTGCATCCGCCGTCGCCCTGTCGTTCGGGACGCTTGCCGCCCCCGTTTCCGCGCAGGTGGTCGGCGAAGTCGGCGTCGACTGGACCGGCAATGACATCATCGTCGAGGCGGTCGCCGATCCGCAGATAAAGGGCGTAACCTGCCACGTCACCTATTTCGAACGCGGCATCATAGACCGGCTTAAGAACGGCAACTGGTTCGAAGACCCCTCCAACAATTCGATTGCCTGCCGCCAGACCGGTCCGATCGAGATCGGCGAGATCGACCTCGGCAAGGGCGGCGAGGAAGTGTTCCGGCAGGGCCGTTCCCTGATCTGGAAGAACCTGCTCGTCAAGCGTATCTACGACAAGGCGAACGACACGCTGATCTATCTCGCTCACTCGCGGCAGGTGGTGGACGGTTCCGCCAAGATGGCGATCTCGACCGTGCCGCTCTATAACCAGAACGTCGCCTGGAAGAACGGCAAGCCCAAGCCATAGTCGAGCTCAGCCGAGGGCTGCCGCGGCCGCCCGGCCGGCATTGCGGCCGGAAAACAGGCAGCCGCCGAGAAAGGTGCCTTCCAGCGCCCGATAGCCGTGCATGCCGCCACCGCCGAAGCCGGCGGCCTCGCCGACGGCATAGAGGCCCGGGATCACGTCTCCATTCTCACCGAGCACGCGGGCCGAGAGGTCCGTCTCGATCCCCCCGAGCGTCTTGCGGGTCAGGATGTTCAGCCTCACCGCGATCAACGGTCCGTGCGCCGGATCGAGAATGCGGTGCGGTTTTGCCGTGCGCACCAGCTTTTCACCGAGCGAGCGGCGGGCGTTGTGGATGCCCATGATCTGCGCATCCTTGGCAAAGGGATTGGCCACCTGCCCGTCGCGGGCCGATATCTCGCGCTCGATTTGTGCGAGGTCCAGGAGGTTGCTGCCGGCAAGCCGGTTCATGCCCGCGACCAGTTCGCCAAGGCTCTCGGCGATCACGAAATCCTCGCCCTGTTCCTTGAAGGCCTCGACTGGCCCCGTCGCTTTCCTGCCGATCGCCCGTCTCGCGGTCAGCTTCCAGTCGCGACCGGTGAGGTCCGGGTTCTGTTCCGAGCCGGAGAGCGCGAATTCCTTGCGGATGATGCTCTGGTTCAGCACGAACCAGCTGTAGTCGTAGCCGGTCGCCATGAGGTGCTGCAGCGTGCCGAGCGTATCGTAGCCGGGATAAAAAGGGGCAGGCAGGCGCTTGCCCGTCGCGTCGAACCACATCGAGGAAGGGCCTGGCAGGATGCGGATGCCATGGTTTTGCCAGATCGGGTTCCAGTTCCGCAGGCCCTCGGTATAGTGCCACATGCGGTCGCGGTTGATCACCTGCCCGCCGGCCGTCCGGGTTATGCCGATCATCCGCCCGTCCACATGTTTCGGCACGCCCGAGACCATGAAGGCCGGCGGTCTGCCCAGCCGTTCCGGCCACATTTGCCGCACCAGATCTTGGTTGCCGCCGATGCCGCCCGAAGCGACGATGACGATCGGCGCATTGAGTTCGAAGTCACCGGCCGGTGTCCTGGAGGTTTCCTCGCCGCGCAGCGCCGTGCTTGCCGCAAGGACCGTGCCTGCAACCCCTGTCACGGCACTGCCGGTCCTGACCAGATTGTCGACGCGGTGCCGCCAGAGAAAGCGGATCCTGCCGCTTTTCTCCGCCTCGCGCGCCCGCCGCTCGAACGGTTCGACGACACCGGGGCCGGTGCCCCAGGTGGTGTGGAACCGAGGCACGGAATTGCCATGCGAGGTCGCCGAGCCGCCGCCGCGTTCCGCCCAGCCGACGATCGGAAAGATGCGATGGCCCATCTGCCTGAGCCAGGAGCGTTTCTCGCCGGCGGCGAAGGCTACATAGGCTTCCGCCCAGAGGCGTGGCCAATGATCCTCCTCGCGGTCGAAACCGGCGGTGTCGAGCCAATCCTGCCAGGCGAGATCGAGCGAATCGCGGATGCCCATCCGCCGTTGTTCGGGAGAATCGACGAGGAACAGCCCGCCGAGCGACCAGAAGGCCTGGCCGCCAAGGTTCTGTTCCGGTTCCTGGTCGAGGATGACGACGGAGCGGCCGGCATCTGCAAGTTCGGTCGCGGCGACGAGGCCCGAAAGGCCCGCGCCCACCACGATGGCGTCAACTCTGTCGCTCAAGCGCGCTCCTCCCAAAGCGTGGAGATACAAACCATGCTGCATCCTCACCGCGAATACAGTCATGCGGTGTGGCAGGAGTCAATTCAGGCGCGACACGACAAAAAACAGGCCCGCAAAGCGAGCCTGTTCTCAGTCCTCAAATGGGTGATCAACGAACGTAGACGATCTTGCCACCGTTGGCGGCCGTTTCGATACCCGCCACGTTCTGCAACTGGACGTTCTTCTCTTCGAGAGCTGCCATCAGGTTGGAATCCGTTCGGATCTGCGCCTGGGCAGCCTCCGCTGCCTGCGGGTTGGGTGTCGTCAGCGTCGGCGGGATCTTGTCGTTCGACGATTCGCTATCCGTAGCTTCGGTAATGTAGACCACCGTCACGTCCGACGGGGAGGGGGCCGGCGTGGTCGGGGCAAGGTCCTGGGCGTAAACGCCCCCGATTGAGGAAGCGGATATAAGAGTTGCGAGAGCAATAACCTTCTTCATAACATGTTCCTTTCTCGGTTCTTGGGCGCCGAACATGTGTCTCTTCAGCACCAAGATATGGACGGAACCGGAAACGCCCGGAGATTGTTCCGGGCTTTTCCGAAATCATCTCTAAGCAGCAATGATTTAAGGTTCCATCACCCGCGTAGAGGCGATTGTGAATGGCTTTCGCCGAAACGGGGTCCGGAGAAAAGACACCGGGCCCCGTTTCATCAACGGCGAATCAGCGGACGTAGACGGTCCGGCTGCCATCGGCGGCGGTGTCGATCGCCACGACGTTGTTGAGTTCGACGTTCTGCTTCAGAAGATCGGCTCGCAGCGCGCGGTCGGCCTTCACCTCGGCCTGTGCCTTCTGCACCATTGCCGGGCTTGGATGGATGATGCTCTCAGGCACGTCGAGCCGTTTGGCGCTGTTGTCGATTTCGGGATCGGTATAGACGATGGCGACATCGCCGGCGGGCTTGGCCGTCATGCCCATATCGCGGGCATATGCGGTTCCCATCGTGGCTGCGGACATCAGGACTGCGAGAGCAAAAGCCTTGTTCATGGTCGTTCTCCTATTGGATAAACCAGCCGAGGGGCGTTTGAGGCGTCGGTTGGGCGTTTAGCGACGGGAGAACGTCGACCCGGTTCCCCGGTTCCGTTTAAAATTGTTACAAATAGGCAATGATTACAATGCGTTAATCTTCCGTCACATTTGCGTGTGACGGAAGATCCGGACATAGTTTCGGACTTTTTTGCGCCTGGGAAATTACGCGGCTTCGCGCGCCAGTTCGTCGGCGATGACGGTGTCCAGGTTCAGGAAGCAGACCATCGTCTTTTCAAGCGCGACGATGCCGCGGCAGAAGGCCCGCTGGGCTTCCGGAATGATTTCCGGGGCCGGCTGCAGGTCTTCACCACGAATGGTCATCATGTCGGAAACCTGTTCGACCAGCAGGCCGACCAGCTTGCCGGCGATGTCGGTGACGATGATTGCGGAACGTTCCGACGGTTCGGTCATCTTCATGCCGAGGCGGCAGGCCATGTCGATGACCGGGATCACCGCGCCACGCAGGTTGATGAGGCCGAGCACGTAGGACGGGGTGTGCGGCATCGGGGTCACCGGTGCCCAGCCGCGGATTTCGCGGATCGCCATGATGTCGATGCAGAATTCCTGGTCTCCGAGATGGAAGGAGACGATTTCGAGGTAGGCGCCGGACTGCTTGATGGCATTGCTCATGTCAGAACTCTTCCCATTTGTCTGAGGATCCCACGGCCTTCGGCTTGGCGGAGGTGGGGCTATTGCTGAAGGCTCCCGCGAGCTTGTTCATCAAGTTGAGTGCGGGCGATGGTTTGGGTGGCGTGGAAGCGCTCGCAGCCTCGACGGCGCGCGGGCCATTGCCTCCGCGGATCTGGAAATGGCTGATCAGCTGGTTGAGGTTTTCGGCATCGCTTGCCAGCGAATGGCTGGCAGCGGTGCTCTGCTCCACCATTGCGGCGTTCTGTTGCGTTGCTTGGTCCATCTGGCCGATCGCGATATTGATTTCCGTCAGTCCGGTCGATTGTTCGCGTGCAGAGGTGAAGATCGCGTGAACGTGGTCGTTGATTTTCAGCACGTCGTCGCCGATCCGCGTCAGCGCTTCGCCGGTCGCCTTCACCAGATCGACGCCGGTCTTGACCTCGTGGTTCGAACGGGTGACCAGCGCCTTGATATCCTTGGCCGCGCCGGCAGCGCGTCCGGCGAGTTCGCGGACTTCCTGGGCGACGACGGCAAAACCCTTGCCGGCTTCGCCCGCGCGGGCCGCCTCGACGCCGGCGTTGAGCGCCAGCAGATTGGTCTGGAAGGCGATCTCGTCGACGACGTTGATGATCTTGCCGATCTCGGCGGTCGCGTCCTCGATCCGCCCCATGGCGGCCGTGGCATCACGGACCACGCTGGTGGACTGTTCCGTGTAGTCCTTGGCATGGCTCACCATCTGGGTCGCCTCTTCGGCGCGGCTGGTGGCGTTGCGCACGGTCGAGGTGATTTCTTCGAGGGCTGCGGATGTCTCCTCAAGCGAGGCCGCCTGCTTCTCGGTGCGCTTGGCGAGATCGTCGGCGGCGGAGCGCATCTGATTCGCGTTTGCGCCGATGGAACTCGAGCTGGTGGCGACCTCGGTCATGACGTGGCGCAGGCGTTCGACGACCCGGTTGAAGTCGGTGCGCAGGCGCTCGAGGTCGCCCCGGAAGGGACGCTCGAGGGCGGCCGCAAGATCGCCTTCCGAGAGACGGTTGAGGGCGCTTGCAAGCGAATCGACTGCGAAGTGGAGCGCTTCGGCTTCTGCCTTCTGTTCGGACTCGCTCGTCTGCCGCCGGGTCTCGTTCTGGCGGCGTTCGTCTTCCAGATTGACCTCCAGGGTCTGGCGCTCGACGGCTGCAAGCCTGAAGACGTCGGTGGCGCGCGCCATTTCACCGATCTCGTCGCCGAGATCTATGCCGGGCACGGGGGTGTTGTAGTCGCCACCGATGATCCGCTGCATGCTGGCGCGAACGCCGTCGATGCCGCGCCGGATTGCGCCGCCGTGAATGCTCTGCAGGATCGCCATGGCGACCAATGCGATCAGGCCGCAGCCGAGTTGCACATAGAGCGAGGTCGAGGAAAGCGTATTCGCCTCCTGGACGCGGCTGCGCACCAGTTTCTCGCCCGCGACGGCAGCCGTATCGAGCATTGCGCCAACCCGTTCGCCGGCACCGTCGATGGCGTCGTCGATCTTGTCATAGGCCTCTTCGGGCGCGCCGGTTTCGACCATTTTTCTGAGATCGACCTGGATCGCCGTCGAAAGAGCTGCGAGGTCCGTCTCGAAATTCGAGGCGAGGCCTGGATTGCCGATTTCAGCCGCGAGTTTCTTCAGATTACCGGCAGAGCTTTTCAACTTGTCGGAGGAGTCCGCCATCGCCTTCAGCCGGCTCGGCTCGACCCGTTTGTCGTCGCGGTCGACGATCGTGTCCATCGCTGCCAGAACGAGTTCCAGGTTGGCGATGCGCATGCCGTCGACCGTATCCACATGCTCCTGGATATCGGTCGCGCGCTGCAGCGCTTCGTCGAGCTGTCGGCCTTCGTACCAGCCGACAAGCAGCATCGCGCCGATGCCGACAAAGGCGGAGCCTGCCAGCGTCCAGAGCCGGTGATTGACCGACAGCGTCTTGCGAAGGGGTTTTGCCGTCATGCTGTTGAAATTCCTCCCACGCCGGATCAGGTCCGGCAGACTGCAGATAGAGATGGAAACTGAGGGCGAGCCGGTGTCGGCGACATCATGTCTTTTCGCGGTCGACATAGCGGCCCCTAGTGTGATGCGTGCTGCATCCTCACTCCCATTCGCCGCTACGAATCGTAAACCACGTTCGCCTTTATAAGATCTCAGACAGGTATTAATCTTACCCTAAACTTGTTCGAAGATTGCCGGCCTTCTGAACGGCCGGAAAGGGTGGTAGATTGAACGTTATGGACAGTATAATCGAGACATACCGCCTGCCGCTGCTTGCCGCCGCAAGCCTGCTCTTGCTCGGCCTCGGAGGCATCGCCTTTTACGGCTGGCTCCGGTTCGGCTCTTCCATCCTGCTGACGCTCGGTGAGACCGGCCTTTCCTGGTGTTTCTGACCGGCTGCCGGTTCGGTGAGACAGATCAGCGCGATATCTCTCGAAAACGGCTTCTTGAATTGCTTCGCTGCCGCCTGGGGTCTATCGATCCGTCATTAGGTCTGAGCTGAAGAGATACCGATGAAAAGCTTTCGCACCATCCTCTGGGTCGCCGTCGTGGCGCTTGCCGGCGTGCTTGTCTGGCTGACGATGGAGGTGACCGGCTCGAAACAGCAGCTTAGCGAAGGTCCGTTCGGCGTGCCGTTCCAGCTCGTTGCCCAGAACGGCCAGCCGATCACCGAAAAGGCCTTCCAGGACAAGCCGACGGCGCTGTTCTTCGGCTTCACCCATTGCCCGGAAGTGTGCCCCACGACGCTGTTCGAGCTGAACGGCTGGCTGCACAAGGTCGATCCGGATGGCACCAAGCTCAACGGCTATTTCGTCAGCATCGATCCGGAGCGCGACAGTCCGGAACTGCTCGGCCAGTATGTGTCGAACGTCACCGACCGGGTGAAAGGGATTTCCGGTCCGCCGGCCAAGGTCCAGGAGATGGCCAAGGGTTTCAAGGTCTATTTCAAGAAAGTGCCGGTCGACGAGAAGGATCCGAACGGCGACTACACCATGGACCATACGGCCTCGGTGTTCCTGCTCGACAATGGTGGGCGCTTCGCCGGCACCATTGCCTATGGCGAAAACCCAGACGTCGCCGTCAAGAAGCTCGAAAATCTGATCAAGGGCTGACACGTTTGACGTTGAAGCCGACAGGGCTTCTGTGGCAATCCTCTCCGCCACCGATCAATAGCTGAGAGACCGTTTCCTTGAGCGAAATCCGCCTTTACGTCACGTCCACCGAAAAAGGTGCGGCCGAGATCCTCGATATCCTGTCGGAGGTTTTCGGCGAAGAGGACTTCGCCATCGCCACAACCGAGGTGGACGAGAAAAAGGACATCTGGGAAGCCTCTGTCTACATGCTGGCGGATGACGAGGAGATGGTGCGCGAGCGCGTCGCCGAAGGCCTCGCCCAGGCCTTTCCCGCTCTCGAAATCCAAAGGGAAGTCATCCCGGATATCGACTGGATCGCCAAGTCGCTGGAGGGGCTGAAGCCGGTGAGGGCAGGGCGGTTCATCGTCCACGGCTCACATGACCGCGACAAGGTGAAGGTCAACGATATCGCCATCGAGATCGATGCGGGCCAGGCCTTCGGCACCGGCCATCACGGCACGACCGCCGGCTGCCTCGAAGTGATCGAGGAGGTGATGCGCGCAAGGACCGTCCGCAACGCGCTCGACCTCGGAACCGGAAGCGGCGTATTGGCGATTGCCGCGCGCAAGCTGCGCAATATCCCGGTGCTCGCGACCGACATAGACCCAGTCGCTGTTCGGGTGGCCCGGGAAAATGTCCGCCGCAACGGCATCGCCACCGGCATCCGCCTGGAGACGGCGCCGGGATTTCATTCGCCGGCATTCGATCGGGAGGGGCCGTTCGACCTGATCATCGCCAACATTCTGGCACGGCCGCTGATGAAGATGGCGCCGCAGCTCGCGGCCCATCTGGCGCCCGGCGGTTCGGTGATCCTCTCCGGCATCCTGGCTACACAGCGCTGGAAGGTGCTGGCCGCCTATAGCGGCGTCCACCTCGCTCACGTCCGTACCATCTGGCGCAATGGCTGGGTAACGATCCACCTGCGCCACGATTGATTCGTATGCGTGTGCAGCATTGAATTCTGCGCATGGCTTCTGAGGCAGACAGCAAAAAGGCGACACCAGTGGTGCCGCCTTGCGATCAGTTCTGAGACTGATCTACCCGCGAGCCTGAGGAGGGAGATGCTCGAGCGGGCCTCGTATCCTGAAAGCCGGGGCGGGTGAGGGAGGAGAGCCCGCGCCGGCCGAATATCAGAATACGTAGCTTAGAATACGTAGTTCTGTGCACCCTTGCGGCGCAGTTCTTCGCGGCTGGTGCCGAGGCCCTTCAGCGTTTCGTCGTCGAGGCCCAGCAGGGCGCCGTTGACGTAACGGGCAACCTGACGCTCGCGAGCTTCGACCATGCGGTTGAAGGCATTGCGGAAGAAAGAATTGGCCATGGAAGCGATCCTCTTGATACGGACCTTGTTCGGCGCCCGTTCGATGAGATGAATATAGCGATTGCTGCACCGCACAGTGAGAGGGATTCTCTCATTGGTGGTATGCGTTTGCTGCATATGAAGGCTATGTCGCCGCCAAACGCATTGAGCAGATGCACAATCGCCGATCATTTCCGGCTCGGCTGGCAATGTCTGCCGAAGATCGGCTAACATGATCGCAACCTCTCGGAATCAAGCAGCCCGGAAACTCAAGCCCATGTTCCAGTCCTTCGAAGTGAAGTCCGCCCCGCAGTTCGGCCGCGATCGCGTCAGCGCGCTCCGGGCGAAATTCGCCGATCTCGGCATTGACGGTTTTCTTATTCCCCGCGCCGACGAATACCAGGGCGAATACGTGCCGGCCTCCGCCGAACGCCTGTCATGGCTCACCGGCTTCACCGGATCGGCCGGCATGGCGCTCATCACGCAACGTGAGGCTATCGTTTTCGTCGATGGACGTTACGTCACCCAGCTTGCCGAACAGGTGGACGGCTCGATGTTCGCCGCTGGCGATCTCGTCAACGAACCGCCGCATGTCTGGCTGCCGCGCCACGGCGCAAAAGGTTTCCGGCTCGGTATCGATCCGTGGCTGCATGCGGGCGCGGAAGTGCGGCGGCTGGAAAAGGCGCTTGCCGAGATCGGCGGTTCGCTGGTGCTGCTCGACGCCAATCCGCTCGACGCCATCTGGACCGATCGTCCCGCCGAGCCGCTCGGCGCCGTGTCGATCCAGAAACAGGAGCATGCCGGCACCCTGGCGAGCGAGAAGATTGCGGCGATTGCGAGCCAGGTGAAGGAGAAGGGCGCTGCCGCTGTCGTCATCGCCGATCCGACATCGGTCGCCTGGATCTTCAACATCCGCGGCGATGACGTGCCGCATACACCCTATCCGCTGTCGCGCGCCATCATTCCGGCCGAGGGCAAGGCGGAGATTTTTCTCGACCCGCTCAAGACCGGCATCGAACAGGCCGCCTACCTGGCTCAGATTTGCGTGCAGCGCCCGCCTTCGGAATTCCTGGCGCGGCTTGCGGCCTTTTCGGCGGATGGCGCAAAGATCCTGATCGATCCCGAGCTGACGCCGCTGGCGCTCACCAAAGCGATCACGGCCGCCGGCGGCGAGGTGGTCGAGACTTCCGATCCGGCAAAACTGCCGCGCGCCTGCAAGAACCGCGAGGAGCTCGACGGCTCGGCCAAGGCGCATCTCCAGGATGGTGCGGCGATGGTCGAATATCTCTGCTGGCTTGACGCCCAGGCGCCCGCCACGATCACCGAGATCGATGCGGTCAAGGCGCTGGAGGCGACCCGTGCCCGCGTCGGACAAAACATGCAGAACCCGCTGAAGGACATTTCCTTCGACACGATCTCCGGCGCCGGCGAACACGGCGCGGTCATCCACTACCGGGTGACAACCGAGACCAACCGCAAGCTCGAAGCGGGCGAGCTGTTCCTGGTCGATTCGGGCGCGCAATATGTCAACGGCACGACCGACATCACTCGCACGGTCGCGGTCGGCTCTGTTCCGGAAGAGCACAAGCGTTTCTTCACGCTGGTACTGAAGGGCATGATCGGCATCAGCACGGCGCGGTTTCCGAAGGGCACCCGCGGCTGCGATCTCGATCCGCTCGCCCGCATCGCGCTCTGGAAGGCCGGCGGCGATTATGCACATGGCACCGGCCATGGCGTCGGCTCATACCTCTCGGTGCATGAGGGGCCGCAGCGGATCTCGCGGCTGGCGACCCAGGAACTGCTGCCCGGCATGATCCTTTCCAACGAGCCCGGTTATTACCGTCCCGGCTCGTTCGGCATCCGTATTGAGAACCTGATCTATGTGAAGGGTCCGCAAGAGATCGACGGCGGCGACCAGCCGATGCTCGCCTTCGAGACGCTGACCTGGTGCCCGATCGACCGCCGCCTCGTTCTGCCTGACCTGATGACCGCCGAGGAACTCGG
The DNA here is from genome assembly GCF_056406795.1 of Neorhizobium sp. P1_A6. Classification (NCBI taxonomy): domain Bacteria; kingdom Pseudomonadati; phylum Pseudomonadota; class Alphaproteobacteria; order Hyphomicrobiales; family Rhizobiaceae; genus Neorhizobium; species Neorhizobium sp. P1_A6. The sequence continues at coordinate 31,491 of NZ_JBFTZM010000004.1, read as the reverse complement.
CTGGCTGAACGGCTACCATGCCGCCGTGTGCGAAAAGCTGCTGCCGCTGATCGACGACGAGGCGGTCAAGACCTGGCTGGTGAAGGCGACAGAGCCGCTTTCCTGAAGCAGGACGCCTTTAGAAGCCCAGGAGGTGGCGGCAGATCATCGCTGCCGCCCAGCCGGCGCCGAGCAGCAAGAGACCCGGATACCGGATGCCGACCACGAGCGCGGCCAGCATGGCGATCTTGACGTCCCAGCCGCCGTTGAAGAAGGCGGGGGCGACGAGCGTGGTCAGGACCGCTGCCGGTACCGCGTTGAGAGCCTGCTCCATGCGCGGCGGGATCGTCTTCATCCGGGTAATCAGCACATATCCGCCGATGCGGGTAAGGTAGGTCGCGACCGCAGCGGCCAATATCAGCAGAGCCATATCCGCGGAGATGAGGTCGGTCATGTCAGCTCTCCATCTCGGCGGCGGCGTTCGCCGGCACGGAATCGGTGGACAGCGGCAAGAAAGCCGCGACGACCACTCCGACCGCGGCACCAATGCTGACATGCCAGGGCGAGCCGACAAAATGATAGCCGAGCACGGAACCGAGTGCGCTCGCCACTACCACCGGATAAAAGCCCGGCTTGCTGCGAAAGCCGATGACCAGCCCAAGGAAATAGACCGGCAGCAGCACGTCGATCGCAAGCGAACGCGGATCGCCCATCATCCGCCCGAAAAACGCGCCGATGACGCTGAAGAACAGCCAGGGGAAATAAATCGCAGCGCCGAAGCCGATATACCATCGGAAGCTGACGCCCTGGCCGCTTTCGCCGCGTTTCACGGCTTCCGCGAATTGCGGGTCGGTCAGCACGAAGAAGGTCAAGAGTTTCTGGACCGGCGTGAAATGGGTAATGTATCGGGTCAGCGCCGCCGAATAGAGGATATGGCGGAAATTGACGGCGAAGACGGAGAGCACGATCAGCCACGGCGCTACATGGTGGCCGAAAAGCTCGATGCCGACGAGCTGGCTGGCGCCGGCATAGACGGTCGCGCTCATCAGCCCGGCTTCCATGACCGAGAGGCCGTTGTCGCTTGCCACGGCGCCGAACAACACCGCGAAGGGCGCCGAGGAGAGGGCGATGATAAGCCCACCCTTCACACCCTGTTTGAATTCGCTGCGATTCATTGGATAAATCCTTTTCGCACCGGCTTTAGAGCCCTGCGGGACCTCGCGCAATTCAATTGGGCTGATGGAACGATCGATTCCGCTGAACTATCGAGCTCCGGCGGCTCCGGTGCCGTCGATCAGTCGGCGAGGATGTCCTTGCTCGAAACGATGCCGATTCCTTTGGCTCTCATCTCGGCGATGGCGCTCTTTACGCCTTCCGGATCGATGCCACGGCTGGCATCCTCGATGAAGCGCACTTTTACACCCGGCAGCATTTCCACGGCGTCAAGAGCGGAAAATTTCACGCAGTAGTCGGTTGCAAGCCCGCAAAGATCGAGTTCGGTCACCTGCTGGGCTCTCAGATAGCCCGCGAGGCCCGTTGTTGCGGCCTGGTCGTTGTCGCGGAAGGCGGAATAGCTGTCGACGGCAGGGTTCTCGCCCTTCTGCTGGATATAGTCGACGGCATCGACGTTAAGGTCCGGGTGGAATTCCGCATCCGGCGTGCCCTGCACGCAATGGTCGGGCCACATGACCTGCGGCTGGCCGGACAGTTCGCCCATGTCGAACGGCTTCTTACCCGCATGTCGCGAGGCAAAGCTGCCATGGTTTTCCGGGTGCCAATCCTGCGAGGCGACGATGACGTCGTAACCGCCGCCTTCTATCAGCTGATTTGCGACCGGCACGATCTCGTCACCGTGCGCCACGGGCAGATTGCCGCCCGGGCAAAAACCGTTCTGGATGTCGATCAGGAGCAGCGCTTTCATCCGTCATCCTCCGAATCCTGGATTGCCGAAGGATGCCAAGGGTGAAGGGCAGGATCAAGGCCGATATGTTTTGCAGCGCAGCAGTCAGCGCAGTTCCGTCGCGAGCTTGAGCACCGTATCCTGGCCAAGCGGCGCGTCGTCGGGAGCGACGATCAGCCGGTAGCCCATCAGCCTGGAGATCGGGGCAAGGGTGGCGAACATCAGCTTCTGCACCCAGATCGGCGGGCCCGCGAGGTAGAGATGGTCGCGATAGGCGTGGAGCTTCAGAGCGATGGCGAGAAGCTTCGCGTCCCCCTGTGGCGAGAAATTCTCCGGCGTCAGCACCGTCGACGCAGCGAGGTTGATGAAGAAACGCAGATGCTTCTGGCCGGGCGTGAACGACACCGTGGCATGGGTTTCGCTCTCGCTGGCATTGCGGAAGAAATGCGCCTTGCCACGCGGGACCATGACGGTTTCGCCGACATCGGCGAAATGTTCGACGCCGTCGATCATGATCATCAGCCGGCCCTTGTGGACGTGGAAATATTCGTCCGCCTTGGGATGGACGTGGGCGATCGCATTGCCGCCGCCCGAACCACCCTTTTCGAGGATGACGTCGAACTTGGACAGAGCCTCGCTTTCCACCGGATCGGTGAAGACGAAGGTCTCCTTGTTGAAGTGGTTGACGATCCTGGTATGGGCGGGCACGAGTGCTCTCGGCATGGGTTCTCTCCTTGGCAATCTTTGATCAGGGCAATCTTTTGATCGGGGCAACCCGTCGAACGGGGAAGTGCCGGGAGAATGGCCAGCAAGGCCAGTTCCGCCGGCGATAAAAGGCGTGTAGGTTGCCGGCGAAACTACCGCAAACACCTTTTTTGCCCGTCCATTCACCGTTTTTGCATAACCAATCCATGGGCCAATTGAACTACGACGATCTGCGCTTTCTGCTCGCCGTAGCCGAGACCGGCTCGACGCTTTCGGCTGCGCGCCTGTTGAAGGTCAGCCAGAGCACGGTGTCGCGGCGGATCGCCGGCCTGGAGCAGGATCTCGGCGTCGAACTCTTCGACAAAAGGCGCACCGGCTACGAGTTGACTGATGTCGGTCGATCGCTGATCGGCCCGGCGACGGTGGTGCGCGATGCCATGACGGCGTTCTCCAATGCAATGGACGCGGTTTCCTGCGACATTACCGGGAGCGTCCGTTTCACCACCAACGACGTATTGGCGGCTCGATTCCTGCCCTTGCTGATCAGCCGGCTCAAGGCGACGCATCCCAATATCAGCCTGCACGTGGTGACGACCGACAGCCGGCTCGATCTTTCAAGAGGGGACGCCGATATCGCGCTGCGCGCTGCCGCCCGTCCGGTCGAAGGCGGGCTCGTCGGCGTGCGGATCACCGACGACATCTGGAGCCTCTACTGCAGCCGCGCCTATGCCGAACGCCACGGCGTGCCTCGTGAAGTCGGCGAACTTCACCGGCATTCGCTGATCTCCATCGACCCGCATATCAAGGATCATCCGGCCGTTTTGTGGGTGCGGAAAAACTTCCCCGAAAACGCGATCGTAGTGCGGCAGAACACCGTCTCTGCAACGCTGTCGAGCATTCGCAGCGGGCTCGGGATTGGGCTGTTTTCGGAGTTCGTGGCGGCCGGTGACGACGACCTGATCTACTGTTTCCGACCCGAGATGCCGCCTGCTGCGGAGATCTGGCTGATCACCCATGAAAGGCTTCGGTATACACCTCGCGTCCGCGCGGTCATGGATGCCGCCAAGGCGCTGCTGCTCGAATATGTGTCCGAGGGCCGGCGGAGGGCAGAAAGAGAAATGGTATAAAAATTGTGATAAGCCTTGAAAGAATGAGATTTTGTGGCTAAACAGCAACGGTCGTTGGCTTGACCTGCCTTAAAGCGCGCCGAGGGGGACACCCTGTTGCCGCATTTCGGTTAAACTTCCGACGGCATGCGCTTTTATGTGCACCACCGAAACCAAATCGGGGCGACGTAAAGACATTGGTTACCATAATCGTTCATCCTCACATGCAGTCGATTGGCGGCGGTGAGCAGGTTCTCTTCTTGCTCAATGCTCGTCGGGGTTGTTTTGGCAGTCTCGCGGAAGCGATGCCTGCCCGTGTGAGTAACGGTTCGGGTAACGAGTGATGGCGCGTTCGGTCCAGACGTCGGTGAATGGCAGGCAGGCAGGCAAAGTTCCGCAACGCCGCAAGAAATCCCGCTCTCTCTTGGTCAATGTCACGGTCGGTTTCGGCCTGACGGTCGCAGCCCTGATGGGTGCGTCAATGGTTACCGTGGCGACCGCGGTGAAGTCGGCTTCCGACGTCAAGTTCGAAACGGCACTGACAAGACCGATCGCCCGTGTGGCTCCCGCCGCCGTTTCGCGTGAGCGAGAAATCGACGTCTCGAAATTCTCCCGCCTGCCCGGCAGCGCACCCGCCGATCCGAAGAGCAAGCGTCTGGCTGGCGCCGACGTGGCAGCCCTCGAGGCCCGCAAGCCGGATATTTCGGCCATCAAGCAGACGCTCAATGTCGCGATGGCGAAGGCCGTACGGCATCAGGAACATGAACAGCAGTTTGCCGCTCTCGAAAAGATCCGCCCGGATGCCAACGCCATCCGCGCCGTGCTTGCGCCTGCGATGGAAAACCTCGTCGTCGTGGCGCCGCGTGCCGGATCAACCTTGCCGGACATGATCCAGGATGCCGAGACGGTCACTACCGTTGCCGGGCTCAAGGACATGAAGCCCGTCGAGATGGCGGCGCTTGAAGAAACCGCTCTGAAGGAAGACGAGGACGGCGACGACGAAAGCGAAGTCGCGGTGGTCGAACAGGCCGCCCCGGCGGCGCCTGCCTATGCCCTGCCGAAGGCCGGCCCGCTGCCCGTGATCCGCCCGGGATCTACCGCCGACAAGCCCGCCAAGCCGGCAGCGCTTGCCGCCATCGCCGCGGTCGCGCCGCAAAAGCCCTCCAGGGCGGCTGACGGCGACGACAAGCCGACCGCGCTCGCCTTTGCCAAACCCGACAATCCGATGCGCGAGGAGCCGACCCGTCCCTCGCAATCCGCGCCGGCCTGGCCTGGAATCGGCACGAAAGTTGCCGTCTACGATATCGCCGGCGGCATGGTCTATATGCCGAACGGCTCGAAACTCGAAGCGCATTCCGGCATCGGCAAAATGCGCGACAACCCGAATTTTACGCATGTGACGATGCGTGGCCCGACGCCGCCCGGCACCTATAAGCTGTCGATGCGTGAAACGCCGTTCCACGGCGTTGCTGCGATCCGCCTGACGCCGGTCGACGGCAGGGCGCCGCAGGGCCGCACCGGCCTGCTCGCCCACAGTTTCCTGCTGCGGGTGCGCGGCGACTCGCATGGCTGCGTCGCCTTTGCCGACTACAACGCGTTCCTGAAAGCCTTCCAGCGCGGCGATATCACCCATATGGTGATCGTGCCCAAATGGGACGGCAAACGTCCCGGCCGCGGCACCAATGGCGGCTTCATGGCCAAGCTGTTCGGCAACAACGACGCCTGATCAGGCGTTGTCTCCTCCGGCTCAATTTCAGCCGAGAATATCCCTCGCCACGCGCATAAAGATTTTCGTGCCGATCGAGATCAGGTCGTCGGGAAAATCATAGTTCGGATTGTGCAGGTTCGGCATGTTTTCGCCGGCACCCAGGAAGAACATCGCTGATTTCGACACGGTCGCGAACCGGCCGAAATCCTCCGAGCCGCGCATCGTTTCTCCCGCCTCGTGCGAAATGCCTTCGGATTCCATCGCCGCACGCAGCAGGACGGTAGCTTCCGCATGGTTTTCGCAATGGCTGAAGATGTCGTGATAGTCCATCTCGTATCCGAGACCGCCGACTGCTGCGACCTCGCGGACCAGATCTTCGGCCCTGGTCGTCAACGCCTGCATCTGGCCATCGGTCATGGTGCGCAACGTTACCCAGACCTCGGCATGGCCGGGCGCAATCCCAAAGGCCGGTTCGCCGACCGAGGCATGCGTCACCGTTGCCAGCACCATGTCGCCGGTTGCGATCGAGCCCTGGCTCAGGGCCGTCAGCGCCGGCATCAGCGTTGCCACCGCCGGCACCGGCGAGATGCCGGTCTCCGGCATGGAGGCATGCGCGGTGCGGCCGGACAGGACGATCTTCAGACCACGCGAGGCGCAGTTGACGATGCCTTCCTTCAGCCAGGCATGGCCGAGCGGCAGGCCCGGCATGTTGTGCAGGGAAAAGCTATAATCCGGCGCCAGTTCCTGGAATTTTTCGTCGGCGATGACGGCCGCCGCGCCGGCGCCTGTCTCCTCGGCCGGCTGGAAGAGCAGGATGACGCGGCCGCGTTTCGGCTTTTCCCGGCCGAACTGCCGCCCCAGCGACGCAAGCATGGTCATGTGACCGTCGTGGCCGCACATATGACCCTTGCCGGGGATTTTCGAGCGATGGTCCGGCGTGCCGATCTCCTCGATCGCCAGCGCGTCCAACTCGGCGCGGAACAGAACGGTCGGGCCGGGAAGGCCGCTGTCATAGATAACCGCGACGCCCGTGCCGCCGAGACCGGCCACAACCCGATCCGGTTTCGTATCAGCCAGGAACCCTTGCACCTCCGCCGCCGTCGCAATCTCCTCGCCGGAGATTTCCGGCATGGCATGCAGCTTGCGTCGCCATGCGGTGAGCTCGATGACGTCCTGATTGCTGAGAAACATGGGCGCTCCCTGATTGCCGGGTTTGATCCGAGGTAACCGGGGCAGGGGCTCCCTGCAAGCAGAACCTCTGCCCTCGGCGTTCACCACTCGATGCCGATCTTGCCGAAATGGCTGCCGCTCATCTCGTAGCGGAAGGCGTCGGCGAGCTTTTCGAGCGGAAACACCCGGTCGATCACCGGCCGGACGAGACCCGTATCGAGTGCACGCACGAAATCCTGCTGCTGCCGGCGGCTGCCGACCAGGATGCCCGATAGAACCGCCTGCTTGCCCATCAGCGCCGCGGTCGGCACTTCGCCGCGCGCGCCGGTCAGCACCCCGATCATGGCGATATGGCCGCCCATCTTTACCGCCTGAATGGATTGCCCGAGCGTTACCGGGCCGCCGACTTCCACCACATGGTCGACGCCGCGGCCGCCGGTCCAGTCAAAAACCTGTTTGCCCCAGTCGGCATGATCCCTGTAGTTGACCGTGAACTCGGCCCCGAGCTTTTCGGCGCGCTCCAGCTTTTCGTCCGATGAGGAGGTGATCGCCACCCGCGCGCACATGGCTTTGGCGATCTGCAGCGCATAGATCGACACGCCGCCCGTGCCGAGCGCCAGCACCGTCTCGCCGGCCTTCAGCCTGCCGAGCTCGACAAGCGCCCGCCAGGCGGTCAGGCCTGCCGTGCTGATCGTTGCCGCTTCCACATGGCTGAACCCTTTCGGAGCAAGCGTGAAGGCGGCCGCCGGCCGTACCGCATATTCGGTCGCAAACCCGTCGATGCCATCGCCCGGCGTGCGCGAAAAACCGCCGGGCAAAGGCGGGCCGTCCTGCCAGTCCGGAAAGAAGCAGGAGACCACATGATCGCCCGGCTTGAACTCGCTCACCACGTCGCCGACCTCCTCGACCACGCCGGCGCCATCCGCCATCAGCACCCGCCCATCGGTCGGCGTCCGGCCGCTTGCGACGCTCAGGTCATGGAAATTGATCGAACTCGCATGCAGCGCCACCCGGATTTCGCCCCGGCCTGGTTTGCCGGGGTCTGGCAGGTTGGCGAGCTTCAGGGCATCGAGGCCGCCGGGGGCCGTGACGATGGCTTTCATGGTGTCCTCCGCTTAAAATTCAAAAATCTCCCCTGCTTCAGGTAGCGGGAGGCAGGGAGGCTGACAAGGTGAATGTCCGCGCCGCCGCAGAGTTTGCGGCGAAACCCTCTGCTGCGGCTGTGGCGATGGATGTGGAGGTGATAAGGCGGAGACGAGGTGACGTTTCGGCAGCATATTCAGAGAGTCGCAGAAGACGCCTGATCGTGTAGACTGAGAACCAATCGATCCGCCACGTCGAGGATATTGATGTTTGCAACAAGCAACCCCGTCGTTTCGCGTTTGTCGGCGGCTGTGATCGCGGTCTCGGCCTGGCTTGGCTTGTTCATCGAGCTGCGGGCGGTATTGGCGAACGGGTTCGACCTGCCGGTGGCATTGTGGACCATCTTCGCCTATTTCACCATCATCACCAACTTCCTCGTCGCTCTATTGTTCTCGCATATCGCCGTGGTCGGACCTCGTGCCGATCATGGATGGTATGTCGCCGGTGTGGCATTGAGCATTGCTTTGGTGGGGGGCGTGTTCGCCCTGCTGCTACAGGGCCTTCGCGAATTGAGCAGCGCGGGGATTGTCGGTGACTTCCTGCTGCACCGCCTCAATCCGCTGCTGGTGCCGCTTTTCTGGCTTTTCCTGGTCTCGAAGAATAACCTCGCGTTCCGAGCGCCGTTTCAATGGGCGGTATTCCCCCTCCTCTACTTCGTTTACGCGATTGCCCGAGGTTTGTCGGAGGGGCGATATGCCTATCCGTTTCTCGACGTTGCCGCACTTGGCTGGGCACGTGTCGCGGTCAACGCAATCGGAATAGCGATCGGTTACCTGATCGCCGGCACTATGATGGTGTGGCTGGATCGAAGGCTTGGGAAGGCGGCACGGATAAGCTGAGGTCGAGCGACCGCTCTGTCTCACACCCGCTCCACAAACCCCTCAAGCACCCGCTTCTGACCGGCGCGATCGAACTCGATCGTCAGCTTGTTGCCCTCGATCGCCGAAATATTCCCGTTGCCGAACTTGACATGGAACACCCTATCTCCGACCGAGAATTGCGAAGGCGTGTCGGCCACCGATTTGGCCACCAGTTCGCCGTCGATGGTGCGGGTGCGTGGGCCGCTTTCGCCGTAGCCGATGCGTTCCACGGCGTGGCCGGAGCGGGTGCCCCAGTTGTCGCGGGTGGCATCGGTCTTGTTGGCCTGGGCGCGTTTCCAGCCGGGCGTCGAATAGGTGTTGGCGAAGGGATCGGCCTTGTCGAAGCGTGATTGGCCGTAGCCGCCGCGCCCGCCATAACCGCCGTAATTGCTGTCCGAGGCTGCGACGTCCACATGGGCGGCCGGCAGTTCTTCGAGGAAACGAGACGGCATGGTCGATTGCCACAGGCCGTGGATGCGGCGGTTCGAGACGAACCAGATATGGCAGCGGTGTTTTGCGCGCGTCAGGCCGACATAGGCGAGGCGGCGTTCTTCTTCCAGCCCTGAGCGGCCGCCCTCGTCGAGCGCCCGCTGGTGCGGGAACAGGCCTTCCTCCCAGCCGGGCAGGAAGACCGTGTCGAATTCCAGGCCCTTGGCCGAATGCAGCGTCATGATCGACACGGCATCGAGGTTTTCGTTGTTCTCGGCATCCATGACCAGCGAGACGTGTTCAAGGAAGCCGCGCATGCTCTCAAATGCTTCCATGGAACGCACGAGTTCCTTGAGGTTTTCCAGGCGGCCCGGCGCTTCCGCCGACTTGTCGTTCTGCCACATGGCGGTATAGCCGCTCTCGTCGAGGATCTGCTCGGCAAGCGTCGTGTGTAACGTGTTTTCGAGCAGGCCCTGCCAGCGGCGGAAATCGGTCACCACGTCGAACAGCGCCTTGCGCGCCTTCGGTTTCATCTCGTCGGTCTCGATAAGGTCGGCCGCAGCCTGCAGCATCGGGATGTCGCGGGCGCGGGCATAGTCGTGCAGGTAACGCACGGTCGTGTCGCCGAGGCCGCGTTTCGGGGTGTTGATGATCCGCTCGAAGGCGAGGTCGTCGGAGGGCTGGCAGACCATGCGGAAATAGGCCATGGCGTCGCGGATCTCGAGCCGCTCGTAGAAGCGTGGGCCGCCGATGACGCGGTAGTTGAGGCCTAACGTCACGAACCGGTCTTCGAACTCGCGCATCTGGAACGAGGCGCGCACCAGGATCGCCATGTCGTTGAGCTTGTGCTTGCCGCGCTGGAGGTTCTCGATTTCCTCGCCGACGGCGCGTGCTTCCTCCTCCGAATCCCAGGCGGCATGCACCACCACCTTCTCGTCGTCGGGATCGGAGCGGTCGGTGAACAGCGTCTTGCCGAGCCGGCCCTCGTTATGGGCGATCAGATGGCCGGCGGCGCCGAGGATGTGTTCGGTGGAGCGGTAGTTGCGTTCCAGCTTGATCACTTTTGCGCCCGGAAAATCCTTCTCGAAGCGCAGGATGTTGTCGACTTCGGCGCCGCGCCAGCCATAGATCGACTGGTCGTCGTCGCCGACGCAGCAGACGTTCTGCGGAACGTCCTTTGGCCGCTGGGCAAGCAGCCGCAGCCACATATATTGCGCCGTATTGGTGTCCTGATACTCGTCGACCAGGATATAGCGGAATTTTCCGTGATATTCCTTGAGCAGGTCCGGGTTCTTGCGGAGGATCGCGATCGGGTGCAGCAGAAGATCGCCGAAATCGCAGGCGTTCAGCGTGCGCAGGCGTGCCTGATAGGCGGCATAGAGCTCGCGGCCCTTGCCGTTGGCAAAGGCTCGGGCGTCGCCCTCGGCAATGTCCGGCGGCGTCAGGCCCTTGTTCTTCCAGGTGTCGATCATGCCAGCGAACTGTTTTGCAGGCCAGCGTTTGTCGTCCAGTCCCTCGGCCTGGATCAACTGCTTGATCAGCCGCACCACGTCGTCGGTGTCGAGAATGGTGAAGTCGGAGCGAAGGCCCGCGAGTTCCGCATGGCGGCGCAACAGTTTCACGCCAATCGAGTGGAAGGTGCCCATCCACGGCATGCCCTCGACCGCGCCGCCGACGAGCACGCCGACGCGTTCCTTCATTTCGCGGGCAGCCTTGTTGGTAAAGGTCACCGCAAGAATTTGTGACGGGTAGGCGCTGCCGGTTGCCAGGATATGGGCGATGCGGGTGGTCAGCACCCGCGTCTTGCCCGTGCCCGCGCCCGCGAGCACGAGAACCGGTCCGTTCAGCGTCTCGACCGCCAGCCGCTGCTCGGGGTTGAGGCCTGCGAGATAGTCGGGCGCACGATGCTGGTCGCGGGCCGCCATGGCCCGCGCGGCGATGCCGAGGCCGCCACTGCCCTCAGCCTGTGCCGGAGCGGGGGCCGTGTTGCGCGGCGCCTGCGGGTGCTGCGGTTCTTCATCGAAGAACGGAATGTCGTCGAAACTGTTCGTCATGCGGCCAATGTAGTGATTCGGACCTGAAAGACCAGAAAATGTTCTGCTTTCATTCCCAGTCTCCACACAAGGCAAGGCTAAAGTGTGAAGAGGCTGCCGGTTGCGCTCTGCGAAAGCGGCAATTTTAGGAGTATAAGTATGCTTGCCGTCTAACATACCCGTGAGATTTCGCGAGGTTACATTTTTGTAAGGTTGCCGAAGACCCATTGCGTGAGCACCCGCAAAAAAGGATACTCCCGGGCAATATGGCCTTTTCGTGCCTCCTTCGGAGAATTGAATGCGGATTTGGAAACAGCTTCTGCTCTGTCTCGCCGTCCTGGCGGGAGCGCTGGCTCTGTGGGTTTACCTGGTGCCGAGTGCAGGAGCCACGCTTGCAAAGATCGGCGTTCCCGGTGGAGTGATTGCCGCCATAAGCCCGAAACATGCCCCCCAGCCCGCAACGGCAGCAGCCGGCAGTGCCAACGGCAATGCGGCGACGCGCCAGCAAGGCCAGGGCRCAGCACAGGGAAATTCGCAGAACGGAGCCGCGAACGCGGCCCAKAACAACGCGGGCCAGAACGGCCAGCGCGGGGCAGGCGGCCAGGGCGGACAGGGTGGCAACCGCGCCACGCTCGTCGTCGCCCAGCCGGTGGCGATCGGCACCGTCAACGACCGCCTCACGGCGATCGGCAGCGGCGAGGCGATCCAGTCCGTCGTCGTCATGCCGCAGTCTTCCGGCACGATCAACGAGATCAGGGTCGTTTCCGGCCAGAAGGTCACCAAGGGCCAGGTGCTCGCCCGCCTCGACGACGAAGAACAGACGATCGAGCGCGAAAAGGCGCAGGTCGCGCTGCAGAGCGCCCAGGAAAAATCCGCTTCCTACAAGAACCTCCAGTCGTTCTCGCGCCTCGACGTGCTCAATGCCCAGATCGCCGAACAGGCTGCCAAGCTTGCGCTCGCCACGGCCGAACTCAACTTGAAGCGCCGCGATATCGTCGCGCCGATCGCGGGCATCGCGGGCATCGTCGCGGTCAATATCGGCGACAACGTCACCACCCAGACCAATGTGGTGACGATCGACGACCGCACGGCTATTTTGGTCGATTTCTGGGCGCCGGAGCGTTTCGCCGTCGCCATCGAGCCGGGCCAGGCAGTCGACGCGAGCTCGATCGCCCGTCCGGGCCAGGTCTTCTCCGGCAAGGTCGAGGCGATCGACAACCGTATCGACGCGGCAAGCCGCACGATGCGCATCCGCGCCCGTGTCGAAAATCCGGGCGATGTTCTGCGCGCCGGCATGGCCTTCAATGTCGGCATGCGCTTTGCCGGCGAAAGCTACCCGGCGGTCGATCCGCTCGCCGTCCAGTGGGACGGCGAGGGTTCCTATGTCTGGCAGGTCAAGGACAATAAATCGGTCAAGACCCGGGTGCGCGTCGTTCAGCGCAATCCCGATGCGGTGCTCGTGGGCRCCGAGCTCCAAGAGGGCGACAGGATAGTGACCGAAGGTCTGCAACGGGTGAGGGAGGGGGCGTCGGTCCGGGTTTTCGGCGCGCCGGAAACCGCTGAGGTGGCGCGCCAATGAAGATGGAGCTTCCGGGGCATGGCCACGACGACGAGGGGAAGGGCGATGCGGAGAAATCCAGCCAGAGCTTCACCGCTCTCTTCGTCCGCCGGCCCGTTCTTGCCGCCGTCCTGAACACCCTGCTCGTCGTCGCGGGTCTTGCGGCGCTTGCCGGCGTCGAAGTGCGTGAACTTCCCGACGTCGACCAGCCGGTCATCACGGTACGCACCAATTACGACGGCGCCTCGCCGCAGACGATGGACCAGGAAGTCACCCAGGTCATCGAAGGCGCGGTCGCCCGCGTGTCCGGCCTGAAGGCGCTGTCATCGCAGTCGCAGTTCGGCTCCAGCCGCGTGACGATGGAATTTTCCGATAGCATCAACCTGTCGGAAGCCGCCAACGACGTGCGCGATGCCGTCGGCCGGGTCATCAACAAATTGCCGGAAGATGCCGACGAGCCCCGCATCGTCAAGGCTGACGCCGATTCCGACGCCATCATGCGCCTGGCGGTGACATCCTCGAAGATGTCGATGGAAAACCTGACCCAGCTGGTCAAAAACGCGGTCGTCGACCGCCTCGCCGCCGTGGAAGGTGTGGCGGACGTCGAACTTTACGGCGACCAGGACAAGGTATTCCGCGTCGACATCAACCAGGCTGCGTTGGCCGGTCGCGGCTTGACCGTTGCCGACGTTTCCAAGGCGCTGTCGAGCGCCGCTCTCGACGTTCCGGCCGGTTCGCTGAAGAGCACGACGCAGGACATCGTCGTTCGCGCCACCGCCMGCCTCACCAAGCCGCAGGATTTCGAAAACGTCCTGATCGGGCCGAACGTCCGCATCCGCGATGTGGCGACCGTGGCGCTCGGCCCGGACGACGGCACGACCGTGTTGCGCGCCAACGGCGTGCAGGGCGTCGGCCTCGGCATCATCCGCCAGGCGCAATCCAACACGCTTAACATTTCCGAAGGCGTCAAGGCCGCCGTCGCGGAGATGCAGAAGACCTTGCCGGAAGGCACCCGCATCGCGGTTACCGGCGACGACGCGATCTTCATCCAGGGCGCGCTGCACGAAGTCGAGACCGCATTGATGCTCTCGGCGGCGGTCGTCGTCGTGGTCATCTTCCTGTTCCTGCGCGACTGGCGCGCCACGCTGATCCCGGCGATCACCATGCCCGTGGCGCTGATCGGCACGCTGGTGGCGATCTATCTCGTCGGCTTCTCGATCAACATCCTGACGCTGCTCGCCATCGTCCTGGCGACCGGTCTGGTGGTCGACGACGCGATCGTCGTGCTCGAAAACATCGTCCGACGACGGGCGGAAGGCATGGGACCGCGCGCCGCCGCCGTGCTCGGCACCCAGGAAGTGTTTTTCGCCGTCATCGCGACGACCGCGACGCTCGCGGCCGTCTTCATTCCGCTGTCCTTCCTGCCCGGCCAGATCGGCGGCCTGTTCAAGGAATTCGGCTTCGTTCTCGCCTTTTCGGTGGCGCTGTCGTCGGTGACCGCCCTGACGCTCTGCCCAATGCTTGCGTCGCGCATGCTGACCAAGCCGATGAAGGAAGACCACGGCCTGCTCGGCGCCTTCGGCAACGCGTTTGCCAGCGTCTATGCGTCCTCGCTGCGGTTTTGCCTCAACGCGCCGCTTGTCGTCATCGTCGTCTCGGTGGTCTTCTCGGTCGCCGCCTACAACGTCTTCGGCCTCGTCAAGAGCGAGCTGACGCCGCGGGAAGACCGCGCCACGATCATGCTGCGCCTGACGACGCCGCAGGGCGTCAGCCTCGATTATACGCGCGATCAGATGCAGCGTGTCGAGGAGAACCTGAAGTCGCTGCGCGATTCCGGCGAGATCACCAATGTGTTCTCGATCTCGGGATTCGGCAGCAACACCAATAGCGGCTTCATGGTCCTGACGCTGGCGCCCTGGGACGAGCGCACCCGCAGCCAGGACCAGATCGCTGCCGACGTCAACGCTGCAGCGCTCAGGGTTCCGGCGCTGCGCGGCTTCACCATGCAGGCGAACAGCCTGAAGATCCGGGGCGCCGGCAACGGGCTGCAGATGGCGCTGGTCGGCAACGACTACGACCTCCTGACCTCGACCGCCCTGAAACTCGTCTCGCATATGGAAAGCGAAGGCGGCCGGTTCTTCGATACGCCGCGCCTCACCAACGAGCCGACCCAGGCGCAGCTTTCGGTGGCGATCGACCGCGAGCGGGCCTCCGACCTCGGCATCGACATTACCGGCCTGTCGACTGCCATGCAGTCGCTGCTCGAGGGCCGTTCCGTCGTCGACGTCTTCGTCAACGGCGATGCGCTGCCCGTCAAGCTCACCTCGACCACGAGGCCGATCGACGATCCGACCGATCTTGAAAACATCTTCCTGAAGACCGGCGACGGCAAGATCGTGCCGATGTCGACGATCGCGACCCTGAAGGAAGGCGCGGTTGCGCCGCAGCTCAACCGCGAACAGCAGCTCGCGTCGGTCTCCATCTCGTCGAACCTGCGCGACGGCGTGGCGCTCGGCGATGCGGTCAAGGAAGTCACGGCGATCGCCCAGCCGCTGCTGCCGGCCGGTGTCCGCCTGGTGCCGATGGCGGAGGCCAAGACGCTTGGCGAAAACTCCAACGCCATGCTGATGACCTTCGGTTTTGCGATCGCAATCATCTTCCTGGTTCTGGCGGCGCAGTTCGAAAGCGTCTTGTCGTCGATCATCATCATGTCGACCGTGCCGCTCGGGCTTGCCTGCGCCGCGATCGCACTGGTGCTGACGGGATCGAGCCTCAACGTCTACAGCCAGATCGGCCTCGTGCTGCTCGTCGGCGTCATGGCGAAGAACGGCATCCTGATCGTCGAGTTCGCCAACCAGCTCCGCGACCGCGGGTCAAGCGTGCGCGAGGCGATCGAAACCGCCTGCGCCCTTCGCCTGCGCCCGGTGATGATGACGATGATCGCCACCGTCATCGGCGGCGTACCGCTGCTGCTGGCTCAAGGCGCCGGCGCGGAAGCCCGTATCGCTCTTGGCTGGGTGATCGTCGGCGGCCTCGGCTTTGCGGTCATCGTGACGCTGTTCATCACCCCGGTTGCCTATCTTCTGATCGCAGGCTTCGCCAAGCCGCATGTGCACGAGGAAGCACGGTTCCATCAGGAACTGGCGCATGCCACGCGTCGCACGGAAAAGCAGGACAACGAGGAAGAGGACGGCAAGGAACGGCTGCTCGCTGCCGAGTAACGGGCCGAGTGACGATCCGTTCGAGAGCGCGGGTACTTCGTTTCCTCCCATCCTTCCTGTCCTCGGACCTGATCCGGGGACAGAAGAGATAATGTCGAGGTTTTTTGCGATCTACCGGCCCAGCAAGGCGTTGAGCTGACCGGCAAGCTCGCCGTCACCGGCGCGGTCTTCGGCCATCTTCTGGAACAATCCCGCCATTCCCCTGAAAATCTGCGAGGCCGGATCGTCTTCGCCGAGGAACGCGGCTATCTCCTCCATCTCCGCCACCCAACGATAGGCTTTTGCATACATGTCGGGAATGGCGCTTGTGAGTTTCCGGTCGAGATCGGGCGCGCTTTCGGCCATCTCCCACTTAAGACTCTGGTCGGCACCCGATCCGATGGCAGCGAGAAGCATGGCGGTGCCCAGTCCGGTCATGCCCTTGTTGATGCCGGCATAACACATCTTCAGCGCCGAGGCCGCTCCGACAGCCCCTTCGATCCGGCGGACGTGAAGCCCGTGCGCGGCGAGAACGGCGCTTTTGTCCGCCCCGTCGCCACTGATATAGAGTTTTGGTCCGGCCTTTCCCGGCTGCGGCGGCAGGCCGATGATCGAGCCGTCCAGGACGTTCGCCTGGCCGGGCCTGAAAGCGGCTGCGACCGCATTCATCGTCTTTGGCGAGATCGCGTTGCAGTCGATGAATGTCACCGGGCTTGGGCGCTCTCCGATCGCCGCGGACAGACGTTCGGCAACGCCGATCGCCTCGGCGGGCGGAACGATCGACAGAACGATCTCCGCCCCGATAATGTCTTCAAGCGAGGCGGGTTCCATTCCGGCGGCCCTGGCCCGCTCGTGGGTCCCGGGTGAGCGGCCTTCCAGATAGGTCAGCACGCTCGCGCCGCCCTCCGCCAACTGCCGGCCGATCCCGCTCCCCATTGCGCCCGCGCCGATGATTGCAATTGTCGCCATCGCTGATCTCCTGAAATTTGATAAAGKCAGAACCTGATTTAGAGCATCGATCGACGACTTGCAGGTGAACTATTTTGCGCCGGGACAAAAAGACCTGTCCGTGACGCGAAGGCCCTGCCCGCGATTCGCGCCCGGCACCCGGAAACTCACCCTGCCGGGGCGCAAGGACTTACCGGCACGGGAGGCTCATCGTCGACATCTCGCTGCGGTGGTCGGTTTCGAGACTTCTTATCGTCACAACGGTCACGAGCCGGGCCTGTTAAACTTGCGGCAACCTTGTGCATGGCATGGCATATCCCGCCACGCAGCAGAAGGAGAGACGTATGGCGCTGATCGGCTTCAAGAATACCCATAACCAGTCCGTATACATCAATCCCGCCCAGGTGCTTTACGTCACGACCTTCGAAGAGGAAGTCACCATCGTCGCTCTTGCGCTCGCCAGCACCGGCGGCAAGCCCACGGCCGTCTATGTCCGCGGCAATGTCGATCAGGTACAGCAGAGGCTGAGCGTAGCCATAGCGGGCTAGGTTCGGCATCGGGTTTCGCGACCGGCATCCTATTTCGAGTTCGTTGGCAGCGCCGTCGCGGGGATGTCCCAAGCTTCACCCGCCTGTCGGCTCAACGACTTAGTTTAATTTTCCACCTCTCTCATCCCCGCCCTCCCAACCTGTGCCTAAAATCCCCTCGTTCCGTCGCGGATACACCGGCAGGCGTGCCGGCGAGGCGGGACCGGCGCGGACGTCAAGGGCAAGACGCAAAACCTTGGCGTTCGGGTCCGCGGAAAATGGTCTCCCTCCGGCGACGCGGGACGGATGAGAAGCTGTCGGACCGACTTCTCGTTTCGTTTTCCGTCATGGTGCGTCGGGCGTGCCTGTGAGGCACACAGGGTGATGGGGGCCGCGCCGTGCGGCGTCTGAGGGTTTTTTCAAAAACCCGGATTGTGCGGCGCAGGTGGAAGACGATGCCGGGCGGCAGTCATGGCCTGCGGCATCCTGGTCTGCGAGCGTGCATGACGCCCTCTTTCGGAGGGGCACGCAACCGTTCCCACAAACCCCGTCATCGCAGAGGGACCGAAGTCGCGGATATTAACCGCCGAACGGGGCGCTGAGAGGTGTCACTTATTACTTATCTTACAAGGCAGCTTTCAGCGCCCCGTCCGACTCAAAAAAACGAAATCGCCAAGGCCGGATTCCGCCCGATCGGCCCACCGCTGTTCCGTCTGGACAAAACCCGACCCGTCGCCTAACCAATCCTTGAAAAGACAAGGAGGAGAATGGCCATGGCGATCAAGGACGTGAAGGCGGGCCTTCGCAACGAAGAGGGCATCTCGACGGTCCTCGGCATCCTCAAGCAATCCTTCGGGGAGCGTTTTCAGACCGGCCAGTCGTTTCGCGAGCAGCACGCCCATACGACGACCTATCTGCCGGCCCAGCTTCCGGATGGCGTCGTCTTCGCCGAAAGCGCCGATGACGTCAAAGCAGTTGTCAGGGCCTGTGCCGAACATCGGGTACCGGTCGTGCCCTTCGGTATCGGTTCCTCGCTCGAAGGCCAGGTGAATGCGCCGTCGGGCGGTATCTCGATCGATTTCAGCCGCATGAACAAGGTGCTTCGGGTCAGCCCGGCCGATCTCGACGTAACCGTCGAGCCCGGCATCACACGCGAGGAACTGAACCGTGAGCTTCGCGACACCGGCCTGTTCTTCCCGATCGATCCCGGCGCCAATGCCTCGATCGGCGGCATGGCCGCCACCCGCGCCTCCGGCACCAATGCGGTGCGCTACGGCACGATGAAGGACAATGTCCTGTCGCTCACCGTCGTCACCGCAGACGGCGAGGAAATCCGCACCGCGCAGCGGGCCCGGAAATCCTCGGCCGGCTACGACCTGACCCGTCTCTTCGTCGGCTCGGAAGGAACGCTCGGCGTCATCACTTCGGTGACGTTGAGGCTGCAGGGCATTCCGGAAAAGATCGGCGGCGGCGTCTGCGCCTTTCCGAGCGTCAAGGCCGCCTGTGACGCCGTGATTATGACCATCCAGATGGGCATTCCGGTCGCCCGCATCGAACTGCTGGACGACGTGCAGATGCGGGCCTGCAATGCCTATTCGAAACTCTCCTATCCGGAAAAGCCGACGCTGTTCCTGGAATTTCACGGCACCGAGGAAACGGTGGCGCTGCAGTCGGCGCAGTTTGCCGAGATCGCCACCGAGTGCAGCGGCGACGACTTCCTGTGGACCGCCAATGCCGAGGAGCGGGCAAAGCTGTGGAACGCGCGGCACAATGCCTACTGGGCGAGCCGGGCGCTGGCGCCGGAACTCGACGGCCTGTCGACCGACGTCTGCGTGCCGATCTCGCGGCTTGCCGAATGCGTAGCCGAAACCCAGGCCGATATTGCGGAACAGGGGTTGCTGGCGCCCATCGTCGGCCATGCGGGCGACGGCAATTTCCACGTCCTGGTGCTGTTCGACGGTAAGGATCCGGCTTCGGTCGACAAGGTCGAGGCGTTCATCGGCCGTCTCAACCACCGGGCACTTGCGATGGACGGAACCTGCACCGGCGAGCATGGCATCGGCCAGGGCAAGATGTCGTTCCTGGAAGAGGAACTGGGCGGTGCAGTCCAGCTGATGCGGACCATCAAACAGGGGCTCGATCCCAAGAATATCTTCAATCCCGGCAAGATCTTCAGGAATGCCGAATGAGATGCTCCCGCAAGCTTGACTTGCCTGCGAACCCAATAGAACTAGTCTCTTAGCAAGATCAGGGAGACGGATACCGTGCTCGGACGCATCCTGTTGGCATTCGGCGGATTGGTGGTGGTGGCGCTGTTCACGGCGCTGCTCGCTCCGTTGTTCGTCGACTGGGCGAGCCTGCGGGTAAGCTTCGAGGAACAGGCAAGCCGCATCATCGGCAAGAAGGTCACCGTCCACGGCAATGTTGACGCGCGTATACTGCCGTTTCCCTCAGTCACCCTGCACGACGTAAGGGTGGGGGCCGATACGGATGGCCAGCCTTTGGTGCAGATCGCGCAATTCTCGATGGATATGGAGCTTGCGCCCTTCCTCTCCGGCGAGGCGCGGATCTTCGACATGCGCATCGAGCAGCCGAAGGCGCGGGTCCGGCTGCTGAAGGACGGCACGCTCGACTGGATGCGCGGCAGCCGCGCCGCGATCCCGGCCCATACCGTCGTCATCGAGGACGTGCATGTCACCGGCGGCGAGATCGACCTGATCGACGAACAGTCCGGCCAGTCACGGCAGATCACCGGTTTTGCCGGCGACTTTTCCGCAGGTTCGCTGCGCGGCCCCTGGCGCGGTGAAGGCAATGCGACGCTCGACGGTTACGAGACCCGGTTCAACCTGGCGAGCGGCACGGCGGATGCCGAGGGCAAGCGTATGCCGCTGCGTCTCAGGCTCTGGCCGGATGCGCAGCCTGTCGAGATCAATCTCGACGGCGAGCTTACCGTTGCCGACAACAGGCCTGCCTATAACGGCAACTTCACACTCGATTTCCTGCAGGAGGAGGACGAGACCGAACCGGTGACGCCGCCACCGCCCGGACCGCGCCTGAAGGGCGGTTTCGAGGTCACCAATGAGCGCATCCGTATTCCGCAATACCGCCTGGAAGTCGGGGCAAGCGACAATCCTTACGTAGTGACCGGTGAGGCGACGCTCGATACCGGCAACAAGCCTGAGTTCCTGCTGACGGCCGATGGCCAGCAGATTGACGTCAACCGGTTGGGCGACGGCGCGCGGGCCAAGACCGGTCGCGATGCCGCCGCTTCGGCGCAGCGCCGCATCAACAATTTCATCCGGCTGGCGGCGTCTATTCCTATTCCGCAGGTGCCCGGCCGCGCCAGCCTGAGGCTGCCGGCGATCGTCGCCAACGATACGACCATCCGCGACATCAGGCTCGACATACGACCGGCGGGCCGTGGCTGGACGGTGGACAACGTGGTGGCGACCCTGCCGGGCCGCACGCAGCTGGAGGCGAAGGGCAGCCTCGTGCTTCGCGACCGGACGTCCTTCGTCGGCGATATGCTGGTCGCTTCCAGCCAGCCGTCCGGCCTTTCCGACTGGCTTTCCGGACGGGTGGCCCCCGAACTGCGCCAACTCCGGTCAGCCGGCTTTTCGGCGAAGGTCAATCTCACACCCGACCTGCAACGGTTCGACAATCTCGAACTGGCGATCGGGCCTGCGACGCTCAAGGGCCGTCTGGAACGGCAGTCGACCCAGGGGCAGACGCCGAACCTGTCGATGAGCCTTGCCGGCAACGAGATCGATATCGACGCCATGCGGGCGCTTGCCTCGCTGTTGACCGGCGACGACGCGGGCCAGGATGTGCTGGACCACCGCGTCGCAGCGACGCTGAAGGCCGACCGTTTTACCGCCTTCGGGGTTGCCGCCAACAATGTCGATACCGCTTTCACCGTGGCTGGCGGAGCGCTTTCGCTGGAGCGCCTGACGGTCGGCAATATCGAAGGGGCGACGATATCGGCACGAGGCCGCATCGAAGGCTCGCTGCTTGCCTATTCGGGCACTGGCAACCTCTCGTTTCGTTCCGGCGATCCGACGGCCTTCCTGACCATGCTGCGCAACCGGCTGCCTCCGCATCCGGCTCTGGCCCGGCTTGCCGCAAACGGTGCGTGGTTCGCCAACACCGATCTCGGCGCCAACCTGACCGTCGGCGGGAGCTCGAACGGGGTGGAGATCGTCCTCAAGGGCAAGACGAACGGCAGCGCGGTCAATGCCGACCTCAAGCTTCCCGGTCTGTTCGACCTGACCAGCGACCCCGACATGACGCTCGTCGCCTCGCTCGACAATCCGGACCCGATGGTTCTTCTCGGCCAGGCGGGTCTCGATCCCCTGCCTTTCGAAGGAGACGGCACCGGCGAACTGCTGCTCAACGTACATCAGGGGCCGGGTGCCACGGCAAAGACCGCGCTGTCGTTCACGACCGCAAAGACCTCGCTGGACGTCAAGGGTGACATGCGGATCGGCAGCGACGGTTTTGGGGAGGGTAGCGGTCACGTGACGCTGCGGAGCGCCGATCTGGAACCCTATCTGCTGATGAACGGTATCGCGCTGCCGCAATTCGGGACCGGTCTGCCGGTCACGCTCGATGCGGATGTCAGCATGACGCCGGAGACGGTCAAGATTGCGGCGCTCACCGGCGCGGCGGACGGCAACGCGATCAGCGGCGATATCGCCGTCGACCGCAAGGCGCCGGGCATGCCGGCGACAGGCTCGCTCAACCTCGACAACCTCGACCTCGCCTGGCTCGGCGAGGCGATCTACGGGCCGGTCAGCGATCCGAAGAGCGGTGCGTTTTCGTCAAAACCCTTCGCCCCGCCGGTCTTTTACGGCGCGGATGTCGCTCTCGACGTCAAGGCGCGGACGTTTCACACGGGCGCGTTCGGCAATATCGGCGATTTTTCGGCCCGCGTGACGCATCGCAGCGGCGGCATCACCATCGAGAATGGTGCCGGCAACTGGCAGGGCGGCCGGCTCGCCGGCCGGCTGCTGATGTCGAACGGTGACGGAACGGGACTTCTGCAGGCCCGGCTTTCGGCTGAGAACGCCGATCTTGCGCCGCTCGTCTGGACGAAAGGCGGAAAGCCGGTTGCCAACGGAAAGCTGGATTTCAACATGTCCGCCGAATCGACCGGCAAGACCCTGGCCGAGCTGCTTGGCGCCACGAGCGGTTCGGCCGAGTTGCGGCTGAAGGGCCTGACCATTGCCGGCATCAATCCCGATGCGCTGAAGCCCCTGATGGCCGGGGTGGACAAGCTCGGCGGAGAAATCACGGAAGCGAGGGTCCGGCCGATCGTTTCCAGCCTGCTGCATCAGGGAAATGCGGCGATCGGCAACGTCACCGTTCCGGTGACGATCACGGCGGGCGAAGCGCGGGCGCAGAATATTGCAGCCGCCGTCGGCACGACAAAACTGTCGGGCGAGGGGCGCTTCGATCTGCTCGACGACCGCCTGAGCGCGAACCTGGCGATCACCTACAATGCCGGCGACGAGGCGCTGGCCGGCGGCGATCCGACAATCCGGCTCGATTATTCGGGAGATATTGCTGCGCCGACCGAACGGATCGATATCGCGGCGATGGCCAATTTCCTGTCGCAACGCGCTTTCGAGCAGCAGCGGCGGCGTGTGGAAACCCTGCAGGCGAGCGTTCTGGAAAAGCAGCGCCTTCGCCGCGAGGTGGCGCTTTATAATTTCCAGGCAATCGAGCGGCAGGCGGCCCGCGAAAAGGCGGCGGCTGAAGAGCGCGCCCGCCAGCAGGCAGCCGAAGCGGAACGCCAGCGCCAGGGCGTGGAGGCGGCGGCCCGAGCGGCGGAAGAAATGCGTCAGCGCCAGATCAGCCAGCCGCCGCAGCTCATCGTGCCGCCGACCGACGACGCAATCCGTCAGAACTTCCCGAGCCTTCCGTCCGCGGGCACACCCAACATACCGAGCCTGCCGGGGGTGCAGCGATAGCTGCCGCAACGCGTTCGGGTCTATTTAGGAGGACTTGAGCCAGGTGAGGACGTGGACGCGCAACGCCGAGGAGAGGTTGCTGCCGGCACCCCTTTGATCGTCGATCTCGGCGATCAGGGTCGCCAGGCTGATATCGCGTTTGGAAGCGATCGCTTTCAGCTCGAGCCAGAATTCGTCTTCGAGCGAAAAACTGGTGCGATGACCGTGAAGGGTCGCGGAATGTTTGCGGATCACGAAACTCTCCGGACCTTCTGAACAAGCTCGCTTATTCAGACTGTGGTACTTCCGGCGTCAAGCCGATCGGCGCAAGCCTGGTTAGCGGATCCTTAATATGCACCGGACGGAAACTCAGTCGTCCTTACCGGGCTTTTCCAGGTGGCCCTGCTCGAGCCCCTTCTCCGCCTTGTCGTTGCGTGCCTTGGTCAGCGACTTTTCGGCCTTGGTACGGCCGAAGGTGAGGCGGTTCTGTTCCGCCTCCTTTTCCTTTTCGCGCCGTTCCTTAGCTTTGCGGAACTGGCGAAGGTTGACGATTTCGGCGCTCATGGCTGACGCGCCTCCCGGCGCTTACTGCTTCTTGCGGAAGGAATCGAGCGAGATGACGGAGCCGGGCTTCTTCTCTTCGCCGGGCTTGGCTTCGGTATCGGTGGACTTGGAAACGGCTTCGACAGGGATGGCCGTGATTTCGGCGGTGGTGTTTTCGTCCTCGTCGGCGAGCGGTACTTCGAATTCGAGTTCGAAATTCACCGACGGATCGTAGAAGCCGCGAATGGCATTGAAGGGAACGACCAGGCGTTCCGGCGTGTCGGAGAAGGAAAGGCCCACTTCGAACTGGGTTTCGGAGACCTTGAGGTCCCAGAACTGATGCTGGACGACAATGGTCATCTGTTCGGCATATTTCGCCTTGAGGTGCTGCGAGATGCGCACGCCCGGGGCGCCGGTCAGGAAGGTGATGAAGAAATGATGCTCGCCCGGCAGACGGCCGGTGGCCGCAACCTCGGTCAAAACCTTACGGATGACGCCGCGCAAAGCGTCCTGCGCCAGAATATCGTAACGGATGTGGTCCTGCCCCATACGGTCCTGTCTTTCCATTCTCTCGTCTTTTAGTCAGACGCGTTATGCCATGCCGGCCCGGTGCGGGGAAGCCCCGACGAGCATCCGAGTCAGTTCCATAGTATTCGACTGGGGAGCGAAGGTGAAGGCTTCTGTTGCCAGGTGCCTTCGGACCCCGCCTTAAAGTGCTACCTCTAAGGACTTAGTTCGGATTTCCCGCACCGCCATTAGGCAGCGAGAGCATAACCCTTAGCGTTGTTGTCGTTTGCAACTACACTTTTTGACCCGATAACGGTGGTATCATGCCGAGCAAAAGTTCGATCTTTAAGCCCTTGTCGATCCTATTTCGCCCCCATCAAAAGCCGGTCCGCAAGGTTTTTCATGCGACCGACCGGTTTTTGGTGGAGGCGCCGGGTACCGCCCCCGGGTCCAATAGGTTTATTACACCGGCCGTTTATTGCCATAGCCGGACCGAAGTCCGGCAACCGTCATATAGGCGCTTCGCCCCTCGGTGAAAAGGGGTGGCCGGCGTGAAAGACCCCGATAATCCGATCGTCACGATGATTTTCGCACGGGCCCAGAGGAATTGACCTCCTCGCGGCGGTTTGCGGTCATGCAAGCAGAATTGAACCCCGCAATCGATCGCCACTGTGGCGCCGTGGTTTTCGGATGGCCTTCCGAAAGGTAAGGCCGCGCTGCCAGAAGGAAGCGCGGCCTTGGGGTCACTTTACCTGCGTGACCGTCAGCTTGCCGTTGACGCGTTCAGCGACGAACTGCACCTTGGCGCCTTCCTTCAGCTTGGTCAGCAACGCGTCGTCGCCGACCTGAAAGACCATGGTCATCGCGGGCATTCCGAGATCCTTCAGCTCCTCGTGGATGAGCGTGACCTTCTTGGCTCCGTTATCGAGCTTCTTGACGGTGCCCTTGGTGAACTCCTGAGCAAACGCCCCGGCGGGGGATGTAAGGGTGAGTGCCGCGACGACAGCAAATTTGAGAGCGGTTTTCATAGGCTTTTGCTTCCTTCTTGCTTACTTGTCGGCGACCGTGACGTCGCCGTGCATTCCGGCGTCGTAGTGGCCGGGAACGAGGCAGGCGATCTTGAAGACGCCGTCGTTGGTGAACTTCCAGACGATATCGCCGGACCTGCCGGCCTTGAGGCGGATCGCGTTCGGATCGTCATGTTCCATGTCCGGGAACTTCTCCATGACCGCCTTGTGCTCCATCACCTTGGCTTCCTGGTCGAGGACGAATTCGTGATCGAGTTCGCCTTCGTTCTTGATGGTGAAGCGAACGGTCTGGCCTTTGCGGACCTTGAAGTCGTTCGGGGTGAAGATCATCTTGCCGTCGGGCGTCTCCTTCATGCTGATCCGGATCGTCTGGCTGACTTTCGACTTGTCTCCAGGTTCGCCGGCGGCGATCTCGCCGTGGCCGCCCGCATGACTGCCCGACGCGAGGACCGGGGTTGCGAGTGTGGCCAGGAGGAGGCCGAGGATTGCAGTTTTCATGGTCATGTCCTTTTGCTTGGGAGTGTTTAGATCAGCCGTGGCTCGAATGTTTCGAAGGCGGCTGCGTCTTTGCGTCTTTGGCCTTGGGCGCGTCGGGGAGGTTTCCCGTCCACTCCCAGGCCTGTGTACCGGGTGGGTTTTGGTACCAACCCGGATCGGTGAAATCGCCCGCCGAGATGCCTTCGCGGACCTTCACCACCGAAAACATGCCGCCCATCTCGATGGGGCCGTGAGGTCCCCAGCCAGTCATCATGGGAACGGTGTTCTCCGGTATCTCCATCGACATTTCGCCCATATCCGCCATGCCGGCGGTGCCCATGGGGACGTATTCGGGACGGAACTGTCGGATTTTCTTTGCGACTTCCTTTTTGTCGACACCGATGAACGTCGGGATTTCGTGTCCCATCGCGTTCATCGTGTGGTGCGACTTGTGGCAATGGATCGCCCAGTCGCCGACGTATTTCGCATCGAACTCGTAGGCCCGCATGGCGCCCACCGGAATATCGATGCTGACCTCGGGCCAGCGTGCCTCGGGTCGGACCCAGCCTCCGTCCGTGCACGTCACCTCGAAGTCGTAGCCGTGCATGTGGATCGGATGGTTGGTCATCGTCAGGTTGCCGACGCGGACGCGGACCTTGTCGTTCTTCGAGACCACCAGCGGATCGATGCCCGGGAAGATGCGGCTGTTCCAGGTCCAGAGATTGAAGTCGGTCATCTCCATGACGCGCGGCACATAGGTGCCGGGATCGATGTCGTACGCGCTGAGCAGGAAGACGAAGTCGCGGTCCACCGGCATGAACTTCGGGTCCTTGGGATGAACGACGAAGAAGCCCATCATGCCCATCGCCATCTGGACCATCTCGTCCGAATGCGGGTGGTACATGAAGGTGCCGGACTTCACGAGGTCGAACTCGTAGACGAAGGTCTTGCTGACGGGAATGTGGGGTTGCGAAAGACCGCCCACACCGTCCATCCCCGACGGCACGATCATGCCGTGCCAGTGGACCGTGGTGTGCTCCGGCAACTTGTTGGTGACGAAGATACGAACGCGATCACCTTCGACGGCCTCGATCGTCGGTCCCGGCGACTGGCCGTTGTAACCCCAGAGATAGGCCGTCATGCCTTCGGCCATCTCGCGTTCCACCGGCTCCGCAACCAGGTGGAACTCCTTGACGCCGTTGTTCATCCGGAAGGGGAGGGTCCATCCGTTCAGGGTCACGACCGGGTTATAATCCGGACCGACGGATGGGCGAACCGGCGCCTGGGTTGCGGCGGAATCCATGACGGCCGCCTCCGGCAGACCCATGTTCGAAGTCTGGGCCCAGGCCTGGGAGGAGACGAGTGCGGCACCGGCGGCACCTGCCCCGAGCAATTGTCTTCTACTGAACATTCTCGTTTCCTTTCTCAGTTTTCGCCGCTTTTGGTCTCGTCAGACGAAGCGACCTTGGTTTCCGTCGAGCCTGAACCGGTGCCGCCGCCATAGACGACGGGGGCAAGGCTTGCTTCGGCGAGCCAGAAGTCGCGCCTGGCGTTGACGGCGAGGATGGTGGAGTCGATCTTGTCGCGGCTGTCGGCGATCAGTTCGAAGGTACTGGTGATCATGCCGTTGTAGGTGAGCATGGACTGCTGCTCGATTGCATTGCGCAGCGGCAGGACGTTGTTTCGGTAATGGCGTGCGATGTCGTAGTTCGACTTGTAGGCCAGGTAAGCGGAGCGGGCTTGCGAGCGGGCATTGACCGCAAGGTCTGCCAGCTGATTGGCCGCCCGCATGTAGGCGAGCTCACCCTTTCGCAGGCGAGCCTGGCCGGAATCGAAGATCGGGATCGTGAACTCCAGCGAGGCCGTCTTGGCGACGTCCGAAAGAATCTTGCCCTCGTCGCGCTCGCGTTCCTTTTCGTAAGTGCCGACGAGTTCGATGTCGGTGACGAAGCGGGTGACGTCTTCGAGCTTGTAGGACTGAGCGGTTGCCTGAAGCTCCAGGCGCGCGACCTGCAGGTCCATGCGTTTGTGAATCGATTCAGCCTCGATGTCGTCGCGTTTGACCAGTGTCTTCGGCAGCGTCGGAAGACGGTTGGGCACCTGGAAGTCGATGTCGGAGCCGGAGAGGCCCATCAGCCTGATCAGTTCTTCCTTGGCGAGCTTCGCTTCGAGCCTTGCCTTGGCGGTCTCGCCGGTCAGCTCCGCATAAAATACGTGTTCCCGCGCTTGTTCCCCCTTCGGCATCGATCCCGCTTCGCCGATCTTCTTGGCAAGTTCGGACGCAGCGTCGGCGGCTGCCTTCGCCTGGTTGAGGTAGGCGACATTCTCCCATGCCGCCACGGCGTTGATCCAGGCGCGACGGGTTTCGGCAGCCAGAGAAATCGTGGCTATGGCTGCGTTGAGCTGGGCCTGGCGGAACCGTGTATCTGCCAGCTTGATGTTCTTGTCGTAGGTTGCCAGCGCCAGGATATTGGCCGCGACAGCCCCTTCAAGAACACGATATGCCTCAAGTCCGGGAGTGCCTATACCGGTCAGGCCGACGGAGAAGGTCGGCAAGACCGAAAGCTGCGTCTGCCATGCATCCGCAGCACTATCGCCCAAATCGGCGTAAGACGCCTGAAGGCCCTTGTTGTTCAGGAGAGCGACCTGGACGGCGGTCTCGACGTCGACGGTCTTCCTGGCCATCAGCGCCTTCACGCGGTCGCGGACTGTCGCAGCCTGCTGTCGGTTTTGCACCCAAACGGTCTGTTTGCCGGTTGCCTCGCTGCTTTTCGACGAGGCGTTCGTGAATCCGGCGTCTTTGGCCGAGTAGTCTGTCGTCACGCAACCAGCGGCGACGAGAGGGAGCACGACGGCGGACACGAGCTTGATGTGACGTGCAATCATCGCGCTCATCCTTTTTTCGGAGCCTGGGCGTCGTTGAGACCGCGCCAGGGCTTCGGGTCGACGGGCATGCGATGGGTGTAGCTGCCAATGGAGCTTTGATAGCGGACTGGCCTGACGGCGGACGGGTTGTCGGGGTAGTCTGTTGAAGCAACGACTTCAGGCAATGTGGATGCGCATCCGCTGGCAAACAGCGGCAAGGCAACCACCAGTAACAAACGTTTCATGGTGAAAATCCGAGAATAAGATCGCACTTGCGCCGATGCGCCGACTTGCGCACAGGCACAGCAAGACCCGCAGTGCGGGTGCTAGTTCTCAGATATTGGGTGGACGATGAAGGCTCGGCCTTTGACCGACGGTGTCCGTGTCGTCAATGAACTCGCGAATGGAAACCACGCGCGGATGGCTCAACGAGGAGCCGGAGCATGTGATGGCCGCAACGCCGCAATAATCCTTGCAGCAGGAGTTCTTGGACTTCTCCGGGCTGCCGTGATCTTGCTGGCCGCCGTGATGATCTGCATCCGCCATCGCAACAGCGTCGTCGTCATGGCGAGAGGAATGATCATCCTGGATCTGCGAGATTTGGGCGGAACTCTCAGGATGCATCGCGGCGTTGACAGCAGAAAAGCTGTACCCGGCCAGTGACGAGATCATCACCAGCCTGAATATCAGTGCCATCGCTTTAGATGTGATTCGATACATCCCACTCATGCCTATGAGGATTGCCAGTGCCTTCGAGCTTGTCAATCGACGCCTTTTTCAACCACTGTTTCATGTCGTTCGTGTGGCATTGCAACAACGCAACGAAGGCACGAAGGGCGACCCGCCGCATCTGAGTTCAGCGGGCACCAATTGCAGTGGCTTTAATTGGGCCGGTCCGAACCACCGTAGTAGTCGCCGCTGTTGGTTGTCTTCGGGCTCGTGTCCCAACCGCTACGAAGCGCCGGATTGTTGATCGATCCGGTATATCCGTAGCTGGCGTCCCGCGCTGCTGATGCTTCCAGCGGAGGGTTGCGGTCAGCCCCTTCGTAGTAATTACCTTCCTGGGCCAGGGCGGCGGCGCTCAGGAAAATTGCGGCCAAAAGCGTGGCAGCGGAAGCTGCTTTCATCATTGTGATATTCCTTCAGAATTGCCGATCACTGGAGTTAGCGACCATGGTCGACGAGTTGCCGATGTCTTGAATGTTGAGCCGGGAATGGCCGATCGACGGCAGTTGAAAACTCGTCTGCGCCGAATCGGACGGTGCCGAGGTCAGCGGTTGTCGCGGGATTTATGCAGCTCAGCACGCGGATTGGTTACGGAAACGGTCCCGAACCGCTTGTTGGTGCGCTCAACGATGCCATTGTCGAGGACCCGGAACGTGACGTTGCTATTTGACTTGGCAACAGCGGTTTCTCCGGGTTTGCCGTGCCCCAGAACAATAGCATCCACATGAGACGCTCCGGAGGCCAACGGGCCGTTTGCCAGAGCGGGAACTGTAATGGCTGCGAAAGCAACCGATAGGATTAGGAGCTTGGAATTCATGATCTTTTCCTCGTTCGACTGCGTGGTGCAGCGTGAGGACGTTAGATCGCGGCTTTGTCGGCCGCCTTTCGCCAAGTTTACAAATTTGTAAGGTGGAACAGCTTGCCGCCGCGGCTATCACGGGTTAGGCGGGGCTGAGATCCTGCTGCAACAAAACCTGAATTGTGCCGCTTGGAGCATAGCAGAGCGCCCGACCAAAATACTGCTCTACAAACCGGAAGCCTCATGAAAATCCTCCTCATAGAAGATGACGAGAAGACGGCCAGCTATATCCTCAAAGGTTTTACGTCGGCTGGACATGTCGTGGATTGGGTTGTCGATGGCAGGGATGGGTTGACCGCCGGACTTGACACTTCCTATGACGTGATGATCGTGGACCGGATGGTTCCAGCACTGGACGGACTGACGCTGGTAAAGAGCCTTCGTGCAGCCTCCGTACGAACCCCGGTTCTTTTCCTCACGGCCATGAGCGGTGTCGATGACCGCGTCGAGGGTCTCGAAGCCGGGGGCGATGATTATCTCGTGAAACCTTTCGCCTTCTCGGAGCTGACGGCGAGGATCAACGCGTTGCTCAGACGTCCGCCAATGGCTGCGGAGAAGACGAAGTTGCGCGTAGGGGATCTTGAACTTGATCTGGTCAAGCGAACTGCCGAACGAGCTGGAGTGCTTCTTGAACTGCTGCCGAGAGAATTCACGCTGCTGGAGCTTCTGATGCGAAACGAGGGAAGGGTGCTCACCAAAACGATGCTTCTGGAGAGGATCTGGAACTTCAATTTCGATCCACAAAGCTCCGTGGTCGAAACCCATATCAGCCGGTTGCGGTCGAAGATCGACAAACCGTTCGATTTCCCGCTCCTGCACACCGTCCGCAACACCGGCTACAGCCTGCATGCGCGGCGGTAGCTTCTTCAAGAGCACGGCTGTCCGGCTTGCCTTCCTCTACATATCGCTGTTTGTCGTCTCCTACCTCGCAGCCAACGTCATCGCCTACCAGATGGTGCTGAACTTTCTCGACGACCGGCTCAACGCAAACGTTATGGAGCGATACAGGGAAATCGGTTCAGCCTACGAGGCTCGCGGTCTCCCGGGCGCAATCAGCATGATCAACAGCCATGGTCCGGCGATCCGAGGCGAAGAGACGATCTACACCCTCCGGAATTCATCCGGAGCGCTGATTGCTGGAAACGCTGAACTGAAAGGCGTTGCGAAAGGCTTCTCCACCCTGAGGCCGAAAGATCAGCATCAAAGCGATGCCAACTACAAACTGTTCAGGGGCCAGCTCGACGGGAACGACCTGACCGGACCTGACCG